>NZ_CP034328.1:1160000-1488750 GCF_003940805.1 Tabrizicola piscis
GCTGTGCTGGGTCCATCGTCAGGACCTTCGCATTCGTTATGATCATTTCAGCCCGCACAGTCTAATTCCTTTCATTCTGGCTCAAGTATCCCGGGGTCCGGGGCAGCGCCCCGGCGCCTAGCCTCGGGCGACCCGCTCGGCCATCACGCACAGCATCTCGAACATCAACGACACCCCCAGCCACGCCGTCCCGCCCGTCTGATCAAACGGCGGCGAGACCTCCACAAGGTCCGCCCCCACCACATCCAGCCCCCGCAACCCCCGCGCCACCTGCAAGGCCTGCCAGGAGTTCGGCCCCCCAACCTCCGGCGTCCCCGTTCCGGGGGCAAAGGTCGGGTCGACGAAATCGATGTCATAGGTCACATAGACCGGCCCCGCGCCCACAATCTCCCGCGCTTCGGCCATCACGTCCTCGGCCCCCCGCGCGTGGAACTCGGCAATCGGGATGATGCGGATTCCATTGGCCGCCGCGAAATCCCAGTCCTCGCGCCCATAGGCCGTGCCCCGGATCCCGATCAGGACATAGCGCTTGGGCTCGATCAGCCCCTCCTCCACCGCGCGGCGGAAGGGCGTGCCATGGTTGTAGCGTGACGTCCCGAAATAGACGTCATTCAGGTCGGTATGGCTGTCGAACTGGATCATCCCCACCGGACGCGACTTCGCCACCGCCCGCAGGATCGGCAGCGTGCACAGATGATCCCCGCCCCCGGTCAGCGGCAGCACCCCTGCCGCAACCACCCGGTCATAGAACGCCTCCATCCGCGCCATCGAATCCATCAGATCGCCCGGGTTCGGCGCCACATCCCCAAGGTCGGCGCAGCGCGCAAGCTCGAACGGCGCGACCCATGTCGCCCCGTTCTGCGCCCGGATCATCGTCGACAGATCCCGCAACTGCCGTGGCCCATGCCGGGGGCCGGGGCGGTTCGTCGTCCCCCCGTCCCAGGGCGCGCCGATCAGGCCGATCTGCACCTCGCCGAACCGGGGGTGATCAAACGGCACATGCGGTAGCCGCATGAACGTCGGCACGCCCGCAAAACGTGGCAGGTCGAACCCCGACACCGGCGCAAAAAACCCATCCGCCATTCCGCCACTCCCCATGATTCCCGCGTCCATCTGACCACCCGGGACAGCCCCCTGCTGGCCCGGATACGACATCACATCGGCGGGAAACCCGCCAGCCCGCGACAGCGCCCCTTGACCGACCCGCCCTGATCCCGCCTTATCAGACAACCCTTGCAAGGATAGCCCACGATGTTTTCCAAGACCGCCGACGCCTCCGCAGCCCCAACCCCGCCGGTTCCGCGCCCCTCTGGCCCCGGGGCCAATGCCGGTCGCTCTGTCCTTGGGGCCGACCTGCGCATCACCGGCGAAATCAGCACCACCGGCTCGGTTGAGGTGTTGGGCGAAATTGACGGCAACCTTACGGCCCACGGCCTGATCATCGGCGCCGAGGGTCGCCTGAAAGGCTCGGTCAACGCCACGACGGTTGAGGTGAAGGGCAAACTTGACGGCAGCGTCACCTGCGAAAGCCTGACCCTGCGCGCCTCGGCCGAGGTGAAGGCCGATGTCACCACCGCCGGCATCGTCATCGAAAGCGGCGCAGTCATGGACGGCCGGTTCCTGAAACCCAAGGGCTGATCTGGCGCAATCGCCGGGGCTGATCTTCCGGCTCGTGCAGACCATCCCTATGCGGCAGACAGCCCATGGCTGGTGGCCGACGCCCCTGTTCCAAACGCCGCCGCAGGTGGCCAGACCGTCTGGACCGGCGCAAGTCTGGCCCTCAAAGGCCTGAAGCGCGCCCTTCGCCAAGCAACACTTCGCCACAGCAACAGTTGGCAGATGACAGCCTCACCTTCACCAGATATAGTGGAGAAAACAACAACATGAGGCCGAGCAATGCGTTACCCCCTGATCCTGATCCTTTCCACCTTTCCTGTCGCCGCAATGGCGCAGGGCTTTGAAGGTGCGGTCGTCGACCTGCAATACCAGAAATACGACTCCGGCTCCTCGTCCGAACTGGACAGCCTTGAAGGCAACCTTGATGCCGCCTGGTCCTTTGGAACCTTCGGTGCACAAGTCGGTCTTGCCATAGGCAAAGAGGTCGACAGTTCCAGCGACATCGACTTTGACCAGTACAACGGCGTAGCCCTCCACGCGACGGCCGATGTCTCGGACAGCCTGCGCCTTGGCGCGATGATGGCCGTCGACAACCGCGCCGACGAAATCTACGTCTACGCGCTTGAGGCGCTTTATCTTGGCGGCCCGCTGCGGGTCGAAGGCCGGATCGGTGACAGTCTGGAAGACGATCAACCCTTCACGCTGACCGAGGTGAAGGGTGACTACGCCTTTGGTGCCATCAGCGCCCGCGCTGGCCTGCACCGCACCGATTTCGGCGACGCCGGGTCCTACCGGGTGTTCAGCCTTGGCGCGGGCTACGCCTTCAGCGACGCGGGCCAAGTTTATGCCGATATCGGACACCACCGCACCGACGATGGCACCAGCACCGACAGCGGCAATGTCATCAGCCTTGGCGTGCGCTTCGACCTTGGCGGCGATGGCGAACGGTTGTTTTCGTACCAACCCCTGAACTGATCATCCCGGCCGCCGCACCAGCAGTGCTGCGGCCAAAGCCATTCCAAGCACCGCAAGCACAAGGCAGGCCGCATACACCAGTTGCGGCCCGCCCAGGGCCAGCAGCCCCGCCCCCACCGACGGCGCGGCGGCGGATGCCAGGATCGGTGCCACGGCAACAGCGCCGGATATCGCCCCAAAACCACTGCGCCCCAGCACCTCGGCAATCAGCACGGGCCGCAGGATCGACATCAGCCCTGCCCCCGCCCCCTGCGCCAGCGCGAAGGCAAAGATCAGCAGCGGTGCCGCACCTGCCAGCCACAACAGCGCGCTTGCCGCGACCACCCCACCCAAGGCGGCGGTCGTCGCCTGCCCGGTTGTGACCCGCGCCCCCGCCATCAACAGCATCAGCCGCCCCGCCACCTGCGCCGGGCCAATGCAGGCCGCAGCCAGTGCAGCCATCCCGGACGCAGCGCCCCGATCCTCGAACAGGATCAGGACATAGGTGATCAGGATACCGTGGTTCAGCCAGATCAGCCCAAAGGACACCGCAATCGCCCAGAACGCTGGCCGCCGCAGCGCCGCTTGCAGCAGGCCGGGGGGGGTGGGTGCAGGTTCACTTCCTGCCCGCGCTCGTTTGCGCAGGGACCTGACGGCCCAAAGGTTGCAGGGCACGGCCAGCGCGGTGACGGCTGCAAAGACCAGCATGCCCCCCTGCCCGCCGAACTGCTCACCAACCCAGTGACCCAAGGGAAAGGCGAGCGTCCCCGCAAACCCGGCGACCAGCGTTACCCGCGTGATCGCCGCCCGCGCGCCGTCGCCCAGCCGCCGGGTCAGGAAGGCAAAGCAAGTCTCGTAAAGGCACCCTGCCTGCGCCACGCCGATCAGCGCCCAGGCCAGCAGCCAGACCGCAGGCGTCGGCGCAAACCCCAGCCCCAGCACGCCCAAGGCGGCAAGGGTTGGCCCCCAAACCAACATCTCGCCGCCAAGCCCCCGATCCACCAGCCGCCCGGTCCAGATCGTCAGGCTCGCCATGATCAGGAAAGCCAGCGTCGGCCCCAGCGCCAACGTGCCCTTGGACCAGCCGGTCGCCGTCACCAGGTCCGGCAGCAAGGCGGGAAAGGCATAGTAGCTGCCCGCGTAAAGGACCGTCTGACCCAGCGCCAACACCCAGACCGCAGGGCTGCCGCCGTCAGGGTGCAAAGCGACTGTCACAGCCCGTAGATATCCCCGAACTTCGCCTCCAGATACTCCAGCAGCGGCCCTTCCGACGGCTCGAACCCGCAAGCCTGCGTCACCACCTCACGCGGCAGATAGCGCGACCCATGCCGTTGCAGCCGCTCTCGCATCCACGCCGTCGCCGCACTGACGTCGCCCTTGGCCATCATGCTGTCGAGGCCCGGAACGTCCGCCCGCAGCGCCTTGACCAGACAGCCGGCATAGACATTGCCCAGCGTGTAGGTCGGGAAATACCCGAACAGCCCACAAGACCAATGCACATCCTGCAGCATCCCGTTCGACGGCTTGTCCACCGCCACCCCGAAATCCGACCGGAACCGGTCGTTCCACGCCGTCTCCAGATCCGCCACATCCAGCTCGCCCCGGATCAGCGCCCGTTCCAGATCAAAGCGCATCATCACATGCAGGTTGTAATGCACCTCATCCGCCTCGGTCCGGATGTAGCCCGCATGCACCCGGTTCACCGCGCGGTAGAACCCCTCCGCATCCGCAATCCCGAAGTCGCCGAACACCTCGCGCATCCGGCCGAACAGCCACCCCGTGAACGCGCGTGACCGCCCAAGCTGGTTCTCATAGCTCCGGCTCTGGCTTTCATGTACGCCCATCGACGCCCCCTGCCCGATCGGAGTCAGCAGATACGCCGCATCCACCCCCTGCTCATAGGCGGCATGCCCCACCTCATGGATAGTGGAGTAAAAGCAGTTGAACGGATCGACCTCATTCACCCGCGTGGTGATCCGCACATCATGGCCCGACCCGGACGAAAACGGATGCACCGCCAGATCCACCCGCCCCCGGGTCCAGTCATAGCCGAACACCGTCGCCAGTTCCCGCGTCAGCGCCAACTGCGCCTGCGTGTCAAAGGTGCCGACCACACCTTTCGGCGCCCCTGCCGCCAGAACCTTTGCCCGCAAGGCCACCAGCCGTGGCCGCATCGCGTCAAACATCGCCGCGATCGCCGCTCCGGTCATCCCCGGTTCATAGTCATCGACCAGCGCGTCATAGGGATCGCCGCCTTCTGCCAGCGCCGCCCCCTCCTCGCGCTTCAACGCCACAACCCGGGCCAGCGTTGGCAGGAAGCCCGCTACATCCTCCCGCGCGCGGCACCCGGCCCAGACGCCCTGCGCCAGCGAGGTGACCCGCGCCAGTTCCTCGGCCAACCGCGCCGGGATCTTCACCGCCCGCGCATAAGACCGCCGCATCTGCCGCAACTGCGCCTCTCCCACCGCATCCGGCGCCTTCGCCCGGTCCAGCCAGACGGCCAGCCGCCCATCCGTCCGCCGGGCATGCAGCACCGATTCCAGCGCCCCGATCTCCTCGGCCCGCTGGTCCGCGGCGCCCTCGGGCATCATCGTTTCCTGGTCCCAGCCCAGCCGGCCCGCCACCTGCGCCAAAGCCTCGGTCTGGCGCTGGAACGCCATCAGATCATCATACACGCTCATGCCGTGCCTTCCCGGATCGACCCCGCCACGGGGTATTGAGACAGATGCCGCGCCCGCAGGATCAACACCCAAAGGATCACCGCGCCAATCTGATGGGTGATCGCCACATGCAGATGCGCGACGGTCAGCACCGTGACGATGCCCAGCACCATCTGCGCCACCAGCATAGCCATCACCGCGTTGAATGCGCCTTGCGTTGCACGATAGGCCGACCGCCGCCCGCGCAGCCAGACGACCACGCCGAAGGCAAACAGCAGATACCCCGACATCCGGTGCAGGAATTGCACGAGCCCGGGGTTTTCAAAGAACGCATGCCACACCGGCAGACTGCCCCCCGCCCCGTCCGGGACATAGAACGCATCCGCCGGAAAGAAGCTGCCGTTCATCAGCGGCCAGGTCGGAAAGGCCCGCCCCGCGTCGATTCCGGCGACCAACGCCCCCAGCACGATCTGCAGAAAGGTGAAATGCAGCAGACCGGTGGACAGCCCGAACAGCTTCGCCTCGCGCCCACGCCGTGCCGTCATCAACTCGGCCTCGCTCCGCCCAAGAAGCAGCACATACCACGCAAGGAAGCCCAGGATGACAAAAGCCAGCCCCAGATGCGTCGCCAGCCGGTAGGACGCGACATCCACCCGCTCGCCCCCAAGACCGGACGACACCATCCACCAGCCAATCGCCCCTTGTGCGCCCCCCAGCGCCCCAAGCAGCAACAGACGCCCGGTCCATCCCGGCGGGATCTGCTTGGCAAGGGCAAAGCCAATGAACCCAACCGCCCAGACCAGCCCAATCACCCGGCCAAGCTGGCGGTGCCCCCATTCCCACCAGTAGATGACCTTGAAGTCCTCAAGGCTCATCCCTTTGTTCTGCAACTGGTATTCCGGAATTTCGCGGTATTTCTGGAACTCTGCGTCCCAAGCCTCGGCGCTCATCGGTGGCAAGGCACCGGTGACCGGCCGCCACTCGGTGATCGAAAGCCCCGAGTCAGTCAGCCGCGTCAACCCGCCAACGGCTATCATGGTGACAACCAGCAGGAACAGCGCCACCAGCCATAGCCGGATGCCCCGCCGCGCGCCCTTGGGACGTGCATCAATGCCCCCGCCCTTCGGCGGCGTCGGAACAGATTGCCCCGCCCCGACCTCTTCGAAAATACTGCGCTTGCCGGCCATGCCTTGCCTCTTGTCTTGTGCCCGGACACTAGGCCCCGCCTTTGCGGCCTTCAAGGCCCTGCGGCAAAGCGGTAATGCCGCAGCGACGAACCGCCGTTCGGTCGCGCCTTGCAAAATGTGCATTTCAATGTATATTCCAAAGACCCTTTCAGGACATACATCATGACCCGCCTCTTGACCCCGCACATTGCCACGATGACCGAACTGCGCGAACCGCATAAGGTGCTGGAACGCTCGGGCGGCAAGCCGGTGGCGATCCTGAAGAACTCCGCCGTCGTGGCCTATCTTGTGC
This sequence comes from Tabrizicola piscis, assembly GCF_003940805.1. Classification (NCBI taxonomy): domain Bacteria; kingdom Pseudomonadati; phylum Pseudomonadota; class Alphaproteobacteria; order Rhodobacterales; family Paracoccaceae; genus Tabrizicola; species Tabrizicola piscis. The sequence goes on from NZ_CP034328.1 coordinate 1,166,711, forward strand.
CAGAGGCCGCCGTGGACAAGGGCGACCACCGCGTCGCCACGCTGGAAGAGGTGATGGAAAGCCTCAACCGGCGCCGCGCGATCAACCAACCCGTTTTGGACTACCTCAAGGACAAGTAAATGCAACTGCTCTCGCCCGAACTGGTCGAGGCGCTGCACGATGCCATCCTGAACCCCGGCGAACTTCCCGGCCGGGCGCGGGACAAATCGCTTGAGGCCGCCCTTGCCCGCGTCGACAACCGCCTTGCCTATGGCATGGTCGCGGATGCCTTTGATCTGGCCGCCGCCTATGCGATGGCAATTGCTCGGGGGCACTGCTTCAACGATGGCAACAAGCGGACCGCTCACCAGTCGATGGATACCTGTCTCGACCTCAACGGAATCCAGATCACCTGGAGTGCTGAGGAAGTGGGCCAGATCATCGTCCGCTGCGCCCAAGGTCTGGTCGAGGATGGCGATCTTGCCGACTGGCTGCGCGACAAGGCCAAAGGCTCGGCGGGCGGCTAGGCTATTGCGGCTGCACAGCGCCGTCGGCAGACTCAAAAGCCTCGCCCTTGGCGCGATCTGCCCTATCTGATTGGAAACGGAAGGTCAGCCATGCAAACCCTTACCCTCTACGGCACCACAGCCGCCGTCTTTCTGATCCTTGATGCGATCATGCTGACGCTGGTGATGAAGCCCCTTTTCACCCGCCACATCGGCCCGCTACTGGCCGAGCCGATCCGCATTGCGCCGGCAGCCCTGTTCTACCTCGCCTATGTCGCTGGGCTGGTCTACCTCGTGTCCTTGCCCGCGCTGAAAACGGGTGCGCCCTTGGTCCTGCCCGCGCTCCTTGTCGGGCTGATGGCCTACGGCACCTATGAATTCACCTCGTGGAGCGTGATGCGCGACTGGCATTGGCACATGGTGGTGACCGATACGCTCTGGGGCGGCGCGCTGACCGCCTTTTCCGCTTGGGCCGGGGTGATGCTGACCCGGCTGATCCATGGCTAAGGGCCTTTGCGGTCACCGTGTCGATGTGTTACCAAAGGGTGAACGCGTAAGGCTAAGCCCTTGAAATCGCAAGTCTCAAAACCTGTCCCTGCCCGGGACACCAACCGATAGGCCCCCGATGATCCTCTACGGCATCTCCACCTGCGACACCTGCAAGCGCGCCCTCAAGTCCCTGCAAGCGGCCGGCAAGGACGTCACCTTCCGCGACATCCGCGCCACCCCCCTGACCGAGGCCGAGATCGCAACGATCGTGCACGAATTCGGGGATCTCGCGGTGAACAAGCAGTCCACCACCTACCGCGCCTTCAACGATTTCCTGAAAGCCTCTGACCCCGAGGCGCAGATCGCAGCCCAGCCGACCGTCATGAAACGGCCGATCATCCACGACGGCACCCGCTGGTATCTGGGATGGGACAGCGCGACCGAAGCCGCGCTGACGTCTTAAAGCAGCCGCAGATCCCCGGCCGACTGCTTGCCGTCACGGCCCGACTGCAGTTCGTAGCCGATCTTCTGATTGTCGTTCAGTCCCTTCAGCCCGGCCCGTTCGACAGCCGAGATATGCACGAACACGTCCTTGCCGCCGTCGTCAGGGGCAATGAAGCCGTAGCCTTTGGTCGAATTGAACCACTTCACGGTGCCTGTCGGCATGCCGCTTCTCCTCTCAGAACCCCCCCGAGGCGCCATTGCCGCGGGCCGTGCCATCAGGTCTTCCAGGGCCTTCGATCAGAGAGGCGGTCAGGAATTCTGTCGTCACTTTCGCGATGATGCCAAGGATTCGCTGAAAATCAAGCTACAAGGCGTGGAACCGCTCCGGCAAGCAACCGATCCGCCGAAACCGGGCCCGCGCCTTTCAGGATCAGCACAAGAAACAGCAGCAGCCAGAACGCCCGCTGGTCCAGGATCAGCGCGTCGGATGCCCGGTCGAACCACGCCCCGGTCGCCGCGCCATGGCCGATGACATCGGTCAGGCTTTGCACCACGACAAACCCCACCATCCCAAGCGCCGCCAACCGGGTGAGCAGGCCCAGCACGATCAGCACCGGCAGCGCAAATTCCGCCCATGCCCCCGCGAGAACCACCAGCCGCTGCCACAGCCCCATCTGGCCAACGTCATACCCCGCCGCCTCGAACGCCCGCGGGAAGATCTGCGCATAGGCCCCGATTGAGGGGGAAAACACCCCCTCCAGCTTGGTCCCGGCCGAGGCCCAGAAATAGCCGAACAGGACACCTGCAAACACCAGCCGCGCCGCGGTTGGCAACAGCCAGTCACCCGCGCGATCCATCTGCCCGGTGGCTCGGTCGTAAAGGGTCAGAAGCCCGGTCATTGATCTACTCCGACGATGGCGCCGCCCGCGACGAGGAGTGACAGGACGGCGGGAAGGTCCAGACCAGCCCCTGCCAGATCAAGGCATTGACCCAGAGTTTGCCCCTGAAGCAGACCTTGCACAAAGGCCCCGCCCCCGGCAGGCAACCGGTGCGGCCGGGGGTCAAACCCGGGCCGCAGGATCAGGACGTCTTCGGGTCCCGGGGTTGGCTGCGGCCCGCCTTCGGTATTGGCGACCCAGATCGACAGCACCGGCCAACGGGAGCGGACCAGCCAGACCGATGGCGCAAGTCGCAACCGCAACCCGGCGATATCGGCTGCAAGCAGACGCTGGAAATCTGCCTCGGCCAAGGGCGCGCTATCGGCGGCATGATAGCTTTCGCGCATCGCCTGATCCAGCCGCGCAACGTCCGGCAGATAGGCCAGATGCGCCACCGGCGGAAAGCTTTCCAGCCAGCCCGGAAGTACCGCGCCATACAGCATCAGCATCCGCGACTGGGGCGGATGGGCCCGCAGGAACAGCCCGGCCATGGCGGCAAAGAAGTCATCCCCGACCAGCTTGCGCACTGTCGGAAACGCCGCCTCCAAAGCGCGGGTCAGGGATGACGCCATGTTGTTGCGATAGACCGAAAAACGCTTCGGGGCCGGGCGGCCCTGCGGATCAACGATGCCGGCGGGAAGGGCTGCCTCTGGGTCCAGAAGCGCTTGTGCAAAGGCGGCTTGGGTCATGCCACAGGCTCCAGCATCCGCGCGGCGCGGGCGGCTTCGGCCTGCAAGACTGACCAGTCGGGCACGTCATTGTCCCATTCGATCAAGGTCGGACGGGGGCCACCCCGCGCGATCACCCGGGCGTAAAGCGCCCAGACGGGATCAACCACCTCGGCCCCGTGGCTGTCGATCAACAGGCGGTTGCCATGGTCATCGCGGTCCTCGCTATGCCCGCCCAGATGGATTTCACCGACCAGCGTCAGCGGGAAGGCATCCAGATAGGCTTCGGGGTCATAATTCTGATTTGTCCCAGAGACATAGACGTTGTTCACATCCAACAGGAGCCCGCATCCCGTGCGCTGCGCGATCTGGGTCAGGAACGCGACCTCATCCATCGTGGTCTCGGCAAAGGCGACATAGGTCGAGGGGTTTTCCAACAGCATCCGCCGACCCAGCACCTCTTGGACCTCGTCAATGTGGTCGCAGACCCGGGCCAGCGTTGCAGCCGTGTAGGGCAAGGGCAGCAGGTCGTTCAGAAAGGCCCCGTCATGCGTTGACCAGGCAAGGTGTTCGGAAAAGCTCGCCGGGTTCAGCCAGCCGCAAAGGCTGCGCAGGCGGTCAAGGTGATCTTTGTCCAGCCGCCCTTCGCCGCCAATCGACAGACCAACCCCATGGACCGAGATCGGAAAGCGTTCGGCAAGGCAGCGCAGTTGTGCCAAGGGGCGGCCACCGTCGCCCATGTAATTCTCAGCATGAATTTCCAGCCAGCCCACGGGGCCGGGGTCAGCCATGATCGACGCAAAGTGCTGTGGTTTGTAGCCGGTGCCGGGCTTTGCGGGCAGGCCGCCCCCCGTTTGGTCAAGCATGAGATATCCCCCGTAAAGGTCACCCCCCGGTCGGCAGGACCGGGGGGCGAATGTCGTCAGCTGGCCATGTCGCGGTCAAGCGCTTCAAGGCTGCCCATGCGGGCCATGCCGTCTTCGGCTGCGGGCAGTTCCATGGTCAGGCAGGTGCCAGCCGGAACCAGCTTCCAGGCGTTGCCCTGATAATCGACCTTCGAGGTGCCGGCGCAGGTGGTGCCTTCCCCGGCGGCGCAGTCATTCTGGCCAGCCAGTGCCACGCCAAAGCACTTTTCGTTTTCCTGTGCCGAAGCGGTGGTGGCAGCACCTGCAAGTGCGGCCGCAAAGGCGCCGGCAATGACCAGTGTTTTCGATTGATACGACATCTGAATACATCCCTTGAGTTTGGTGGTCGCACCGTCTGCGACACCCAAAGGAGTAGGCTGGCGCTACGCTCACAGGACAGGCACGGACGCGTGAGCCACGGATTTGTGAGGCAGATTGCCGCAGGGCAGAAACAGCAAAGCCCCGCCGATGGGCGAGGCTTTGCCATTATTATCATGGGCTTGGGTCAGTTTCCTGTTGGCGGCAAAGCCTCAAACCCGAAGGTTGCAATCGCAGAATCCAGGCTGATCGTTTCAGTCCGCGTCTCACCCAGACGGCGAACTGAAACAGTCCGGGCCTCAACCTCCTGCATCCCGATGGCAAGTATTACAGGAACCTTGCCCACCGAATGTTCGCGGACCTTGTAGTTGATCTTTTCGTTGCGAACATCTGCCTCGGCCCTGACGCCAGCCTTCTTCAGCGCGGCCACGACTTCATGCACGAAGGGGTCGGCATCCGACACGATCGAGGCGACGACGACCTGCCGCGGGGCCAGCCAGAACGGCAGTTTGCCGGCGTAGTTTTCCAGAAGGATGCCGATGAAGCGTTCAAACGACCCCAGGATCGCACGGTGCATCATCACCGGATGATGCTTCGCCCCGTCCTCGCCCACATACTCCGCGCCCAGCCGAACCGGCAGGTTGAAGTCAGCCTGGAACGTGCCGCACTGCCATTCGCGGCCAATGGCATCGGTCAGTTTGAAATCGAGTTTCGGGCCGTAGAACGCCCCGTCTCCCGGGTTGATCGTATAGGCGTAGCCCGCCTTTTCGATCGCACGGGCCAGCGCCGTTTCGGCCTTGTCCCACACCTCGTCCGAGCCGACACGCACGTCCGGGCGGGTGGAAAGCTTGATGTCGAACTTTTCAAACCCAAGGTCGCGGTAGACCGAGGAGAGAAGGCCAAGGAAATCGGCACATTCCGCCTCGATCTGGTCCTCGGTGCAGAAGATATGCGCGTCGTCCTGCGTGAAGCCACGCACCCGCATCAGCCCGTGCATGGAGCCGGAGGATTCGTAGCGGTGGCACGACCCGAATTCCGCCAGTCTGAGCGGCAGGTCGCGGTAGGATTTCAGGCCTTGGTTGTAGACCTGCACATGGCAGGGGCAGTTCATCGGCTTCAGCGCGTTGATGCGCTTTTCCTTGGCGCCCTCTTCGTCGACCTCGACGATGAACATGTTCTCGCGGTAGGCCTCCCAATGGCCGGACTTCTCCCAGAGAACCCGGTCCACCACTTGTGGCGTCTTGATCTCTTTGTAGCCCGCTGACCGCAGCCGCCCGCGCATGTAATCTTCCAGCTGGCGATAGATCGTCCAGCCGTTCGGGTGCCAGAAAACCATGCCGGGGGCTTCTTCCTGCAGATGGAACAGCTCCATTTCCCGGCCAAGCTTGCGGTGGTCGCGTTTCGCGGCCTCCTCCAGCATCGTCAGGTGGGCCTTCAGGTCGTCGCGGTTGCGGAAGGCCACGCCGTAGATGCGCTGGAGCATCGGGCGGCTGGCATCGCCCAGCCAGTAGGCCCCCGCGACATGCGTGAGCTTGAAGGCATCGGCAGGCACCTGCCCCGTGTGCTGCAGATGCGGGCCACGGCAGAGGTCCTGCCAGGACCCGTGCCAGTACATCCGCAGGTCCTCGCCCTCGGGGATGCGGTCGATCAGCTCCAGCTTGAAGGGTTCCTGGCGGCCCCGGTAGTATTCGACGGCCTTTTCGCGCGGCCAGACTTCCGTCCGCACCGGTTCGCGCGCGTTGATGATCTGCTTCATCTTGGCTTCGATCGCGCCAAGGTCTTCGGGCGTGAAGGTCTCCTCACGGTCAAAATCGTAGAACCAGCCGTAGTCGCGGACCGGGCCGATGGTGACCTTCACGTCGGGCCAGATCTCCTGCACCGCGCGGGCCATGATGTGGGCAAGGTCGTGCCGGATCAGTTCCAGCGCCGGCGCTTCATCCTTCAGCGTGTTCAGGCTGATCTTGGCATCGGAATGGATCGGCCAGGCCAGATCCCAGTGCTGGCCATCGACCTGCGCCGAAATCGACGCCTTGGCCAGCGACGGCGCAATGCTTGCGGCCACTTCGGCCGGGGTCACGCCCGCCGGGTATTGGCGGATGTTGCCATCAGGAAATGTCAGGGAAATCTGGCTCATGGCCGGCTCCTCGTCAGTTTGGCGCCTACGAAACGCCCGGTTGCGGGTTATGTCGCGCGCTGATGTGCCAAGGCACAGGCGGGAAGTCAAGCCATGGGCGGTTCTTCGCGCGTCGATTCGGTAGGGCCTCACCCTTGCCCGGATGGAGGCCTATATTGACGGCATGACAACCTATCTCACCACGCCGCAAGGCCGCCACATCGCCTATCACAAGACCCCCGGGCGTGAGCCCGGCGTCGTCTTTCTGGGCGGCTTTCGCTCGGACATGACCGGGTCGAAGGCCCTGCATCTGCAAGCCTGGGCAGAGGCGACCGGGCGGGCCTTCCTGCGGTTTGACTATTCGGGCCACGGCGCGTCCCGCGGGGCCTTTGTCGACGGGTGTGTCGGTGACTGGCGCGAAGATGCGGCGGCGGTGATCGAGGTGCTGACCGAAGGGCCACAAGTGCTGGTCGGGTCGTCGATGGGCGGCTGGATTGCGCTTCTGCTGGCCCGATACATGCCGGAGCGCGTTGCCGGCCTGATCGGCATCGCCGCCGCCCCGGATTTTACCGAACGCATGTGGGAAAGCGAATTTTCGCTGGCCGACCGGACGACGCTTCTGGAAGAAGGCGTCGTTCTGCGCCCGTCGGACTATTCGGACGAACCCTACCCGATAACCCGCCGCCTGATTGATGATGGGCGGCGCAATCTGGTGCTGGACCAACCCTTGCCGGTGCCCATGCCAGTGCGCCTACTGCAGGGGACGGCTGACACGGATGTGCCGCCCTCGGTGGCATTTGGCCTGTTTGATCACATCGAAAGCCCCGACCTGCGGCTGACGCTGGTCAAGGGCGCCGATCACCGCTTTTCCACGCCTGCCTGTCTGGAACTGATCACCAACAGCGTGGATGACGTGCTGCACAATTGCGACGCGGTCGTCTCCGACGACACGGGTCTTTTGCAGAAATCGAATATCGGCTGACCGGACACAGACCGCCCGAATCCTTTTTCATTTCCTGATATTGTTTTGAATCCATTGGCTTGTGGGCTATGGTAACGCCGTGATGTTATCGGCGTATGTTCCATTTTCCTGCAATTCAGCCCGTAGGTGCCGGGGATGACCGAACCCCTTGTCCTGATCCCCGGTTTCATGGCCGATGCCCGGGTGTTCATGCCGCAGATCGCCCAGCTTGGCGCGACGCGGCAGGTGATCCTGCTGGCACCCGGCATGGCCGACACGGTAGAGAAAGTCGCCACCGATGCAGCACCAAACCTGCCCGGCCGCTTTGCCGTCATCGGTCACGGTCTTGGTGGCAATATCGCGATCGAGCTGTTGCGCCGTCGCCCCGAAGCGATCAGCCGGATTGCCCTGATCGCGACCGATCCCCTACCCGAACCGCCCCAACTTGCCGCCGCGCAAGAGGCGCTGATCGTCGCCGCCAAGACTGGCCACATGGCCGATTGCATCGCCCAGATGCTGCCGGAAACCGCGCTTCATGCTGCACCCTGGCGGGATGAGGTGATGGCATTGGTGCAGGATATGGCGGCCATGCTTGGCCCGGACCAGTTCACCCGGCAATTGCGTGCCATGCAGCGCCGCCCCGACCAGCAAAAGACCCTGCGCAAGGCCAATGTCCCGACGCTTATCCTTGCGGGCGAAGCGGATACCATCGTTCCCCGCCGCCGGACGGAGTTTCTGGCGGGCATGATGCCGCAGGGCTGCCTGGAGATCATTGCCGGGGCTGGCCATCTGCCACAGCTGGAACAGCCCGAGGCCGTTACAAAGGCGCTGGAGACGTTCCTTTCGGGACGTCTGCCAACCCTGCTTCTGGCCTAAGGGCTACTGCCCGGCGGCCAGCGAAATCTTCGCCTTGCGGCCGGTGCCTGACGCCTTGTCGATGAAGTTCAGCACCAGCGGACGGATGTTCAACCGCCAGCTTTTCCCGGCAAAGATGCCGTAATGGCCGGCGCCCGGTTCCAGATGCTGGGCCTTCTTGTCATCCGACAGCCCGGTCAACAGGTTCAGCGCCGCAACACATTGCCCGGGGGCCGAGATGTCGTCATTCGCGCCCTCGACCGTCATGACCGACACTTTGTTGATCGCGCCCATGTCGACCTGACGGCCCGCCACGACGAAGGAATTCGTCGCAATCTCACGGTTCTTGAAGATCCGCTCCACCGTCGACAGGTAGAATTCCGCCGTCATGTCCATCACGGCAAGGTATTCGTCGTAGAACCGGTTGTGGGCATCGTGATCCGACGCTTCCCCGCGCGAGACGCGGAAGACCTGTTCGGAAAACGCCTTGCCATGGCGTTCGGCGTTCATGGTGATAAAGCTTTGCAGCTGCAAAAGCCCCGGATAGACCAGCCGCCCCGCGCCCTTGTGCTTGAAGCCGACGCGCTGGATGGCAAGGTGTTCAAGCTGGCCCATGGTGACGCGGCGGCCAAAATCGGTCACCTCAGTCGCGGCGGCATCGGGATCGACCGGCCCGCCGATCAGCACAAGGCTGCGGGGCTGCGCGTCCGGGTCTTCGGCGGCCAGATAGGCCGTGGCCGCCAGTGCCAGCGGCACCGGCTGGCAGACGGCGATGACATGAATGTCGGGTCCCAGCGCCTTCATGAATTCGGCGAGGTAGAGCGTGTAATCCTCAACATCGAACTTGCCGGAGCTGACCGGAATGTCGCGGGCATTGTGCCAGTCGGTGACATAGACGTCAGCATCGGGCAGCAGGCTGGCGACCGTCGACCGCAGCAGCGTGGCGTAGTGGCCCGACATCGGTGCCACCAGCAGCACCTTGCGCGCCATCGGTGCCCGGCGGCGGACGTAGAACTGCACCAGATCACCGAAGGGTTTTTCGACGACCTTGGTCACATCCACCAGATGGTCCTGCCCGTCCGGCCCGACGATCGACCGGATGCCCCAGTCGGGTTTGGCGATCATGCGGCTGAACGTACGTTCGGTCACTTCGCCCCAGGCGGCCATCATCGGCAGCATCGGGTTCATCGAAAGGGCAAAGGCCGGGTAAGACGCCATGGCCCGCGCAGTTGCACCCAACCACTCATTCGTGTTGCGCGCACTTTCCATCAGGTCATAGGTGAACATATACTTCATCGCATCTCCTTGCCCGCGGGGGGGCCGATGTGGCAAGGCCGACCAGGGCGTGGCGACGCAATGCTGCACAGCGGCGACGATAGGGGGGAAACGTTAGCATGACAACAGAAGAGAATGCACTTGGTCCGGAAGCCGAGGCCAGGGCCGCGCGTCTGAATGCTAACCTCGCCAAGGTTGACGAGCTGTCAAAGCGCCTGACCGCCGCGCTGTCGCATCGCCAGCAGACCGACCCGTCGCTGCACGGCCCTGCCCCCGACGTCTACATGAAAGCCGCCGCCGCCTATCTGGCCGAGATGATGCAGAACCCCGCCAAGGTGGTTGAACATCAGGTCAACTACTGGGGCAAGACGCTGAAGCACTATGTCGAGGCGCAGGCGACGCTTGCCAAGGGGGAGTTCAAGGCGCCACCCGATCCGGGGCCGAAGGACCGGCGTTTTTCCAACCCGCTGTGGGACACGCATCCGTTCTTCAACTACCTCAAGCAGCAATACCAGATGAACGCGGATGCAATCACCACCGCAGTCGGCGACATGGAGACGCTGGACGCCGCCGACCGCCGCCGGGTGGACTACTTTACCCGCCAGATCGTCGACATGTTCAGCCCGACCAACTTCCTTGGCACCAACCCCGACGCGCTGGAACGCGCGGTCGAGACCGACGGGATGAGTCTGGTTCAGGGGCTGGAAAACCTTGTCCGCGACATCGAAAGCAATCAGGGCGATCTTCTGGTCACCCTTGCCGACCGTGAGGCGTTCAAGGTCGGCGAAAACCTTGCCACCACCCCGGGCGCGGTTGTCTACCGCAACAAGATGCTGGAGCTGATCCAGTATGAACCCACCACCGAAAAGGTTCACAAGACGCCACTGCTGATCTTCCCGCCGTGGATCAACAAGTTCTACATCATGGACCTGAAGCCCGCGAATTCGCTGATCAAGTGGATCGTGGATCAGGGCTTCACGCTGTTTGTCGTCTCTTGGGTCAACCCCGATGCGTCCTACGCCGGGACCAGCATGGATGATTACATGCGCGACGGGTTCCTGCGCGCGATGGCCGAGGTGCGCCGCATCACGGGTGAGGCGCAGATCAACGCCGTCGGCTATTGCATCGCCGGCACCACGCTGGGCCTGACGCTGGCGCATCTGCAGAAGGCCGGGGATGACAGCGTCAAATCCGCGACCTTCTTCACCACGCTGGCCGATTTTTCCGACCCGGGCGAAGTGGGCGTGTTCCTGAACGACGATTTCGTCGATGGCATCGAACGCCAGACCGCGGTGGACGGAATCCTGTCGCGCAAGTTCATGAGCCGGACCTTCAGCTTTCTGCGGTCAAACGACCTGATCTACACGCCCGCCATCAAGTCCTACATGCTGGGCGAAGCGCCGCCTGCGTTTGACCTGCTGTATTGGAACGGTGACGGCACCAACCTGCCCGCGACCATGGCCGTCGAATACCTGCGCGGCCTTTGCCAGGGCGATGGGTTTGCCAAGGGCGAATTCCCGGTCTTCGGCCACCCTGTCAGCCTTGCCGACATCAAACTGCCGCTCTGCGCCATCGCCTGCGAGACGGATCACATCGCCCACTGGCGCGGCAGCTTCAACAGCATCAAGCAGATGGGGTCGGCCGACAAAACCTTCATCCTGTCGCAGTCCGGCCATATCGCCGGGATCATCAACCCGCCCGCAAAGGACAAGTACGGCCACTACACCAGCGACGCCCCGGTGTCGGGTGACCCGGAGGCCTGGCTGAAGGCCGCCACCTTCCACAAGACCAGCTGGTGGCCGCGCTGGCGCGACTGGCTGGCGGAACGGTCAGGCCCGATGATCAAGGCGCGGGTTCCGGTCGATTCGCTGGCGGCGGCACCGGGCACCTATGTGGTCGCCACGCCGGATGCCGCTACGGCTGCCTGACATTTCAGCCGCTTTACGCAGGGTTAGCTTGCAGCACCCCCAAGTTTTGCTGCATTGCAGAAAAGACTTGAAATGCTGCAGTGCAGCATCTATATCTTGCTCATCGGAAAGCGGGCGGGTGCCCGCACATAGCGGAGTATCCCAGATGACCAAGACCCCAGATTTCGCCAAGACCATGCAGGACATGATGGCTTCCTTCCCGGTTGACGCCTCGGCCTTCCAGAACGCGTTCAAGACCCAGGCAGCTTTCGCCGAGAAATTCTCGAAAGTCGCTCTTGAAGCCGCTGAAAAGTCCACCGAGATCACCTCGAAATGGGCCAAAGATTCGATCGCCAAGCTGTCGGACGTCTCCAAAGCCAAGGCCGAGCCGACCGACTATTCCAAGTCGGTGACCGATTTCGCTTCGGCCGCTGCTGAAATGGCTGCTGAAAACATGGCTGCCTTCGCTGAAGTTGCGAAGAAAGTGCAGATGGAAACCGTCGAGCTGATGCTTGCCGCTGGCAAGGACATGTCGGAAGACGCGACCGCCGCCGTCAAGAAAGCCACTGCCGAAGTGACCACCGCTGCCAAGAAAGCCGCTGCGGCTGCGAAGTAAGCTACAGCCTTAACGAGTGTGCGTCCCCCCGGGGGCGCTGGGCAGGCCGGGGACATCCCCGAGCCTGCCCTTTCTTTTTGCAAATCCCTCCCGTAAGCTTCTCTGCACCTGCACAAAGTCCCCGGGGGGCACCATGGCCGAAACCGAAAAACCGCTGCTGATCAAGCGCTATGCCAGCCGTAGGCTCTACAACACCGAAACCTCTGACTACGTCACGCTGGAGGATATCGCCGGTTTCATCCGCCAGGGGCGTGAAGTGCAGATCGTCGATCTGAAATCCGGCGATGACCTGACCCGGCAATACCTGCTGCAGATCGTGGCCGAACATGAATCCAAGGGTGAAAGCGTCCTGCCGGTGGACGTGCTGACCGATCTGGTCCGCAGCTACACCAGCGGCGTGCAGTCGATCGTGCCGCAATTCCTTGCCTCATCCTTTGAAATGCTGCGCGAAAGCCAGTCGAAGATGATGGAAAACCTGACCGCTTTCCCGAACCCGATGGCCGCCGTTCCGGGGTTCGAGGCGATCCGCAAGCAGCAAGAGGCTTTCCTGAAAACGATGATGGGCGGCATGCCGGGCTGGAACGCCTCGGGCCCCGCGCGTGAGGATGACACCCCCGCCGCCGCCCCGGACGACATTGCCGACATCAAGAAGCAACTGGCCGAGTTGCAGAAGAAACTGTCAAAGCTTTGACCGATGGCCGAAGCCGAAGGCCGCGTCACGCTTTGGGGGATCGAGGTCTTCGTCGCCGCCGCCGAGGAAGGCTCGATCTCTGCCGCAGCACGGCGGCTTGGCGTCAGCCCATCGGCCATCAGCCAGCAGCTTTCCGGGCTTGAAACCGCCCTTGGCGCGATCCTGCTTGACCGCTCCGGTCGGCCGATGCCGGTGACGCCTGCTGGGGTCATGTTCCGCCGGCATGCCCAGACGATCCTGAACGCCGCCAGCGAGGCGCGGGCCGAACTGGCGATGGCGGATCTTGCCGGGATGACCACGCTGCGCCTTGGCGTGATCGAGGATTTCGACAGCGACGTGACCCCCCGCCTGCTGTCGCTTCTGGCGCAGGACCTGAAGGGCTGCCGTTTCCTTCTGGAAACCGGCGCCAGTCACCGCCTGCTGGACCAGTTGGAGGCCCGGGCGCTGGATATTGTCGTGGCGGCCGATTCCGAAACCGGCAGCGATGCCGATGCCACATGGCGCGAAGTGCATCCGCTGATGTCGGAACCTTTCGTCGCCGTCACGCCCCCCGGCGCGCGGATCGAGGACCTGCCGCTGATCCTTTACACCGCCCGCCACCTGATGGGCCGCCAGATCGCCACCCACCTGTCACGGCAGGGGCTGCGCCCGGCGCATCGGTTTGAACTGGACAGCTATGCCGCGATCCTCGCCATGGTCGCGGGCGGTGAAGGCTGGACGATCCTGACCCCGCTTGCCTTGCATCAGGCCCGGGCCTTCCGATCGGCCGTTGAGGTCCGCCCCCTGCCCTTCGCACCGCTGGGGCGGACCTTGTCGCTGACCGCGCGCGCGGGCATCTTTCGCGATATGCCCGCCCAGATCGCAGCCCGGCTGAAGCCCCTGATCGCGCAGGATGTCATCGCCCCGGCCCTGGCCGACTGCCCTTGGCTGGCCCCGGCGCTGCGGGTGCTTTAGCCGCGCACCTCGGTCGCCGCATCGATGATCGCATCGGCGATATAGGCCAGCTCGGCCTCGGTCAGGCGCGTTGGCAGGCGCACGTCACAGGCGCGCATCAGCATGGCGCGGGTCTGCGGCAAGTCCGGCTGGTCGCCAAGGAACTGCCAGTTCCAGAATGCCCGCGCGTTGCCGTCGCTTAGCCCGAAGACCTGCACCGCCACACCGCGCGCCTTGGTCCCGGCCTGAAAGCCCAGCGCCTGTTCGTCCGTCCAGCCGCCCACCAGATTGAACTGGATGGAATCCGGCGCCCGCACTTCCGGGCCCAGCGGCTCGGGCACCTCAAGATGGGCCGAGGTGTTCAGGCGCGCCGCCACATGGTCATGGTTCGCCCGGCCCTTTTCCACCCGCTCTGCCACCAGCGGCAGTTGCGGCCGGATCACCGCGGCGGAAAGGTTCTGCATCCGCAGGTTATAAAGCGGCAGCTTGTTCTGCCAATGCGCACAGCTGTTGGACAACCCCGGATGCTTCTTCCAGTTCGTCTCATAAGCGCCCGACATGATGATCGCCCGCGCGGCGATTTCCGGGTCGTCGGTGATCATGATGCCGCCTTCGCCCGCGTTCAACATCTTGTAGGACTGAAAACTGAAGCAACCGACCTTGCCGATCGTGCCGATGTTCCGCCCGCCCCAGACCGTGCCCAGCGAATGCGCCGCGTCCTCGATCACCGGAATCCCGGCCGCGTCGCACAGCGCCATGATGGCATCCATGTCACTGGTATGGCCGCGCATATGGCTGATCATGACCGCGCCGGCCCCCGGCAGTTTTGCCGCGAAATCCGCCATGTTCACCCGGTAGTTTTCGCCCACTTCCACCAGAACCGGCTCACATTCGGCATGCACCACCGATGACGGCACGGCGGCGAAGGTGAAGGCCGGGATCAGAACCTTGGCGCCTTTCGGCAGGTCCAGCGCCTTCAGCGCCAGAAACAGCGCCGCGGAACAGGACGACACGGCCAGCGCATAGCGTGTGCCCATCAAGGCCGCAAATTCGGCCTCCAGCAGAGCGACCGGGGCATCTGCAGCAGCGGTATAACGGAACAGATCGCCCGAACTCAGCAGCCTTTCAATCTCGGCCCGCGCGGCCTCGGGGATCGGTTCGGCGTCGTAGACATTGGGCGCGCCTGTCGGCATGAGGGTCTGACCGTCGGGGGCCATGCTGCACCTTTTCTTAAACTTGGGTTCAGAAAAGGTTTAAACACGCGCTTGGTGACGCGCCAGTGACAATTTCTTCTCCTTGCGTGTTTTCGCCTAGGGCTTCAGCGCCGCGCGGGCCGCCATCGCCTCCATCGCCGCGGCAAGTTCGTGCCATGCCGTCCGCGCCATCGAACGGAAAACCATGATCTCGAACGCATAATCGCCGCTTCGCACGATCACGGCGTTCATGTGGTTCACCGGCGCGCGAAAAGCCCGGCCCACCGGGCAGGCCGAAAGCCGCAGGTCCAAGGGCACAAGCCGCGCCAGAACGTCGACCGCGCCAACACCTGACAGGGCCAGCACAGCCCAGCCATCGCTTTGGTCGGTGATCGCGGCACCTTCCAGCGCAGGGGCCTCTCCCCCCACAAGAAACGCCTGATCCCGCCCGGTCCAGATGATCCGCACGCCAGCCTTTTCGACGAACGCATTGGGTGCCGGGAAGGTCAGCCCAAGGCCCTTCAGCCCCTTCGCCACCGCCTTCGCCCCACCCGGCAGGATCGAGATGGACGTGATCGGTCCCACCGACACCTCGGCCAGGGTGACCCCGCCAAGTGTCAGGGGCGACTGCCCTTCAAGAGCGGATTTTGCAATCAGTTCAGGCACGCAGTTTCTCCCCCTCCGGGTCGTGGAAGACCGGGTTGCACACCTCACAGATCACGTCGAGGCCCCGCAGGTGGTCCACCAGACGCACGCGTTCCCCAATCCGCGCCCGCCCGTCCTTGAGGAACCCAAGGCCCAGCCAGGCCCCCACTGTCGGCGACCAGCCAACGCTGGTGACATAGCCCTGATCCGTCTCACGGTGGACTTCGGCCCCCGGGACAAACAGATGCGCGCCGGCGCTGATCGCCTCCGTGGCTTTCAGCCCGACAAGCTGTTCCCGCTCCGGCCCCCACATCCCCGGTCGCGTGGCGGCGGCCTTGCCGATGCAGTCCTTCTTGGCGCTGACCATCTTTTCCATGCCGATATCATGCGCGGTAACCCGACCGTGGATCTCGGCATGGGTGATGAAGCCCTTCTCGATCCGCAGGACGTTCAACGCCTCCATCCCGTAGGGTCCACCGCCCATCGTTTCGGCCCGCGCCACCAGATCGCGGAACAGCGCCTCGCCATAGCGGGTGGGAACAGCAAGTTCATAGCCCTCCTCGCCGGAGAAGCTGATCCGGAACAGGCGGCCATCCACCCCGCCAATCCGCACCGGGGCGACCCCCATGAAGGGCAGCTCAACCGGTGCCTCAAGGAATGAATTCACCAGCGCCCGGGCCTTCGGCCCTGCCACCGCAAACTGCGCCCAGCTTTCGGTGACGCTGATGAACCGCACCTGCCAGTCGGCGCAGAAGGCCTGATGCACGAAATCCAGATGCCGCATCACCAACCCCGCCGCTGCCGTGGTGGTGGTCATCAGGTACTGATCTTCCCCGAGGCGGGCGCTGGTGCCGTCATCCAGCACCAGCCCATCCTCGCGCAGCATCAGGCCATAGCGGACCCGACCAACAGGCAAGGTGCTGAAGGTGTTGGTATAGACGAAATCCAGGAAGCGCCCCGCATCCTTGCCCTGAATGTCGATCTTGCCCAGGGTTGACACATCCGCCACCCCCACGGCCTGCCGGACCATCATCACTTCCCGGTCACAAGCCTCACGCCAGGTCGTCTCGCCCGGCTTCGGGAAGTATGAGGGCCGGTACCACAGCCCCGCCTCGATCATCGGCGCGCCCCGGTCGCGGCTGGCCTGATCGCTGGTCAGAAACCGTTGCGGCGCGAACCCCTCGGCACGGCCCCCGGCCCCCATAGCGGCGATGGACACTGGCACAAAAGGCGGGCGGAAGGTCGTGACCCCCGTCTCCGGAATCCCCCGCCCCGTCGCATCGGCCAGCACAGCCAACGCCGCGACATTGGAGTTCTTGCCCTGATCCGGCGCCATACCTTGGGTGGTATAGCGCTTCATGTGCTCGACGCTGCGGAACCCCTCCTGCGCCGCCTGCTTCACGTCTTTCGTTGTCACGTCATTGGCAAAGTCCAGCCAGGCGCGCCCCTTCCCTTCGACCGCCCAGATCGACTTGATCCGGTAGGGCGCATCCTCCGCCGCCGGCAGATCGACACTGACCTTACGCCCCAGCGCCTCAACCGCGCGCAGCGCTGCCGCATGGCCGGTTGCCAGCGCACCATGGGTCGAGAATGACCCGTTCGCCGCCCCCACCGCCACCAGACCCGGCACCGCGCCTTCCATCGGCACGAAAGCCGCCAGATCCTCGTTCCACCTTGGCCGACCGTTCATGTGGCAGGTCAGATGGATCGTCGGGTTCCAGCCGCCCGACATCGCCAGACAATCCGTCTCGATCTCGAACGTCTCCGACCCCTTGCGCACCTGAATCGCCGAAAGCCCCAGCCGTCCGCGAGAGCCCACAACCTCGGCCCCCAGATGCACGGGGCAATCCTCGACCGCGCTGGCATCAGCGCGCGGGTCAATGATCGCCGCCACCTGGACGCCCGCCGCCATCAGATCGCGCGCCGTGGCCCGCGCCTGATCGGTGTTGGCGAACAGGGTCACCCGCTTGCCCGGGCTGACGCCGTAGCGGTTAAGGTAGGTCCGGACCGCGGATGCCATCATGATCCCCGGCCGATCGTTGTCTTCAAACGCCACCGCCCGCTCCAGCGCGCCCGATGCGAGCACTGCATGCCCCGCCACGATCCGCCAGAAACATTCGCGCGGCAGGTTGGGGCGCGCCGATTTGTGCAGCCCCACCCGCTCCAGCGCGCCATAGGTGCCGTGGTCATAGGCCCCGGTCACCGTCGTCCGCGCCATGATCCGCACATTCGGCAGCGCCGTCAGTTCCGCCACGACCTGCGCGACCCAGTCGCCTGCGGGCATGCCGTCAATGGTCCCGCCATCCGCCAGCAGACGCCCGCCGAGGGCATGGCTTTCCTCACACAGGATCACATCGGCCCCGGCCCGCCCCGCCGTCAGCGCCGCCATCAGCCCAGCCGGACCCGAGCCGATGACCAGCACATCACAAAACGCGAAGGCCTTTTCATAAACCCCCTCGTCATGCTTGCCAGACAGGCTTCCCAGCCCCGCCGCCCGCCGGATCAGCGGCTCATACAATCCTTCCCAGAACGCCCGCGGCCACATGAAGGTCTTGTAGTAGAACCCCGCGCTCAGAAAGGGCGAGAGGTAGTCATTCACCGCCAGCAGATCATACTTCAGCGACCCGAGGCGGTTCTGGCTCCGGCACTCCAGCCCCTCGAAGACTTCCTGCACCGTGGCGCGCACGTTCGGAGTCTGGTTCTTCGGACCCAGCACCTCGACCAGCGCATTCGGCTCTTCCGACCCGGCGGTCAGAATGCCCCTTGGCCGGTGATACTTGAACGACCGCCCGACCAGCCGCACATCGTTGGCCAGCAGCGCCGAGGCGACCGTATCCCCTTTGTAGCCCGCGTAATCCTTGCCGTCGAAGCGAAAACGGACCGGTTTCGTCCGGTCGATCAGCCCCTTGCCGTCAACCCTCATTTCGTCCTCTCCGCCACCAGCTTCACGCCGGAAATCTCATGCGTCACGGTATTCCGCGTGACGCACAGCCACTGCGCACACCCCGCCTCATGGTACCAAAGGTCCCGGGTCATCCCCGCCGGATTGTCCCGCAGATGCAGGTAGTTGTCCCAGTCCGCCAAGGGCGCGCCCTCCGCGGGGCGGTGCAGATAATCCTCCGCCCCATAATAGTAGAACTCCCGCCGATCCCGGTCACCGCAAAGGGGGCATTTCAGGCGCATGTCACTTCCCGCATTTTCTGTCCCCAAATATCCCCGCCGGAGGCTCCCACGGGTGCACCCACAAGGCCATGTCCGGCGCAAGCGCCTCCCCTCCCCTTTGTGGGGAGTTGATGGGGGTGGGGGGCCGCCGAAAGGTTTGCCGGGGTCAGTCTCATTCCATCCCTCAATGCAGGTTATGCTGGCTGCCGGTGCCTTCTTCGTCCAGAAGATGCCCCGTCGCAAAGCGGTCCAGCCGGAACTTGCGCGCCACCTCGTGGCTTTCCCCGGTCGCCATCAGATGCGCCATGCACCAGCCGCTGGCAGGCACCGCCTTGAAGCCCCCGTAGTTCCAACCGCAGTCGATGAACAGCCCGTCGATATGCGTCTTGTCGATGATGGGCGAGCCATCCGGCGACATGTCCATGATCCCGCCCCAACTGCGCAAGACCTTGGCCCGGCCGATCATCGGCATCAGGGTCATCCCGGCCTCCATCACATGTTCCACCATCGGCAGGTTGCCCCGCGACGCATAGGAGGCATAGAAATCCAGGTCGCCCCCGAACACGAGGCCCCCCTTGTCGGACTGGCTGATGTAGAAATGCCCCATCCCGAAGCTGACCACATGGTTGATGACCGGCTTAAGCCCCTCGGTGACAAAGGCCTGCAGGATGTGGCTTTCAATCGGCAACCGCATCCCCGCCATCGCCGCGACTTGTGAGGACCGCCCCGCCACGATGATCCCCACCTTTTTCGCCCGGATCGCCCCGCGCGTGGTCTGGACACCCACGACCTTGCCATTGGCAATGTCGATCCCCGTCACCTCGCAGTTCTGGATCAGGTCCACCCCACGCTGGTCCGCCCCACGCGCATAGCCCCAAGCCACCGCATCGTGCCGCGCTGACCCGCCCCGGGGATGCAACAGCCCGCCATAGATCGGGAACCGCGTCTGTTCGAAATCCAGATAGGGCAGATGCTCCCGCACCCCTTCGCGGTCCAGCAGGATCGCATCATCCCCCTGATTTATCATCGCATTGCCGCGCCGCACAAAGGCATCGCGCTGCCCGTCCGAATGGAACAGGTTGATCAGCCCGCGCTGCGAATGCATCACGTTGTAGTTGAGGTCGGCCTCCATCCCCTCCCACAGCTTCAGACTATGCGAGTAGAACTCGCTGTTGCCCGGCAGGAAGTAATTGGCGCGCACGATCGTCGTGTTCCGCCCGATGTTGCCCGACCCGATATGGCTCTTTTCCAGCACCGCGACATTGGTCAGCCCGTGGTTCTTGGCCAGATAATAGGCCGTTGCCAGCCCATGCCCGCCGCCACCGATGATGATCGCATCATATTCGGCCTTGGGCGCCGGGTCGCGCCAGGCCGGAGTCCAGCCCGCGTTGCCGAACAGCCCTTGGGTGATGACCTTCAGCCCGGAGTAGCGCATGGAAAATCCTCTTCTGTCGCAGGCATCAGACCGCGACACCCACGGTTATTCAAGACCGGCGAGCGATTTCCTGCCCTGCCTGCGACACTTGGTGTCGCAGGCAGGCTCTCGGCACCCTTCGGCTGCTGGAAAGAAACCGTTACAGGCCCTTCGACCGATAGGCGGACGCCACCCGGCTGATCGACACGATATAGGCCGCCACCCGCAGGTCCTCGACCCCCTCGCGCCCGTGCCAGACTTCGCGCATCGCCTGATAGGCCGTGCGCATCGTGTCATCGAGGCCCGAGCGTACCAGCGCCAGTTCGTCCGACCCGGTCAGGAACCGTTCCTTGAAATCGGGCGACAGCGTCCAGCCAAGGTGCTGGTCGGCGCTCAGACGCTCAAGTTCTTCGACGATCAGACGGCTGCGCGCCTCTTCCGCCCGGCGCTGCATCCGGCCAAAGCGGATGTGGGACAGGTTCTTCACCCATTCAAAATAGCTGACCGTGACGCCCCCCGCGTTGGCGTACATGTCCGGCACGATCACGCAGCCCTTTTGCCGCAGGATCTCGTCCGCGCCAAAGGTGATCGGGCCGTTCGCCGCCTCGATGATCAAGGGCGCCTTGATCCGCGCGGCATTGCCCAGATGGATCACGCCTTCCAGCGCGGCCGGGATCAAGAGGTCACACTCCGCCTCCAGCACCGCCGCCCCATCGGTGACATGCTCAGCGCCGGGATAGCCCGCCAGCAACCCGCCATGGCCGTTCATCCATTGCCGAACATCCTCGATGTCCAGCCCCTTGGGGTTCAGCAGCGCACCGTCGCGTTCGATCACCGCGATGACCTTGCAGCCGTCCTCCTCGCTCAGGAACTTGGCCGCGTGATAGCCCACGTTCCCAAGGCCTTGGACGATCACCCGCTTGCCCTCAAGGTCGCCCGTAAGGCCCGCCCGCGCCACATCCTCCTTGTGGCGGAAGAATTCCCGCAAGGCGTATTGCACCCCGCGCCCGGTCGCCTCGACCCGGCCTTGGATGCCGCCCGCGTGCGGGGGCTTCCCGGTCACGCAGGCCCGCGCGTTGATGTCGGTGGTGTTCATCCGCGCATATTGGTCAGCGATCCAGGCCATCTCACGCTCGCCCGTGCCCATGTCGGGGGCGGGCACGTTCTGCGCCGGGTGGATCAGGTCGCGCTTGATCAGCTCATAGGCGAAGCGCCGGGTGATCTGTTCCAGCTCATGGTCGTCCCATTGGCGCGGGTCGATGCACAGCCCGCCCTTCGATCCGCCGAACGGCGTCTCGACCAAGGCGCATTTGTAGGTCATCAGCGCCGCCAGCGCCTCAACCTCGTCCTGGTTGACCGACAGCGCATAGCGGATGCCGCCCTTTACCGGCTCCATATGTTCCGAATGCACCGACCGATAGCCGGTGAAGGTCTCGATCTTGCCGCGCAGCCGCACGCCGAAGCGCACCGTATAGGTCGAGTTGCAGACCCGGATCTTCTGTTCCAGGCCTGGACTCATATCCATCAGCTTTGCCGCCCGGTTGAACATCAGATCAACCGACTCGCGAAAGCTGGGCTCTCCGGTCACATGCATGGCGTCTCTCCCTCTCCGACACAGCGTCCTCCCGACGCCTTGGGTGGCACCCTAGCGCGCAAATCCCGGCTGTGAACCCACAGCCTGCACCCCAAAGCCGGATGCTTGCGCAAACACTGGCCGAAACCAGAGTGGCCAGGGACCGGCCGCGCACTTGCCGAAGGCCGAATCGGCGCGCACCGGCCCCTCGGCTATAGCAAGCTGACATGGCGAATCGGTTAACCCTGTACGGGTCGCCAAACCCGGCTTTGGGACCCCAAAAGTCAGAGGATTTGCCACATCCCGTGTCAAACCGACGGCAAAGCCCGCCCAATTGTTTCCTGAAACGCTGGTTTTTCCGCTGTTCCACAGCAAATGCCACACTTCCGCCAGAAGTTATGGCTTAATCAATTCCGGGAAATCCTGCCGTGCTGCGGGCTTGGCTGCCATTTGGGAAGGTTGCGATAATGCGTACACCGACAGTTATGTTGGTCCTAGGACGTGCAAGCGCTTCATTGAGACGTTTCCGGGACGATGAAGGTGGGTCGATGGCCTTGATCATCGTCTTCACGTTCCTTGCCATGATCATGTTTGGCGGCATCGCGGTCGACGTGATGCGCTTTGAAACCCGCCGTGTCACCATGCAGCAGACGCTGGACCGCGCGGCCCTCGCCTCTGCCAGCCTTGACCAGACCCGCACGCCCGAGCAGATCGCCGCGGACTGGTTTAACAAAGCCGGCATCGGCGAAGACCTTGCCATGGTCGATTTCAGCGCCCCTTCCGTCACCAGCCTTGCAGACGCAGGTCAGCGCCGGGTGACGATGTCGGCCAGCGTGCGGTCCTACAACTTCTTCATGGGCATCTATTCGAAGAACGACTATCTTGAAGGCCCGACCACGGCCGCTGCTGCCCAGGGCGTTTCCCAGATTGAGGTTATGCTGGTCCTCGACATCACCGGCTCGATGGGCGACCCCATCGGCGGTGGCAAATCGAAGATCCAGGCCCTGCGCGAGGCTGCGACCGACTTCGTCAATATCGTGAAGGCGAATGACACCAAGAATGGCGTGTCGATCGGCATGGTGCCCTATGCGGCCCAAGTCAACATTCCGGTCAATCTGCGCAATCAGTTCACGGCCTGGAACATTTCTACCTGGGACGGCGTCGCCAACGCAGGCGTGCCGAACATCGACTGCATGGAGCTTCCGACCACGTCCTATGGCGACACGGCTCTGTCGCAGACATCGCCCATCCGCATGTCAGCGGTGGCCGATTCCAACACCGGAACGACAACCAGTGACGCCTTCATCGCGCCCAGCGTGGGCGTGCCGAATGCCGGAACGCGCGCCTGCACGACCGTCCCCGACAACACCGCCACAGCGCGGAACGAAGCGACCGCCAACCAGATCGTCATGCCCACGAAGGACGGTGAAATTCTGAAGCAACGGATTGCTGGCCTTGTCGCCGCCGGCAACACGAACATCGCGATTGGCATGCGTTGGGGTGTGGGGCTGATCGACCAAGCTGCCCGCCCAATCTACACGGCCATTGGCGACCCTTCGGTTCTTGGCCGCCCGGCTGACAACAATTCGACCCAAACCCGCAAGATCATCATCCTGATGACGGATGGTACGCACGTCACGAACACCCACATCAAGGACAACTACAAGTCTGGCGCATCGCCAATCTGGCGCGGGACTGATGGCAACTATGCCATCCGTTTCTGGTCCGGCGGCACCGATCTGAACGACAACGCCCGTCCGACCAGCTGCATGGGCTGGACCATTCCGGCCAGTGCTGGCCGTGAGTTTTTCCTGCCGCACATGAAAGACACGCAGGAACGGGACCGGGGCACTGCGACAGCAACGAACGAAGGTCTTGGGACCGGGACGCTGAGAACCCTTGCAAACACCGGGTCATACAACTGCGACCCGAACTCGTGGATCGCGGCAGGCCCGGGCGGTGTGGTGCGCTGGCCGCATACCCAGGCGGACGGGTCGGATCCGGACGATGAACGGGACATTGTCCTCAACTCCTCCGGCCAGCCCGTCATGATCACGGCCACCCAGCTCGACTGGAGCGAGGTCTGGCGCTACCTGACGGTCAGCTATGTCACCCGGCAGCTTTACATGCGGTCCGGCGTATCGGGCACCTCAAACTACAACACCGTCATGGACCTGATGCGCGGCACCTACATGTCCAGTGTGAACAACCTGAACAGCCTGCTGCAACAGAACTGTGCCGCAGCCCGCGTCGCCGGGATCGAGATTTACGGCATCGCCTTCGCTGCTCCGGCTGGGGGCCAGGCCCAGATCAACGGTTGCGCCTCTGAACCGAAGATCACCTACTACTATAACGCCGCCGACAGCGCCGCCCTGACCGCTGCCTTCAACGAGATCGCGACCGACATCTCGGATCTGAGGCTGACCCAATGATGGCAATGCGGACTTTCCTTGCCGACGAACGGGGCACGGCCACGATCGAATTCGTGTTGCTGGTGCCGATCATCCTGACGATCTTCTTCGCGTCGTTCGAAAGCAGCTTCTACATGATCCGGTCGGTGATGCTGGAACGCAGCGTCGACATCGTGGTGCGCGACATCCGTCTTGGCAACCTGGACAATATTGACCACAGCGACCTGAAGGAGCTGTTTTGCGAAACCTCCGCGCTGGTGGCAAATATCGCCGATTGCGTTGACGCCATGGCCGTCTGGATGCAGCCAATCAATACCGCGACCTTCGCCATGGTTGCGCCGCCACGCTATTGCGTCGACCGCGATGAAGATATCATTCTGGAACCGACGCCGGGGGAATTCGCCTATGGGTCGGACAACGACATCATGCTTCTGCGGATCTGCCTGAAAGAGGAACCGATGTTCCCCACAACGATCATCGGCGCAGGTCTGATGGAAGGCGGCGAAGACGACGGCAGCTATGCCATCGTGGTCACTTCTGTCTTTGTTAACGAACCCGGGTGAGGGAAAAGATGAACCGCCTCCGTACAAGCCTGCGTGACTTTGCCCGGGACGAAAGCGGCGTCATGCTGGCTGAGTTCCTCATGCTGTTTCCGCTTCTCGTCTGGGGGTTCATCGCGCTTGTCGTGTACTGGGATGTGTTCCGCACGATCAACGTGACCCAGAAAGCCGCCTATTCGATTTCGGACCTTCTGTCCCGGCAGGAACTGGTGACCGAAGATTTCGTCGCGGGGCTGCAGAACGTGCTGGATTTCCTGACCCCCGGCGCGCCGCAATCGCGGATGCGGATCACCAGCTTCGAGTTTCTTGAGAATGCGCCGGAAGGCACTCCGACCGGCTGGGGCGATGATGAATATGTCCTGCTGTGGTCGCGCGCCTCGGGTGGAGGCGGCATTGCTCCCTACACCGAAGACGAGATTCAGGATCTGCGCGATTTCATCCCGCTCTTGGACAACGGGCAGTCCGCGCTGATCGTCGAAACCTGGGTCGACTATGTTCCCCGCTTCGATATCGGCGTGCTGAACTTCGCGCCCGGCATTTCCGACCAGACCTTCACCCAGTTCATCGTGACCTATCCACGCCGTCGCCGGGTCTGTCTTGAAGACACGGACACCTGCGTCTGACGCCGGCGGCCACCATGCCCCTGAGTCAACCGCCGCAGTCTTTGCGGGGCTTTCGTCTGGCACCCCCTGCAACCGCGCTTGTGCTGCTGGTCGCGGCTCTAGGCCTTGCTGGCTGTGACCGGGCCGAGACATCGGCGCAGGGTTACCCCAGTCTTGAGCCCTTGGACAAGCTGCTGGCCGAGGCCGATGGCGCCTTCTCCGGTCCGATCCCTGACTAGGATGCCTGATGGCGTTGCACCCCGCCCGGCTTCCGGCTAACAGACGACTGCCCGTAACCAGCCCGAAGGTCGTCCCATGTCAGCCGCTGCTCCCTTGCGTCTTGGCCTTGCCGGTCTTGGAACCGTGGGCATCGGTGTGGTCAAGATCGTCCAGGCCCAGGCCGACCTGATCACCGCCCGCACCGGCCGCGCCGTGACCATCTCGGCCGTTTCGGCCCGGGACCCGCAAAAGAATCGTGACGCCGATCTGTCGGCCTATGCTTGGGAAACCGACCCCGTGGCGCTGGCCCGGCGTCCCGACATCGACGTCTTCGTCGAGGTGATGGGCGGCCACGATGGACCGGCCAAGGCCGCCACCGAAGCGGCCCTTGCAGCGGGCAAGGATGTGGTCACCGCCAACAAGGCGCTGCTCGCACACCACGGCCAGGCCCTTGCCGAAGCGGCCGAGGCGCAGGGCCGCGTCATCCGGTTCGAGGCCGCCGTCGCCGGGGGCATTCCCGTCATCAAGGCCCTGACCGAAGGCCTTGCCGGCAACCGGATGAAGCGTGTGATGGGCGTGATGAACGGCACCTGCAACTATATCCTGACCCGGATGCAATCCGCAGGCCTGCCCTATGACACCGTGTTCGAAGAGGCGCGCCAGCTGGGCTATCTTGAGGCGGACCCCAACCTCGACGTCGGCGGCATCGACGCCGGGCACAAGCTGTCGCTCCTTGCCGCCATCGCCTTTGGCACCCGCGTCAGCTTTGACGCCGTGGAACTGGAAGGCATCGGCAACGTCTCGATCGACGACATCCGCCTGGCCGAGGATATGGGCTACCGCATCAAGCTTCTCGGCGTGGCGCAGATGACCGGACGGGGGCTGGAACAGCGGATGACCCCGTGCCTTGTCCCCTCCGCCTCGCCCTTGGGTCAGCTGCAGGGCGGCACCAACATGGTCGTGCTGGAAGGTGACAGCGTCGGCCAGATCGTCCTGCGCGGCCCCGGTGCGGGCATGGGCCCCACGGCCAGCGCCGTCATGGCCGACGTGATCGACATCGCCCGTGGCCTGCGCCTGCCGACCTTCGGCATCCCGGCCACACAGCTGGCCCAGCCCACCGCCGCAAGCTCTGCCACCCCCGCACCCTACTACCTGCGGATGACGCTGCTCGACAAACCCGGCGCGCTGGCGAAGATCGCCACCTGCCTGGGTGAGGCGGGCATTTCGATCGACCAGATGCGCCAGTTGCACCGCCCGGATGACGCCGCACAGAACGCCATCGTCCTGATCGTCACCCACAAGGCCGCCCCGGCCGACGTGGCCCACGCCCTGTCCCAGTTCGGGCCGACCGGCGTTCTTGTCGGCACACCCGTCGCGATCCGGATCGAAGAGGTCTGACCGCGCGCCATCGCCTCATTCGGTCGGGACGACAAGCCGATGCGCCCTGTTAGCGTCACCACGCTTGCTCCGCCGCAGGCCCCCCGCTACACCGTGCCAAACGGGGGGAACCACATGTCCGAAAAGTCGCAATTCCAGGACCGGCTTCTCAGCCTCGGCCTCGGCCGGGTGTCCGAGGCCGCCGCCCTCGCCTCTGCCAGCCTCATCGGGCGCGGCGATGAAAAGGCCGCCGATCAGGCCGCCGTCAACGCCATGCGCGACCAGTTGAACCTGCTCGACATCAAGGGCGTCGTCGTCATCGGCGAGGGGGAGCGGGACGAAGCCCCGATGCTGTATATCGGCGAGGAAGTCGGCACCGGCAACGGCCCCGCCGTCGACATCGCGCTTGATCCGCTGGAAGGCACCACCCTGACTGCCAAGGACATGCCGAACGCCTTGACCGTCATCGCGATGGCCCCCCGCGGCACGCTCCTCCACGCCCCCGACGTCTACATGGACAAGCTTGCCATCGGGCCCGGCATGAAGCCCGGCACCGTGACCCTGTCCATGACCCCGTCCGAACGGGTCTCCGCCCTCGCCGCCGCCAAGGGCTGCTCGACCGAAGACATTACCGTCTGCGTCCTTGACCGTCCGCGCCACGAAGACATGATCGCGGAACTTCGCTCCACCGGTGCTGCGATCCGCCTCATCACCGACGGCGATGTCGCGGGCGTCATGCACTGCGCCGAGCCCGAGATTACCGGCATCGACATGTATATGGGCTCCGGTGGCGCACCCGAAGGGGTGTTGGCCGCCGCCGCGCTGAAATGCATGGGCGGGCAGTTCTACGGCAAACTTCTGTTCCGCAACGAAGATGAAAAAGCCCGGGCCAGAAAAGCCGGCATCACCAATTTCGACCGCGTCTACACCCGTGACGACCTTGTCCGCTCCGACGTGATCTTCGCCGCGACGGGCGTCACCAGCGGGTCTCTGCTTGCCGGGATCAAACGGGAACCGGGCTGGATCACACTGGAAACCATCCTGATGCGGTCCAAAAGCGGCTCCATCCGCCGGATGACCTACCGCAGCCCGGTCAAATAGCTGGGACCAACCTGCCATCCAATCCGCTGAAAAACGGAGCCGGTGAGGCAGAAATACGCGGCTTGGTTCGCCCAACTTGGGGCGGCTTCACAACGACCGAAACCGCTCACCACGCAAGGCCCTTGATCTGACGGCATTTTGAGGGGAAATTGACCCTTAATGACAAGGCCACTTGGGGATTGTCATTAACGGAATATCGCACCATGCTTGGCAGACTGTTCGTTCTTGCTTCATATCTGGCAATTGCCGCCTTGATGGCTGCTCCGGCAGCTGCGTATACGCTGTCCGCAGGTGGATCAAAGTTTTGCGCAATAGATGAATCGGTTTGCTTTGAAGACGTGTCCAATATCCTCCACCTTCCCGACCTGACCGGCGAAAGAATTGAGTACAAGGGTCAGACTTGGTCTATTTCCTGGGGTGACGCAAACGGAAACCTTTGGCCAGACTTGTACTTGAACCACCATACGGAAAGAAGCACGAATAATCGTTTCCCAACATCCCACCTGATATACGATCTCGGCAAGAACCCGGAAACGTGGGAATTTCTTGAACTTGGGAATGGGGACCAGCACTCAGCCTTGTTCATTGATCTCGATATGGATGGAAACGAGGAAATCTTTGAACTGATCGGCGGCATGTCGGGAACGGCAGCGTTCGGCGATAGGAATTCGATGAGCGTGATCCACAAACTTGACAGGGATCCAGTTTCGGATTCAGAATCGGTAGAAGGGGCTATTGAAACTGGATTAGCCTATCCTGGGGCCCGAGGGCGGTATGCCCTACCCATAGTCCGCAATGGCGAACTGAGTTTGCTGCTGATCAACGCACCGCGAAAGGATGGTTTGGCGGGCACCGCACTTTTTCGTCGTACCGTGTCAGGAACATTTGTTCGCGACGAAAGTGTTTTTACCACAACCGAATGTACTTTGCCGGGGCTCTGCAAGGATGTTGAGTTCAATATTGGCAGCTATGGTGAAGCTAAAGCATTTCATGCCAATGATGATAACCTTGTCGATCTGTTTTTCTATGGACGGGGAAGCACGAATCCCGGCCGCCTCTTCCTTGCGTCGGTAGATGCAGAAGGAAACCATTCCTACAGAAATTCTGGTGGCTTCATAGTAGACAGTAACGATATCTCTGTTTCTGACTTCAACAACGATGGAAATTTCGAACTGATTTATGCAAACAGTAATGGCATCAACTTTGTGAGCTTTAATGGCGACAATGTTCTTGGCGGAATGATACCAAGTGAGAAACGGATCCCAGTTGGACTTGTCACGGGCGATCTCAACAACGACAAATATTTGGATATTGTGGTATACTACAGAGCTGCAAATGATGGACCGTTTAATGTCTCAGTTCTGATGAATGATGGAAGTGGAGGATTCTCCGAAAGTGAGTTCGTAGATGAGAAGAACACGGGAGATGCCAGAAATGTTTCAATTGCTGATTATGACCTGGATGGTGCTCTCGATCTCATTTTTTCGGATGGGCGGGGTGATGTCGAAGAAGCCAAAGCATATGGCGGCTACACCCTTCTGAAGGGGATGACCAAGAACAATTGGCTACAAGTGGATTTGGTGGATCCGCAAATGCTGCGCGGACTTGGCGCACGCGTGACGGTCACAACAAGCGATGGGACTAGAATGCTACGGGGTCAATACTCTGGCGTCCACTCAGAAGTACAGGACTTCAAGAGACTCCATTTCGGATTGGGCGACTCCACGGAAGTTACGGTTCTCGTCAAATGGGCAGACGGGACCGAGACGGTCGTGGATAGGGTCAAGGCCAATCAGATCATTTCCGTTGCGCAGTAGACTTGAACGGCAGCCAAGGGCCCGGAGCAGCCACCTCTCAGTTGCTCACACTCCCGATCCACCCCGTTTTTCGACCCTTGAATGCCCGTCCGTCGGTCTTTCCACAGCCCCCAACCCTTACCATTTCCTTAACGCCCACAACCAACCCCTTGATTTAAAACAACCCGCCCCCTGTCCCTGCCCGGGACACCCCATACCCCCCTTGCAAGGCCATGGCCTTTACGGCACCCCTGTCGCATGACCGCCTTCCTTGACGTCACAACCTCCCTCACCGGCCGCCGCTGGACCGGCCCCGATGCCGCTCAGGATCGGCTGGCCGAAGGCATGGCCCAGCAGACCCGCCTGCCCCTGCCGCTCTGCCGGATCCTCGCAGCCCGCGGGGTGGCACCGGAGGAGGCGCCCGCCTTCCTTGCCCCCGCCCTGCGTGACCTGCTGCCCGATCCCCTCACCCTCAAGGACATGGCCCCCGCCGCGGCCCGTCTGATCCGCGCGGTGACGGCCAGGGAACGGATCGCCATCTTCGCCGATTACGACGTCGACGGCGGCTCCTCGGCGGCGCTCCTCATCGTCTGGCTTCGCGCGATGGGGTGTGGGGCGACGCTTTATATCCCCGACCGGATCGACGAAGGCTATGGCCCGAATGTCCCCGCGATGTCCGCCCTTGCTGCCAATCACAGCCTTATCCTCTGCGTCGACTGTGGCACCCTGTCCCACGATCCCATCGCGGCGGCCAAGGGGGCGGATGTGGTCATCCTGGACCACCACCTCGCCCTTGAAACCCTGCCCGCCGCGCTGGCGGTCGTGAACCCCAACCGGCAGGACGAAGACGGCACGCTTGCCCATCTTTGCGCCGCCGGGGTGGTCTTCCTGCTGCTGGTCGAAGCGAACCGCCAGCTTCGCGCCAGTGGCCAGCAAGGCCCCGATCTGATGGCGATGCTGGACCTTGTGGCGCTGGCGACCGTCGCGGATGTGGCCCCCCTGGTCGGCGTCAACCGGGCCTTCGTGCGGCAGGGCCTCAAGGTGATGGCCCGCCGCGACCGCCCCGGTCTGCGGGCGCTGGCGGATGTCGCGCGGATGGATCAGGCCCCGACCTCTTACGCCCTTGGCTTCCTCCTTGGGCCCCGGGTCAACGCGGGCGGGCGCATCGGGCAGGCCGATCTTGGCGCGCGGCTGCTGGCGACCGACAACCCCACCGAGGCGGCGGCGATGGCGGCAAAGCTGGACCAACTGAACACCGACCGACGCGAGATCACCGAAGCCGTCCGCGAAGAGGCCTTGGCCCAGGCCGAAGCGCGCGGGTTGGATGGTCCACTGGTCTGGGCAGCGGGTGAAGGCTGGCACCCCGGTGTTGTCGGCATCGTCGCGGCGCGGCTGAAAGAGGCGGCGCAGCGGCCGTCGGTCGTGATCGGCTTTGACGGGGACGACGGCAAAGGCTCGGCCCGGTCGGTCCCGGGGGTCGATCTTGGTGCTGCGATCCAGCGCATCGCGGCGGAAGGTCTGATCGTCAAGGGCGGTGGCCACAAGATGGCCGCCGGCCTGTCGCTGACCCGCGCGCAGCTGGAACCGGCGATGGCCCGCCTTGCCGAGCTTCTGGCCCGGCAGGGCGCAGGCGACGGCGGACCTTCGGACCTGCGGATCGACAGCCTCCTGACCACCAGCGCCGCCACCGTCGCGCTGGTCGAACAGATCGAGGATGCCGGCCCCTTTGGCGCAGCCGCCCCCGCCCCGCGCTTTGCCTTTGCCAATGTCGCCGTCAGCACCAGACGGATGGGCGCGGCACATCTGAAGCTGACGCTGTCTGACGGCACAGGCCCGGGGCTGGACGCCATCCTTTTCGGGGCCTTCGATGGCCCGCTTGGCCCGGCGCTGGAAAACGCTGGCCATCGCCGCTTTCACCTTGCCGGACGGCTGGAGCTGAACCACTGGAACGGCCGCACAAAGGTGCAGCTTCGTGTCGAAGACGCCGCACCGGTCTGAGGGGCATGAAGCGCAAGATTCCGCTTGCAGAACCGCGGCACCCGTTCTAGACACCCGCCACCGAAAGCGTGGCCCGTTCGTCTATCGGTTAGGACACCAGGTTTTCAACCTGGGAAGAGGGGTTCGACTCCCCTACGGGCTGCCACGGTTTCCACACATCGTGACTTGACACATAGCCTTTGCACAGTGTGTCTGATGCTGTCGCGCCGTCTATTCCGGCGCTGGAAACAATTGCATAGGTGCGTCCCGTGACTCTGACTTTTCGCTTTGCCGCCCCCGCCATTCTGGCGCTTTTGCCTTTGGCCGCCCATGCCACCAGCTGCAGTGACACCGGCGGCAGGTATGAAGACTGGAAGGCCGAGATGGCCGCCGACGCCAAGGCCTCGGGCGTAGGCAAGCGCGGGGTCGAGGCGTTGATGGCGACGTCCTACTCCAAGGCCACCATTTCGGCGGACCGCAATCAGAAAAGCTTCAAGTACACCTTGGACAAGTTCCTGCAGGTGCGCGGCGCCGACACGATCATCGCGCAAGGCCGCAGCCGCAAGGCCAAGAACACCGAGTTTTATGCAGCGCTTGAGGCACAGTATGGCGTGCCCGCCGGGGTGCTGATTGCCATCCATGGGATGGAAACCGCCTTTGGCGGCTTCATGGGCGATACCAATGTGGTGTCGGCCATCGCCACGCTGACCTATGACTGCCGCCGGTCCGACTTCTTCAAGCCCCACCTTATCGGCGCGCTGAAGCTGGTCGATCAGGGGTCGATCTCGATGAAGACCGTCGGGGCCAAGCATGGCGAGCTTGGGCACACCCAATTCCTGCCCGGCAACGCGCTGACCTATGGGGTCGACGGCAATGGCGACGGGACGGTGGATTTCTACAACATGACCGACGCCCTTGCCTCGACCGCCAACTTCCTGCGCCAAAAGGGCTGGAAACCCGGCAAGGGCTATCAGGAGGGCGAGCCGAATTTCGAAGTCATCAAGCAGTGGAACGCGGCCAAGGTCTATCAGCAGGCCATCGCACTGATGGGTGCCCAGATCGACGGCTGATTGCCCCTTGCACCCGCCTGCAGCGCCCGCTAGGACGCGCAGAGTGGCCCGTTCGTCTATCGGTTAGGACACCAGGTTTTCAACCTGGGAAGAGGGGTTCGACTCCCCTACGGGCTGCCACCTTCCCTTCGTTACAATTGCCCAACAGGCATGTGACTGGCATTCCGGGCCGGGATCGGCTTGATGGGGATAGTCTTGCCCTGAATCGGAAATCCCCCATGCTTCGCACCCTTGCCGCGCTTTTGCTGTTGTCCACCTCGGCCCTTGCCGACACCGCAGATGGCGATGCGCTGAAGGGCATGTCCTGGGATCAGATCGTGGAACAGGCGCGGGGTGGCACGGTCAACTGGTTCATGTGGGGTGGGGCTGACACGATCAACCGCTATGTGTCGGACCATGTCGGCGCGATCCTGAAGCGGGATTATGACATCACCCTGAACCGCGTGGGCGTGGCCGACGCCGTGGAAGTGGTGAACATCGTCCTGACCGAGAAAGAGGCCGGCGTGACCGATGCCGGGACCGTGGACCTGATCTGGATCAACGGCGAAAACTTCCGGTCGATGAAGCAGGGCGATCTGGCGTTTTGCGGCTATACCGACCTTCTGCCCAACAACGCGCTGGTGAACTGGGACAACCCGGCCATCGCGAATGATTTCGGCGTGCCGGTCGATGGCTGCGAAGTGCCGTGGAACACCGTCCAGTTCGCCTTTGCCCATGACAGCGCCGACGTGCCCGAACCGCCCCGCGACATGGCCGCGCTGCTGGACTGGATCAAGGCCAACCCCGGCCGCTTCACCTATCCCGCCCCGCCCGATTTCACCGGGTCGGTCTTCGTGCGCCACGTCTTCTATCATGCCGCGGGTGGGGCGGATGCGCTGCTTGGCCCCTTCGATCAGGCCAAGTTCGATGCCGCCGCCGCCAAGACCTGGGCCATCCTGAATGAGATCGAGCCCTTCCTGTGGCGCGAAGGCCAGACTTATCCCAACACCATTGCCCAGCTGAACGAGCTGTTCGCCAATGGCGAAGTGGCCTTCACCTTCAACTACGACCCCTCGCAGTTCGGCCTTGCCGTTCAGGCCGGAACCTATCCCGAAACCACGCGGTCCTTCGGGCTGGCTGATGGCACCATCGGCAACACCAACTACACGCTGATCCCGTTCAATTCGCCGAACAAGGCCGCGGCAATGGTGCTGCAGAACCTGCTTCTGTCGGGCGAGGAGCAGCTGGAAAAGGCAAAGCCGGAGGTCTGGGGTGCCTCACCCGCCATCGAGATTTCGCGCACTTCGGCCGAGGTTCAGTCCGGTTTCGCCGCGATTGAAGGGCATCCTTCGGTGGTGTCGGCGGAAGAGCTGGCCAAAGCCGCCCTGCCGGAACTGCAGGCCGACTGGCTGACGGCAATCGAGGCGGGCTGGCAGGCGCAGGTCGGGAATTGACCTTCGGGCAGCGTCTGTGGCCCTTGCAGGCTGGCTTCGCTGACCGCAGTATTGCGCAAACCGACCGCGAGGAAGGGATGAAAGACCCAAGGCCCGCCGCATGACTGGCCGGACCAACCCGGTCTGGCTGCTTCTGCCCGTCCTCTTGGTCCTTGGCGGGCTGTTTCTTGCAGCCCTTGGCCTGACGCTGATCCGGTCCTTCCGCTATATGCCGGTGCTTGGGCTGACCGAACCTGACCTTGCCGCCTATGCTGCCGTCCTGTCCTCGCCCGGTTTCCTTGCCTCGCTTGGCCTGTCGCTGTGGATTGCGCTGGCGTCGACGCTGCTTTCGGCGGTGCTGGCGCTTGGGGCCGCGCTCTTGTTGCGGCAGACCTTTCCCGGGCGGCAGCTGATCGGGTTTCTGTTCCAGATGAACCTGACCGTGCCGCATGTCGTGGGGGCGGTGGGGATGCTGTACCTTGTGTCGCAGTCCGGCGCCTTTGCGCGGCTGGCCTATGCGGGCGGGCTGATCACCGCGCCGGCGCAGTTTCCGGCCCTGACCCACGACCCCTTCGCAATCGGGGTCATCCTGCTTTACGTCTGGAAAGAGGTGCCCTTCATCACCCTGATCCTGTTGGCCAACCTGCAATCCATCGGCGTCGACCATGAGGCGACCGCCCGCAGCCTTGGCGCCACCCGCTGGCAGGCGTTCCGCCATGTCACCCTGCCGATGCTGATGCCGGGCCTTCTGGCCGCGTCGGTGCTGGTCTTCGCTTTCGCCTTCGGTGCCTATGAGATCCCGCTGCTGCTCGGCGCCAGTTCCCCCAAGGCGCTGCCCGTGCTGGCGTGGCAAAGCTATACCGACGTCGATCTTGCCGCCCGGCCCGAGGCGATGGCCATGGCCGTCATCATCGCGCTGCTCGGGGTCCTGATGCTGCTGGCCTATGCCCGGCTTGCCCGCCCGCTGGCCGAACGGGGGCGCCATGCGCGGTGACGGCCTTCGCACCCTTGCCGGGTTTGCCCTGGCGCTTTGGCTGATCCTGCCGCTGGTGCCGCTGGCGATCTGGTCCGTGGCCTATGGCTGGCGCTTTCCGGCCCTCCTTCCGCCCGACCTTTCGACACAGGCCTGGGCCTATGCGCTGTCGCCAACCTCGGGCGTGCTGCAAAGCCTTGGGGTCACGGTCTCTATCGCGGCGTCGGCGACGGCTCTGGCGGCACTGGTCGGTGTCCCGGCTGGACGGGCGCTGGGGCTTTACCGCTTTCGCGGCAGGGGATTGGTGATCCTGCTGCTGATCGCCCCGGCCATCCTGCCAGGGATCGCTGTGGCGTTAGGATTGCATGGCATCTTCCTGCGGCTGGGGCTGACGGGCACGGTCTGGGGCGTGATCCTTGCCCATCTGGTCCCGGTCCTGCCCTACATGACGCTGGTCATGGCCGCCGTCTTCGCGGGCTTCGACACCGATGTTGAGGATCAGGCCCGATCGCTTGGCGCGCGGCCTGCGCAGGTCTTCCTCCATGTCACCCTGCCCGCCATCCTGCCGGGTTTGATGACCGGGGCGCTGTTTGCCTTTCTGGTGTCATGGTCGCAATACCTGCTGACCCTCAGCATCGGGGGCGGCAAGGTGCAGACCCTGCCGCTGGTGCTGTTCACCTTTGCCACCTCGGGGCGCAATGATGTGACCGGAGCGGTCAGCCTGATCTACATCCTGCCCGGTCTTCTGGCGCTGGCCCTGATCGCCCGCCGCCTGACTGGGCGCAACCCGGCCCTTGGCCTGCAGGTCGGCCGATGACGGCGCTGCAGTTGACCGGCCTGACCAAGACCCATCCCGGGGGCAACCTTGCCACGATCCGGGGGCTGGACCTGACGGTTGCAAGCGGGACGATCACGGCGCTTCTTGGCCCATCGGGCGCGGGCAAGACCACGGTCATGAAGCTGGTCGCCGGGCTTTTCGCGCCCGATGCGGGCGACATCGCCTTGGGCGGTCGGTCGATCCTGACCCTGCCGCCCGAACGGCGTGGCGTCGTGATGGTGTTCCAGAACCCGCTGTTGTTCCCGCATCTGACGGTGGCCCAGAACGTGGGCTTCGGCCTGCGCATGCGCGGCCTGCCCGCCGCCCGGATCGCTACCCAGGTTGACGCGATGCTGGGCCGGGTCCGCCTAGGCGGGCTTGGCCAGCGTCGCCCGGACGAACTCTCGGGTGGTCAGGCCCAGCGGGCTGCGCTGGCCCGGGCACTGGTGCTGGAGCCGGACCTGCTGCTGCTGGACGAACCCCTTTCCAGCCTTGATCCCGCCCTTCGGGACGAAATGCGCAGCCTGATCCTGACCCTGCAGCGCGACATGGCCGTGACCACCGTTGTCGTGACCCATGACCAGACCGAAGCGGTCGTGCTGGCGGACCAGATCGCACTGCTTCTGGACGGGCAGCTTGCCCAGCATGCCCCGCCGGACACGATCTACCGCAGACCTGCATCGCTGGCCGTTGCGCGGTTCTTCGGCGGGGTGAACTTCCTGCCAGGAACGGCTGCTGCAGGGGTGTTACAGTCCGCCATCGGCCCACTCACCTTGCCGGACAGCCTGCCTGCCACGCTGGCCAACGGCCCCGGCACCCTGACCATCCGCCCCGAGGCGGTTGTGCTTGGGCCTGGCCCGACTGACGCAAACCCACGCACCGCGAGGGTTGAGGGTTGCGCCTTTCTGGGCAGCCAAAGCCGGGTTGACCTGATGGTCGGCACCACCCCCCTGCAGGCGCTGGTGGCGCCCGAGGTTGCCCGCACCCTGACGCCGGGCCAGACAACCCTGATCGCCCTGCCGCCTGAGGCATTGTGGATCATACCACTCGGCACCGAGGCCGGTTGACACTGAACGATGGTGGCCCTGAACCCGTCCTTGTCTGCGGGTTCACTCCGCCTCGTCACACAAAAGCACTGCCTGCGCCCGTCCGGCATGTTTTGCCGCGTAGAGCGCACGGTCAGCGGCCGCCAGAACCTGTGCGGCCTCTGGCTTGGCAAAGTCATTCGACCGCACGATCCCGACACTGGCCGAAATCAGGCACGGCTTGCCCCCAAACTCCATCGGTTCGGACAGCCGCCCGATGATGCGATTGGCGATGGACTGCAGCGTCTGCGGGTCCGTCCGGCCGGGCAGGACAACGACAAACTCATCCCCCCCGATGCGGGCGGCGCAATCCTCAGCCCGGACTTGATCGCGCAGGACGCGGCCGACGCTTTCCAGCACATGGTCGCCCGCGGCATGGCCCAGCGTGTCGTTCACGGCCTTGAAGAAATCAAGGTCAAGATGCAGCAACCCGAACGGGGCAGATGCCAGACACATCCGTTCCAGAAACAGATCGGCCGCGCGTCGGTTGCGCAAGCCGGTCAGGGGATCGGTCATCGCCTCTTCCTCGGCGGCGATGCGGGCGCCTTCCAGCCGCAGGTTAAGACCGCGCAGTTCGCGGGTGACGGCGGCATTCGCTTCGGCCAGATAAAGCAGTTCCATCGCCAGATCGGTGGCGGCAAAATCGCTGTCGGTCAGGGCAAATTCGCGCACGGCTGAAATCAGGTCGATCCCGAAAGACAGGTTCAGAAGGACCATGTCCCCCGGCAGCCGCATCCCAAGGCCGCGCAGACCCACCCGCGCCCGGCTGCGCGGCACCAGCCGGAACCGGTGCCCGGCACGCTCCAGCACCTCGGCTGCCGTAACAGCGCCGCCGGGGGCGCGCACGTCGAACAGGTCCTGGAACCGGGCACCGATTACCGCGACGCCTTCGAGAATCCGCAGCAACGTTGGCCCCGCACTGACCACCTGTTCATTGCTGTCCAGCAGCACATGCATCGGCATGAAGCGCGCCAGGCCGTCAGGGCCAATGGCAATCTGCCGGGCTGATGTTTTGTCGGTCATCCCTGACGCTCGGGCATGGCAAGGTCAAAGTGGCGGGCTTTGGCATGGGCGGTGTCCAGCACGCGCACGGTGATGCGGTCCTGCCCCTCAGCCTCGATGAGGCACAGCGCGCCATAGTCATCGGCCATGGCGGTCAGCATGCCGACCAGAACCCGCCCCATACCTTGCAGACGCGACCGGCAGACGATCCTGAACTGCTCGGGTCCGGCCTCAAGCAACTGGATCTCGGGCAGCGTGATGTCCGACATCGCCAGACGGGCACGGCCGGGCATTTCTTCCAGCGAATGGAGGAAATCGGCAAAGCTGACGCCGCCGAACCGCAGCAGCCGGCGCACGCCTTCATGGCTGGGGTTGGTGACCAGATAGGTCCCCATGTCTTCCCATATCGTTTCGACGGGCCGCCCCAGAACGTCTGCCGCGTTCTGCGCCACGCGGTCGGCAAGGCCGCGATCATAGCGCAGCATCGGTTCGAAAATTTCGACCGGCAGCGCAGAGCGGCGACAAATGGCCTGCCAGACCTGAGGGCCGAACGTATCACGGACATAGCCCTGTAGGGACCGCAGCAGCAGTGCATCCA
The DNA here is from genome assembly GCF_003940805.1 of Tabrizicola piscis. Lineage (NCBI taxonomy): Bacteria > Pseudomonadati > Pseudomonadota > Alphaproteobacteria > Rhodobacterales > Paracoccaceae > Tabrizicola > Tabrizicola piscis. Next base: position 1,205,296 of record NZ_CP034328.1, read on the forward strand.
TGTCAGTTCCCATGGTAGTTTCTGCGGTCATGCTACCCGGCAACGGTTAACAAACTCCAACCATTCCCCGGGATCCGACTGGCCATCATGGCCGGATCATCAACCCCGTTTCACCGGTACCAAGCTGGTTCAACAGCGCCGGGGTCAGCGGCGGGGGGGCCTTTGCCCAATCGCGCAGCAGGGCCGCCGCATCCTCGGTCGCCAGATAACTGCCATCCGGCAGCATCACCGATCTGGACAGAAGCATCCCGTCGTCTGCCATGAACAGGCCCAGAACCTCGACATAGCTGGGCTCGCGTTCGAGGATCAGGACCGCTTCTTCGCCCGGCTGGGTTGGCAGCAGATCGGCCACCACCATCAGGCAGGCAGGCGCCCCATCCTCAAGCCTGCGGTCGCAAACGACCTGCCAATCGGCCAGCATGTAGGTTTCCGCCGCTGACAGCAGCATGTCCCGCGTGCCGGTTGCCGAGGTTGGCTGCACCGGCATCGCGGCAGACAGCACCCGGGCCGCTTCTGCGCGGGCGTCGGCGTCAAGGCCCGCCGTCGCAGGATCGTCCACCCCGGCCAATCGCGCGGCCAATGCCTCTTGCCCCGGCTCTTGCGCGCGTTCGGTCAAAAGGGCCAGCGCCCGTTCCCCGGGCAGCCCCCAACCCTCCATCGCGCGGATGTCCAGATCGGCCACCGCCGTTTTCCCAGCCTCAAACCGCGTCAGCTGGTTGTTGGCCGAGATGCGTTCGGCGTTCAGGATCGGGGTCAGCCAAAGACCGGCAACGACGATCACCAGCAAGGCCATGCCGATGTTGCCCTGCCGGATGCGCGCCATCCAGCCTTCGCCCCGCAAAACGGCCAGCGCATAGACCGCGCCATAGACCAGCCCCAACACCGCCACCAGCGCCACGAACAGACGCTCCGGCGTCCAGCCATGCTGGTCCACCCGCAGCCAGATCGCATAGGCCGCAAGCCCGCCCAGCACGGGCAGGATCAGCGCCATGCCCTGTGCGGCACGGCGCAGAACCGGGCTTTGCGTCGCATCGGCATCGCTTTGGTCCACGGTCACCGACACCAGCGACACCCCCGCCGCAACCATCGTCAGCAGCAGCAGCGCGGGCGACAAACCATTGAACAGCCCTTCCAGCCCCCGGAACGGCAAGGCCGCCAGAAACACCAGCATGACTGCCAAAACAATCGGCAGCAGGATCCGGAACAGCCGCAGCACCAGATAGGGCGACAGCAGGTCCGCCAATTCATAGACCACCGCCATGCCCAGACCCAAGGCAGCGCCGGTGATGACGGCGGGCACGATCCAATGGTCCAGCAGATCACCAATCACGGTGACGCCCACAATGAGCAGCACCTGATCCGACAGGAAGATCACCAGCCACAGCAGCCCGACAAAGGCCCAGGCGGCGGCATAGCGCACGACGATTGACCAGGCCTCAAGGAACAGCGCCGGGTAGTCGCGCCAGCCATTGCGGGCACCCGCAATCAGGAACGGCACCGGCAGGCTTGCCACCGCCAGCCCCGCCAAGGGTGGCAGGGGCGAGGCGAAAAGGCCATCAACTTCGGCATGGCGCAGACCGGCCAGCCAGACCAGCGCCGCCACGACCACCCCAAGGCCCAGCGCCCGGGGCACGGCCCGGCCCAGACCGATCGGCCCCGCCATCGCCAGAAGGGCTGCAAATCCGGTGGCCACCAGTGTCAGCAGGATCAGCGCGAGGCGGTCGCCCAGCATGTCCCGCTCTACCGCCTCGACCAGAGCCCACAGAAATGCAGCCCCCGCCGCGCCAGTCAGGGCCATGCGCCACCGCTCTGCCAATTGCCCGTTCATGCGATTTGCCCCGATCCTAGGAATTGGCCGCAGCTTATGCCTGCCTGCGCGGCAGGGCCATAGTCAGGTTCTCCGCCAGTTGCGCAGGCCTGCAAAGGCAGCGATGCTGAACGGACCTGCCAGAAGGATCCCCCATGCCGCCATCCCCGCACGCGACCCCGATCATTCGCCCCCTCGCCGCGGGGGACGAAGCGGACTGGCGGCGGCTTTGGTCGGCCTATCTGGACTTCTACCAGACCACCGTGCCCGAAGCGGTCTTTGCTTCCACCTTCGCTCGGCTGTTGGGGTCGGACCCGCGTGACTTCAACGGGCTGATAGCCACCGTGGATGGCAAGGCCGTGGGACTGGCGCATTACCTGTTTCACCGGCACGGCTGGAAGATCGAGGATACCTGCTATCTGCAGGACCTTTACGTCGACCCTGTGGCGAGGGGCACCGGCGTTGGCCGTGCGCTGATCCAGGCGGTCTATGCGGCGGCCGATGCGGCGAACGCACCCTCGGTCTACTGGCTGACGCAGGACTTCAACCATGAGGCCCGCCAGCTTTATGACCGGGTGGCCAAGGTGACCCCCTTCATCCGCTATAACCGGGCCCTCTGACCGGCGATCACTTCGCCTGCAGCAGCCTGACATGCTCGGCCAATCCGACCAGCCGCACGGGCGTGGGGGTGGCGATCCCGTCGCCGCCGTCAAAGGGCACAAGTTCACCCTGCAACAGCGGCCCGAACTGCGGCATCGGCGATCCACCGTCCTTACCGGTATAGCCCCAGATCTTGGCCATGACCGCCGTCCCCGGAAACGCCCCGCCATTGCGCGCAGACAGTTGCGTCAGGTCTGCCGGGCGCTTGGCCAGCCCTGCGGCAGCGGGTCCGTCCCCCTTGCCTGACGTTCCATGACAGGCGGCGCAGTAGCTGGCAAAGTCCTCGGCCCCGGTCGGCATCTCGTCTTGCGTGCAGGCCGCAAGGGCCAGTGGCAGCACCATCCATCCAAAGCGCATCATCCGTCCCCTCCTCATCCCTCAACCCGACCTTGCGCCAACCGGACCACGCGGTCCATCCGTCCCGCAAGCTCCATGTTATGCGTGGCGATCAGCGCCGAAAGCCCCGTTTCGCGGACCAGAGCCATCAACACGCCGAACACCTGGTCCGAGGTTGCCGGATCAAGGTTGCCCGTCGGCTCATCCGCGAGCAGAAGTTTCGGTCCATTGGCCAGCGCCCGGCAGAACGCCACCCGTTGCTGTTCGCCCCCCGACAGCGCCGCCGGGCGGTGATCAGCCCGTGCGGCAACCCCGACACGGTCCAGCAGATCGCGCGCCCGCGCCTCGGCCTGCGCTTTCGGCACGCCATTGGCGAGTTGCGGGATCACCACATTCTCCAGCGCCGAAAACTCGGGCAGCAGGTGGTGGAACTGGTAGATGAAGCCAACCTCGGCCCGCCGCGCCTCGGTCCGGGCGCGGTCGGAAAGGCCGCTCATCTCGCGCCCGTCCAGCCTGACCGTGCCCTCATCCGCTACATCCAGTAACCCCGCGATATGCAGCAAGGTGGATTTCCCCGCCCCTGAGGGTGCCACCAGCGCCACGACCTCGCCCTTGGCCACGGTCACCGTAGCCCCGCGCAGGACCACAACCTCAGCCGGCTTGCCGCGGTTGTAACCCTTGGTGATCCCCGAAAGCTCCAGCATCGCGTCACTCATAGCGCAGCGCCTCGACCGGGTTCATCCGCGCCGCGCGCCGGGCCGGGAAGATGGTGACGATGAACGACAGCCCCAGCGACAGGGCCACCGCCGAAAGCACGTCTTCCATCTGCAACTGCGCCGGAAGCGAGTATATCCCCCGGATCGACGGGTCCCAGACCTCAGCCCCGTTCAGCCAGTTGATCGCGCTCATGATCGCGTCGATGTTCAGCGCGGTCAGGCAGCCAAGGATCACCCCGGCAATGGTGCCCAGAACCCCGGTGAACGCGCCGCAGATGAAGAACACCCGCAGGACAGACCCTTCGGTCAGACCCATCGTCCGCAGGATGCCGATATCCCGCCCCTTGTTCTTCACCAGCATGATCAGGCCAGAGACGATGTTCATCGCCGCGATCAGCACCAGCACGGACAGGATGACGAACATCACGTTGTCCTCGATATCCAGCGCCCGCAGGAACGCGCCGGAACTGTCCTTCCACGTCCACAGCATCGCCGATGGCCCGGCCGCATTCAGGATCGGCAGGGCATAGCCTTCGATCGCATCCGGCTTCTCGACCATCACCTCGATCTCGTCGGCCAGACCTTCCTTGTTGAAAAAGCTCTGCGCCTCGACAAAGGGCATGTAGATGCGGGTCGTGTCGATGTCATAGCGCCCGGCGGTGAAGATGTAGACCACCTCATAGGCCTTAACGCGGGGGCTGGTGCCCATCGCCGTCTTGACGCCACCGGGTGCAATCAGCCGGACCCGGTCACCCACCGTGACGCCCAGTTCGCGCGCGACACCGGACCCAAGCGCAACCCCGTCAGGGAACCGGGCAAGGTCGCCAATCGCCTCAGCCCCCTCGCCCACCCGTGGGATCGAGGCGAGCGCCTCGGGCGACAGGCCAAAGACTTCGGCCCCCGTGGTCCGCTCACCATCCGTGACCATCAGCTTGCCCCGGATCAAGGGGGCCGCACGGGTCACCCCGGGCACCTCCATCAATGCAGCGGCCATCGCATCCGCCGCCGTGAAGCCGCGGACGAATTGGCCGTCGGTGCCGACCTCACCCGCCGAATAGACGGTGACATGGGCGTTTGCCCCAAGGATCGTGTCGACAAACTCGGCCCGGAAGCCCGCCCGCACCGCCAGCGTCAGGATCAGCGCGAAGACTGCCAGCGTGATCCCGATCAGGCTGATCCAGGTCATGATGCTGACCCCGCCTTCCGCCCGCCGCGCCCGCAAGTAGCGCCACGCGATCATGAACTCGAAGCCCGAGAACGGTGCTGTTCTTCCTGCCATCTGCCCGGCCCTTTTTGTTGCGCGCAACCTGCGGGACCGGGGCCGAAAGGTCAAGGTGCGGGCCCTTGCAGCGGCAGGCGCAGGCGGGAACGCCCCGCCCCGGCTTGGGCGCCGATCATGGCCGAAGGCCTACCGTGCCGCCCACAAAAGCCCGCGCCGCATCAATTCCGCCGCCGGCCCATGGTTGATCACATTCGCCTGATGCCCCAGCGCGTTATAGTACACCCGCCCCTGCCCCCAGAACTTGGAGAATACCACCGGCATTGCCACCGGCCCGTTCGCCGCATGCGGCCCGTCAACCACCGGAAAGTCGCAGACGGCGTGCACCTTCACCACCGGATCGACGTGCAGATAATACTGTTCCGTCCTGACCGTGAAATCGCCCACCCCCGCCACCAGCGCGTGGTCCGAGGTGATCCGCACCCCATACTCCACCCCGTCATTGCCCGGATGCGCCACCCATTGCGCGCCGGTCATGAACTGCCAGTCCACAGCCTCACGGAAGGCATCGCACATCCCGCCATGGCAGCCCGCGATCCCCACGCCGGATGCGACCGCCGCGCAGGCGTGCTGCGCCTGTTCCTTCCCGATCTTGGCCATCGTCCAGACCGGCACGATCAACGACAGCTCTGCCAGCGCCCCCGGGTCATCGAAACAGGCCAGCGTATCGGTCACCGTCACCGAAAACCCCGCCTCGCCCAGCCAACCCGCAAACAGCGCCGCGACCTTGTCAGGCTCATGCCCGTCCCATCCGCCCCAGGTGACAAGTGCCTTGGCCATCGCGCGCCTCCCATGTTGAGGCCACGCTAGGAACCCCGGCCACGCGGGTCAATCGGGTATGGTTTGGAATACCTTATGTCAAAGACGCTTGACCTGACCCCAGCTTCCACGGCGACTGACCCCGCCAAACCCCGGGGGCCACAGATGAAAGTTGCAAGCTACACGGCCTATGGCGGCCCTGAAACCATCGCCTTCACCGAACGCCCGATCCCCACCCCCGCCGCGGATGAGGTGCTGATCCGCGTCCGCGCAGCCCCGGTGACCGCAGGGGATGCCCGCATGCGGTCCGGCAAGGTGCCCCGCGGCCTTGGCCTGCTGATGCGCTTGGCCATCGGCCTCCGTCGTCCGCGCGTTGCCCCCGGCTGGGCCTTCTCGGGCGAGGTTGCGGCTGTCGGCAGCGGGGTCGCCAGTTTCACCAAGGGCCAGCGCGTCTTTGGTCTGACCGGCTTCAAGGGTGGCGCGCATCGCGAATACCTTGTCATCAAGGCCACTGGCACAGTGCTGCCCCTGCCCGATACGCTCACCTTCGAACAGGGTGCCGCCTTCTTCTTCGGTGGCCTGACCGCCGCCGACTTTCTGATTGACCGCGCAAAGCTGGCTGCGGGTGAGCGATTGCTTGTCGCAGGCGCGACCGGGGCAGTCGGTGGCGCTGTGGTTCAGATCGCCCGTCACCTTGGCGCGCATGTGGCGGCGACCGCCTCACCCGCCAATAACCCGCTCGCCCGCCAGCTTGGCGCGGTCGAGGTGACCGACTATCGCAAGGGCCTGCCCTCTGGCCCCTTCGATGTGATCGTCGATGTGATGGGGTCGCTGGGCTGGGCTGGTGCAAGTGCCCACCTTGCGCCCGGGGGCAGACTGGCCCTGATCACCGCGGATCTGGCGCAGATGCTGGGCGCGGCTGTCCTTCCCCGGCCCGGGAAGCGGAAGGTTCTGACCGGAACGAACAAGGATGACCTGCCGTCCATGCGCCGCCTTCTGGCGCTGCATCAGGCTGGCGGTTACACCCCTGTGCTGGGGCCGATCCTGCCCTTTGCAGACCTGCAAAAGGCGCATGCCATCGCCGAAAGCTTCCACAAACCCGGCAATCTTGTCGTGGTGATGTAGGTCGGGGTTCACCCCGACTCCCCTGCCAGATCACCGATCAGCGGCGCAAGGTGACCTGCACGGCGGCTTCAGGCAATCGCCAGTGCCACAGCGGCGAAATGCAGCCCCGCCGCGACCGCCACAAAGCCATGCCATATCGCATTCTGGAACTGCAGCCGTTCCCACACATAGAAGGCCACGCCTGCCACATAGGTCGCCCCCCGGCCACGATCAGCCAAAGCGATACCGACGGCAGCGCCGCCGACACCGGCCCGATGGCGATCACGCCGACCCATCCCAGCAGGATGTAGGCCAGGATCGACAGCCGGTCATAGCGCCCGGGCAGGACCACCTTGACCAGGATGCCCAAGGCCGCCCCGGTCCAGACCACCAGCCCCAGACCCCAGGCCCATGCCGGGCTTTCCAGATGCGGGATCAGGGCGGTGTAGGTTCCAGCAATCATGACATAGATCATCGAATGGTCGAACCGCCGCAACAGCCACTTCAGCGCGCTTGGCGGCGTCATGTTATAGGCCAGCGAAAAGCCCCACATCAGGAAGAACCCAGCCGCATAGACCGCCAAAGCGGCAAAGGTGCCAAGCCCGGCATTCTGCAATGCATGGTACAGCAGAATGGGAAAGGCGATCAGCCCTGCCAGCAGCGCCAGCACATGGACAATCCCATCAGCAAGCAATTCATGCAGCGACAGGTCGCGCTTGTTCATCCGGTAGTGATCGACAGGCAGGGTCATAGGCTCAGGTGTGGCAGGAAATTATTGCAAAAGGATGACCCGGACCGGGCACAAATCAAGCCACCTTCCCGCGATGTGACGCAGGGTCAGCCCCGGGCCCGTGTCACTTCATCTGGCTGTCCTTGGACCCGCGCCGGTTGATGCCGCCCCGCGCTTCGGGCCGCCCGTCGCGCGCCCGCTGGCAATCGATGCACAGCTTGACGCCGGGCAGCGCCTGCCGCCGCGCCTCGGGGATCGGCTCCTCGCATTCGGCGCAATGCGTCAGGCTTGTCCCCGTGGGCCGCGCCTTCGCTTTCATCCGCGCCAACTCATCGTTGATCGAGGCTTCGATCTGTTCACTCACCGCCCCGTCCTGCGCCCAGCCGCCCGCCATTCCCGCCTCCCTTTTCGCGGCCAAGGATGCGGCCATCCGGCTCATTGGTCAACCGGAGCAACACACGCCTGTCAGACACAGGCGGCCCCACGCCAGATATGCTGCATCCGCCCCGATGACCCGGCTTCGCCCTGTCCGGCGCGCAAGCCCCTTGCCGGCCCCTGCAAGGAGCGCCAGACTTGGCGCATCAACGGGTGCAGGCACGGAGTCGCGCATGGTCAGGATCTACCGCGAGTCCTTTCGCTTCTTTCTCGCATCGCTACCCGTCCTGATCGTTTTCGCGGCCATCATCGAAGTCATGCTGTGGGTCCTTCAGCCGAAAACGGAATCGACCGTTTCCTTCGTCGCCCTGACAATCGTGGCCTACATGATCCACCGGCATTTCCTGTTCGATGAGACGCTGTCCCTTGGCAAGCCAAAGTCCATCCCGGGCGCCCCCGCGTTCAAGTTCGGCTGGTTCGCGCTGTTGAGCGGCGGGCTGCTTCTGGTTTCCCTCGGGATCGGGCTTGGCTTGGCCGTCAGTACGTTCGCCCGGCCCTCTCCCGCCGCCATGCTGCTGATCTTCCTGCTGATCTACCTCGTGACGCTCAGCTTTTTCGGCCTCGCACTTCCGGCTTCGGTGGCGCGGGATGGCAGCTACCGGCTTTCGCAAGGCCTTCGCTCGGGCTTTCAGACCATGTGGCGGCTGGTGCTGGGACCGGGCGTCATCGGCTTTGCATTGCTCACGGCGACAGCTCTTTCCGGCAATGCACTGGTGTCGCTTGGCGTGACCGAGGACAGCAATCTCATGCTGGCCTACTATATCGCCCTGCGGACGATGGGCTTTCTGACCACGATCATCGCGGTTGCCGTCTTGTGCGAGATGTATCGCAAGACGCGGCCGGACCCCCACTTTGGAAAGGGTCCGGCCGCGCCGGATCAGATGCCGGGGTAGATCTGCGCCACGCGGTCCACGGCGGCCTCGGGGCTCATTTCCTCGGACTGGCCGGTGCGGCGGCTGGTCAGTTCAACCACGCCCTTCTCCAACCCGCGAGGGCCTACCGTGATCCGCCATGGCAGGCCGATCAGGTCCATCGTCGCGAACTTTGCCCCGGCCCGTTCGTCGCGGTCGTCGTACAGGGGCTCCAGCCCCTTGGCCAGCAGGGCTTTCTCCAGCCCCGCGCAGGCCGCATCCGCCGCCGCATCGCCCTGCTTCAGGTTGACGATCCCCACGGGGAACGGGGTCACACCCTCGGGCCAGATGATGCCCTTGTCATCGTGGCTGGCCTCGATGATCGCGCCCAGCAGACGGCTGACGCCAATCCCGTGCGATCCCATCTCGACCGGAACCTTGCCGCCATCCGCTGTCGAAACCTCGGCCCCCATCGCGGCGGAATACTTGGTGCCGAAGTAGAAAATCTGCCCTACTTCAATCCCCCGGCCAACCTTGCGATGTGCCTCCGGCACCTTGTCAAAGACCGCCTGATCGTGGGTCTCGTCGGTGCGGGCGTAAAGGGTGGTGAACTCCTCACAGACCTTGGCGACCTGCGCGCGGTCGTCATAGTCGATGTCCCGCTGACCCAGCTTCAGCCCGGTCACGCGGTCGTCATAGAAGACCTCGCTTTCGCCCGTCTGGGCGAGCACCAGAAACTCATGCGTGTTGTCCCCGCCGATGGGGCCGCTTGCCGCGCGCATCGGGATTGCCGTCAGGCCCATCCGTTCGTAGGTCCGCAGGTAGCTGACCATATGGCGGTTGTAGGCGTGCAGGGCGGCGTCCTTGTCGACGTCGAAGTTGTAGCCGTCCTTCATCAGGAACTCGCGCCCCCGCATGATCCCGAAGCGGGGCCGCATCTCGTCACGGAACTTCCACTGGATGTGGTAAAGCGTGAGGGGCAGGTCCTTGTAGCTGTTCACATGGGCGCGGAAGATGTCGGTGATCATCTCTTCGTTCGTGGGGCCGAACAGCATTTCGCGGTCCTGACGGTCCTTGATGCGCAGCATCTCTTGCCCGTAGTCGTCATACCGGCCCGACTCGCGCCACAGGTCGGCGGGCTGGATCGTGGGCATCAGAAGCGGGATGTGCCCGGCGCGGATCTGTTCCTGATGGACGATCTCTTCGATCCGCTTCAGCACGCGGTAGCCCAGCGGCAGCCAGGAATAGATGCCCGCCGCCTGCTGCTTGATCATGCCGGCCCGCAGCATGTAGCGGTGGCTGACGATCTGCGCCTCGGCGGGGTTTTCCTTGAGGACGGGGAGGAAGTAGCGGGACAGACGCATGGAAGCCTCATGGAACGAAGGGTTCCGGGTTTCCTAGCGGGTCAGAGGCGGGCAGGCAAGGTGGCAGGCAGGGTCGGGTTAGGGATGGAGGTGTCCCGGGCAGGGACAGGCACGCCGGGCAAGCAAATTCAATGAGTTGGCGCTGGCGTTAAGGAATCCTTAGGATTTGACGTCCTGGACCGGGCAGGTTGGACCCGGCCCCCGCGCCAATGTTCGACGGCGCGGGGGTAGGCAGGGGTGCAGGCGGGGGGGCGGGCCACCACCTTCAGCGGTGGCCAAAGCCGTGCCGCAGCAGCGTGGTCAGGAACAGGACCATCGACAGTAGGCCAAGGATTGCTCCGGCGCTGGCCATCACCGGCGATCCGCCTTGGATGACCAGCACGATGCCGGGAACCATCACAAGCACCCCGGCAATCGCCACGACGGCGTGGACCCATGCCAGACGGCTGGCACAGGCCGCCGGGGTCAGCCGGTAGTAGATGCCGAACAGCGCCAGCGTGACCCAGCCGACTAGGTTCAGATGCGCATGGGCTGAGGCCAGCAGATGGTCACCGCTGACCGCCATCTGGATCCCCCAAAGCATGCCACCCAAGACGCAGAGCGCGGCGGCAAGCAGCAGGACAAAGGCCGGGTCACGCATCCTGACGCCCCATCTGGGCAAGGCCGGGGCCGGTGAAGTGCGAGCCATAGCGCGCGGCGATGGCCCGCACGGCGGCAAGGTCTTGCGGCAGTTGCAGGCCCGATCGCGCCATTTCAGCAAAGAAGCCTTCAAACCCGCCGGGGGTCATCACGCCAAGCCCCCGTGCGCCCTCCGGTCCGGTACGAAAGGAATGGACGACACCGCGCGGCACGAAGGCCGTCTGCATCGGACCGCAGGTGAAGCGGTCCTGACCGACCTGAAAGTCGATGCTTCCGTCCAGAATGAAGAACACCTCATCCTCTGCCGCGTGAATATGGCTCGGCGGGCCGGAATGGGCCGGGGCGGCGACCAGCAGGATGGAAAGCGACCCGCCGGTGTCTTCGGCGGCGAGCAGGGTCTGGTAGCTTGCGCCGTTCCAGTGGTGGGTACGGGGGGTTTGGGGGGTCATCGGGGCCTCGTTCAGTTGCGTGACGGGTGCCCTATGACCGAGGCAGATAAATCTGTGAAATTGATTGTTTGTATTGTATCAATCCACCCCATGAATTTAGCCAGTTTCGATCTGAACCTGTTGCGGGTGCTGGACGCGATCTTGCGCGAGCGGTCAACCGTGCGGGCGGGCCAGCGGATCGGGCTGTCGCAGCCTGCCGTTTCAGCCGCGCTTGGGCGGTTGCGTGCGGCCTTGGGCGATCCCTTGATGGTGCGGGATGGCCAATCCTTGCAGCCGACGGAGTTCGCGCTTGGCTTGGCCCAGCCCCTGCGCGCGCTGCTTGAAGAAGCGGAACGGCTGCTGTCCCGCCCCGCCTTTGACCCGGCGACGGCGACGGCGACCTTTCGCTTTGCCGGGCCGGATTTCTTTACGGAAATGCTGCTGCCTGACCTGATGGGGCGGCTGGAGCGGACCGCCCCCGGCATCACGCTGCGCTATAGCGATGCGCTCTCCACTGCCTTGTGGGATGACCTGCGCGAGGGGCGGCTGGACCTGATGCTTATGCCACAGGCGATCTGCCCGGACTGGCTGGAGAATGAGGTGGTGCTGCGGACGGACTACCGGATCGTTGCGCGCCGGGGACATCCGATCCTGACCCGGTTGCGGCTGCCGGAGGGTGCCGCAATTCCGATGGACGTCTATGCCAAGCTGCGCCACGTCGCCTTTCGCGTGACCGAGGGGGTGCCCGAGATGGAGGACCGCGTGCTGGCCGACCTTGGCTGCGACCGCACATTGGTGCTGACCGTGCCCAGCTTTACCGCCGTCTGGCGGGCCGTGTCCGCCAGCGATCTGGTCGGCATCGTTCCCCGGCGTCAGGCGGAACGGGCGGCGATGGTTGCCGGGCTGCGGGTGCATGCCCTGCCCTTCAGCCTGCCCAAGGTCACGCTTTGTCAGGCATGGCACCGCCGGAACGCCGCCGCGCCGGGGCTGGCATGGCTGCGACGCGAGATTGCCGAGGTGCTGACCCCGCTCGACGATGGCGACGACAGCTTGGGCGCGGGGTGCTGCCCAAGCTGATGTTGCGCGGGGGTCGTCCTGCCCCCAGGCCAAGAGTGTCAGACGTTGGACCAGCCGCCGTCGATCACATGCGGGACACCCGTGGTGAAGGACGATTCGTCCGACGCCAGATAGACGACCAGTGCCGCAATCTCATCCGCCGTGGCGATCCGGCCCATCGGCTGGCGGGCGACAAAGGCCTTGCGGGCGGCGTCGTAATCGCCAGTGTCGCGCATCCGCTGGTTCAGCGACGGGCTGTCGACCGTGCCGGGGCAGACGCAGTTGCAGCGGATGCCCTTCGTGACGAAATCCGCCGCGATGGCCTTGGTCAGGCCGATCACGCCGGCCTTGGTCACACCGTAGACGAAACGGTTTGGCGCCGCGATGATCGACCCCACGGCCGAGGCCATGTTGACGATGTTGCCATGGCCCCGGTCCACCATCCCAGGCAGCACGGCCCGGCACATGCGGTACATCGCGGTCAGGTTCAGGTCGAGGCTGAAGGCCCAGGCGTCCTCGTCACAATCAAGGATCGTGCCGTTGGCGACAAAGCCCGCGCAGTTGAACAGGACATCCGGGGTGCCAACCTCGGCGAAGGTGGCGGTGATCGCTGCGGCGTCGCGCACGTTCAGGACGCGGGTGGCACAGCCTGCGGCGGCAAGGTCGGCCAGTGTATCGCCGTTCACATCCGTCGCGATGACCCGCGCGCCCTCACGCGCCATGGCAAGGGCCGAGGCCCGGCCGATCCCCTGCCCTGCCGCTGTCACAAAGACCGTCTTGCCGTCCAGCCGTCCCATATCCGTCCCTCCGTTTCGATTTGGGGCCAGACTAGCGGCAAGCAAACTGACATGCCAGTTGTCTTGGTGGGCCTTGCAGCGGGGCGGTGCGGGGCGCTAGCCTGCCCCTTGGACCAGAAGGGGACCGCTCCATGACCGTGACCATCCGTGCCCGTGGGATCAGCTTTCGCTTTGCGCCAAGGGGTGGCGTGCTGGACGGGTTCAGCGTCAGCGATGAGGGTGCCACGATCACCCCGCTGCACCGCGCCCCCTGGGCCGAGGATGAGGTGCCGCCCGACGCGCCACCGCACCAGCGCTGGCTGGGGGGCGATTTCCTGGCCGCCCCGATGGGGGCGAGCCCCGAGGGGTTGCACGGGCTGACGGCAAACGGCGACTGGCGGGTGATGCCGTCGGAGCCCGGCACGTTGCGCGCGGCGCTGGAGGGCGCGGTGTCCGGGGCGACGGTGGTCAAGGAACTGTCGGTCACCGATGACCAGCCCTTTGTCTACCAGCGCCACCTGTTCATCGGCGGCAGTGGCCGGTTGCCGGTGGCCAACCATGCGATGGTGTCGCTGCCCAATGGCGCAAAGCTGAGCTTTTCGCGCAAGCGCTGGTGGGAGACGCCCTCCACCCCGGTTGAAACGACTCGCGGGCGGTCGTGTCTGGCCTATCCAAGGCGGCACGAGGACGCGGTGGAGTTTCCGGGGGCGGAGGGCGGGACGGTGAACCTGCACCGCTACCCATGGGGTCCGGCGCATGAGGATTTCGTGGTGGGGGTGGAAGACCCCGGGTCAAGCCTTGGCTGGACGGCGGTGGTGCGGCCCGAGGAGGGGGATCTGATCCTGTCCCTGAAGAACGCGCGCGCGCTGCCGATGACGATGCTGTGGCATTCGAACGGCGGTCGGGACTATGCGCCCTGGAACGGGCGGCACAAGGCGTGTCTGGGGGTTGAGGATGGGGCTGCGCTGCAGATGCTGGGCCTGTCCGCTGAGGAGGAGCCTGACCCTCTGACTGCTGCCGGCCAGCCTGCGCTGCTGGCGCTGGACCCGATGGGGACGGTGGAGGTGCGCCACATTCTGGGCGCGGTCCGCTGGCCGACGGGCCAGTCGGTTGCGGGGGTGATGCTGGAGGGCGACGTGCTGACCGTGACCGGCGACTGGGGGGCGGAACGCAAGCTGCCGATCCGGGGTGGTTGGCTGGGGCTGGCGGCACCGGTTGCCGTGCCACGACCGAAGGACATGGACCTGTTCTGACACTGCCGGGCCCACGGAGTTTTCAAAAGCTCCGGACCGGAGCCTTTGAAGGCTGCGCTGCGATGTCTTTGAAGACATCGCCTTGCCGTGCGGTCAGCTTGTGAACCCCGGCTTCTGCGCCCAAGCCCAGGCATCGCCGATCATCTGGCGCAGGGTGGAGTGCTGCGGATCCCAGCCAAGGTCGGTCAGGGCGCGGGTGGTGGAGCAGACCAGCGCTGCCGCATCCCCGGCCCGCCGGTCGCCGATCACGACCGGCACTTCGCGGTTGGTGACCATGCGGCTGGCCTCGATCACCTCGCGCACGGAAAACCCACGGCCGGTGCCCAGACAGAAGACCCCGTTGCCGCGCCCCGCCAGCAACCCTTGCAGCCCAAGGACATGCGCCTGCGCAAGGTCGGTCACATGGACATAGTCGCGCACGCAAGTGCCGTCCGGCGTGGGATAATCCGTGCCGAAAACGGTCAGCGCCGGGCGCTTGCCCGCGACCGCATCCAGCATCAGCGGGATCAGATGGGTTTCGGGGTGGTGCTGTTCGCCAATCTCACCTTCCGGGTCAGCGCCTGCCACGTTGAAGTAACGGAAGATCACATGGTTGATCCCATGCGCCGCGCCGAAATCGCGCAGCATGAGTTCAATCGCCAGCTTTGATCCGCCATAGGCGTTGATCGGGCGCTGCGGGGTTTCCTCGGTCAGCAGGACACCGTCCTGATCGCCATAGGTCGCACAGGTTGAGGAAAAGACGAAGTTCCGCACCCCCGCCTTGGCGCAAGCCTCCAGCAGGTTCAACGCGCCGCCCACATTGACACGCCAATACCGCGCCGGGTCCTGCATGGACTCGCCAACCAGCGACAGCGCCGCGAAATGCAGCACGGCCACGGGGCAGTGTTCAGCAATGGCCGCGTCGACGCTGGCGCGGTCCATCAGGTCGCCCCGAACCAAAGGGCCCCATTTCACCGCGTCAGCCCAGCCGGTGGCCAGATTGTCAAAAGTCACCGGCAGAAAACCCGCGCGCGCCAGCGCTTTGCACGCATGCGCCCCGATATAGCCAGCGCCACCTGTGACCAGTACCTTTTCCACCATGGGGCCTCCCAAACCAGTGTTCCTAAAGAAACACGATGTCGTCCAGAAGCAGAGAAGGATCGAAAACCCCCCGGATGTCCAGCACATGACCATTGGGCAGGGTCAGGAAAACGCCTGACGCCGTGACCTGCGCCCCTGCAAGGACCGCCGAAAGCCCGGGCTGTGCCCCCGTCCACAGCGACCTGCTGAGCCCGATGGTATCGACGTCGTTGGCGAAATCATTGATCACGTCGCGCCCGCCGTTGAAGATGAACGTATCCGCCCCCGCCCCGCCAATCAGCGTGTCGTTGCCAGCCCCACCATCCAGCGTGTCATTGCCAGCCCGCCCGTCCAGCCGGTCATTGCCGGCAAGCCCCTGCAGCCAATTGCCGCCCGCATCGCCCGCAAGCGTATCGGCCCGGGTCGAGCCGATCAGCCCTTCAACCCCGTTGAACCGGTCGCCAAGCGCGTCGCCGCTGTTCGCGGTCAGGCCCGCAAGATCGACCCGCACCGCTGCCGTTGCCGTCTCATAGCTGGCGAAGTCCAGCCCCGTGCCGCCGGTCAGCAGATCCGCCCCGGTACCGCCGATCAGCGTGTCATTGCCCTCGCCGCCGTCCAGCGTGTCATTGCCGGCCCGCCCGTCCAGCCGGTCATTGCCCGCAAGGCCCAGAAGCTGGTTGGCAAGCGCGTCACCAGCCAGCCGGTCGGCAAAGCCCGACCCTTCAATATCTTCGATGGCAAGGTAGCTGTCCCCCCGCGCCTCGCCCGTGTTCGCGCTGGGGGTTGTCAGGTCCGCAACCACCCCCGCCGCCGCGTCGGCGTGGCTGACCCGGTCGCGGCCAAGCCCACCCTCCAGCCGGTCCACTCCGGCCCCGCCCAGCAGCGTGTCATTCCCGTCGCCCCCGAGCAGCGTGTCATTCCCCGAACCGCCCGACAGCCAGTCATGCCCCGCCTCGCCCCGCAGGCTGTTGGCCAGCCCGTCACCCGTCAGCCGGTCGGCATGGGCCGTGCCGATCACCACTTCCACCCCGATCAGCACATCCCCCGCCGCCGCCCCCGCGTTCAGCCTGGCTTGGGCCAGGTTGACCACCGCGCCAAGGCTGGCACCCGCGTAGCTGACCGTGTCGGACCCGGCCCCGCCCTCCAGCCGGTCGCCGCCAAGGGTCCATAGCAGAAGGTCGTTGCCATCGCCGCCCAGCAGCGTGTCCGCCCCCGCCCCGCCCGTGAGCGTGTCGTTGCCCGCCCCCCCGTCCAGCCGGTCATTGCCGTCGCCACCGTCCAGCGTGTCGTTGCCCGCGCCGCCATCCAGCGAGTCATCGCCGCCCCGCCCCTCCAGCCGGTCATTGCCGGCAAGCCCTTGCAGCCAATTGCCGCCCACATCGCCCGCAAGCGTATCGGCCCAGGTCGAGCCGATCAGGCCTTCGACCCCGCTGAACCGGTCGCCAAGCGCGTCGCCACTGTTCGCGGTCAGGCCCGCAAGATCGACCCGCACCGCTGCCGTTGCCGTCTCATAGCTGGCGAAGTCCAGCCCCGTGCCGCCGGTCAGCAGATCCGCCCCGGTACCGCCGATCAGCGTGTCATTGCCCTCGCCGCCGTCCAGCGTGTCATTGCCGGCCCGCCCGTCCAGCCGGTCATTGCCCGCAAGGCCCAGAAGCTGGTTGGCAAGCGCGTCACCAGCCAGCCGGTCGGCAAAGACTGACCCTTCAAGATCCTCGATGGCAAGGTAGCTGTCCCCCCGCGCCTCGCCCATGTTTGCGCTGGGGGTCGTCAGGTCCGCAACCACCCCCGCCGCCGCATCGGCGTGGCTGACCCGGTCGCGGCCAAGCCCACCCTCCAGCCGGTCCACCCCCGCCCCGCCCAGCAGCGTGTCATTCCCGTCGCCGCCGACCAGCGTGTCATTCCCCGAACCGCCCGACAGCCAGTCATGTCCCAGCCGACCGTCAAGAAAGTCGTTGCCCGCAAGGCCCGACACCAGATCATTTTGGTCGCTACCAAAGAAGCGGTCATTCAGCGTGGACAGATGGAAGCTTTCGATCAAGTTGTACCGGTCCCCGGCGGCATCGCCGGTGGAAAGGTCAGTGTCGAGAAGATCCACCGTCACGCCAGCGGTGCTGTCGATGTAGCTGGCGATGTCAAACCCGTCGTCGCCATTCAGCCGGTCGCCGCCAGAGCCCCCGACCAGCGTGTCATCGCCATCGCCGCCGTTGAGGGAATCGTTGCCGCCGCGGCCTTCTAGCAGGTCATTGCCTTCCAGCCCCCAGAGCACAGCGGACTGCCCGTCACCGCCAAGGATGTCGCCGAAGCGCGAGCCTTCCACGTCTTCGATGCCGACAAAGCGGTCGCCCGCCGCATCGCCGGTGTTGCGCCAGGGCTGCAGCAGATCGACAAGCACGGCGGAGGCATCGCGGTAGCTGACGCGGTCGCGACCTGCGCCGCCATCCAGGATATCGGCACCGGCCCCGCCATCCAGCGTATCGTTGCCCAGACCGCCGTAGAGGCTGTCATTCCCGGCCACACCATAGAGGCGGTCATTACCCTCCATCCCGTCAAGGCGGTTGGCGGCGCTGTCACCGGTCATCATGTCGCCGAAGCGCGAGCCGTAGGCGCCTTCGATCGACTGGTATTGCTGCCCCGCTGCTGGCCCCCTTGATTGGGTCGTGCGCTGCAGGTCCAGCGTCACGGCGGCATTGGCGTTGATGAAATCAAGCATGTCGAAGCCGCCGCCGCCAAGGATGGTATCTGCGCCGGTGGTGTAGAAGAAGGTCTCGTTGGCATCGGTCCCCTGCACAAGGTCCGAGTTGACCGTCCCGGAAAGATAGCCGCTGGTGTCAGGGGCCGGGGGTGGGGCGTGCCACAGGCCGATGAAATCCGTCAGGCGGAAGGCGCTTGCCGGGATCGGCAGGCCGTTCGCAGCGATGATGTCCAGCACCTCATCGCCATAGGTGATCCGGGCCCCGGTGGCCGTTGGGGTAATCGTCAGCGCGGCAAGTGAGTGGATTGTGCCAAGGGCGGACAGGTCAATCCGGTCGGTGCCAAGCTGGAAATCGGTGATCACGTCCGGCTCGCCATCCTTGGCCAGCACGAAAAGGTCAGCGCCCGACCCGCCAGACAGCGTATCGGCCCCCGCCCCATCCGCCAGGATATCGGCACCGGCACCGCCGAAGATCACCTCGGCCGCGTCACCGCCAAGGATCATGTCGCCGCCGGAGGTGCCGGTCAGGGTGGCCGCTTCCTCGCCGCCCGTCAGGATCGGCGACAGGGGGCCGGGGTCCACCAGCAGGCGGGTGATGCCGGTGCCTTCGCCGGCGACAAAGACCTCGATCTTGCCATCGACGGGATGGGCGGCGATTGCGGTGATGTTGTCCAGCGCAAGGCCCGGCAGCTGCAGTTGGCTGGCCACCAGGACCAGCCGCCCGTCGGGCATCAGCGTCATCAGGGCCAGCCCGCCATCGCTGCCGCCGGTGACGACAAACACCCGATCCTCAAGGCTGACCGTGGCCAAGGTCTGCGTGCCCTGAAACCGGGTATCCAGCGTGTCGATCACATGGTCGGCCACCCGCATCACCCCGCCGGGCGCAATCTCGATCACGCTGAGCGACGAGGACCCGGAGGCGGCGACGATCAGGTAGGTCAGCCCCCCCACCTCAACCGCACTGACGGCCGAGGGGTTGGCGATCCCGAGCCCCTGCGGCACGCCCATGACCTGCGGCTGTCCAAGGCTGCCACCGGGACCGATCGGCAGGACGCGGATCACATCGCCGTTCAGGGACAGGCTGACCACAAAATCCTCAGCCCCGACGCGGACGGTGGTCAGGGCCGGGATGTCGACGCCCGGGCGCGGGGTATCAAGCACCCGGGTTCCGACCGGGGTCATCGTGCCAGTGGCGCTGACGGAATAGGCGTGGATGGTGCTTTCGCCCATGCGCGCCGCGTAGAAATAGGTGGCCCCATCAACCTCGACCAAGGTCTGTGCCGATAGCGTTCCCGACAGGCTGCCCGGCAATTGCAGCCCCGCTGACAACGCGCCGTTTTGCCCCATCGCATAGGCCTGAACCCCGCCCAGATTGGCACCGGTCACGACAAGATGCGCCGCACCATTTACCGCCACGACGCCAAGCTGCGCCGCCGCAGATAGCGTGCTGCCGGGTGCCGTCTGTTCCTGATCGACCAACGTCATCGACTGGCCGACGTCCAGCGCCATGACCCCGCCACCCGCGCGCGTGGCGGTATAGAGTTTGACCGCGCCGTCCCGCGCGACCAATTCAAGATCAGTAATTCCCGACACCAGATTCAGCGGCGCAGCCGCGAACGTTTCCACAACCTGGAAGGTATACATGCGATGCCCCGCCAACCCACTTGCCCATGGGCGGAGAGTGGGGCAGCGGGGGTGCGGCAGGCGGATGGGTTTCGGGCGCTACTGCGGCGTTTGCCCGGGATTTACAGCAAAGCTTCGCGAACTGGGCAGATCAGCGCCCAACACCGCCATAGCGGGTGAAGCCCGCCTCAAGCACCTCGCCGCGGTCGTAGATGTTGCGCAGGTCGGCCATTTGCGGCGTTGCCATCTTGCGCGCCAGCTTGGTCAGGTCGAGACCGCGGAATTCGTTCCATTCCGTCAGCAAGACCAGCAGGTCGGCACCAGACGCCGCCTGATAGGGGTTTTCCATCCATTTGACGCCGGGCAGCAGCGCCTCGCCTTCATGCCGTCCTTGCGGGTCGGTGACGCGCACCCTTGCGCCTGCGCCGACAAGGGCCGGGATGATGGTCAGCGAAGGGGCGTCGCGCATGTCATCGGTGTTGGGCTTGAAGGTCACGCCAAGGATGGCGATGGTCTTGTCGCGGACCGATCCGTCACAGAGATCGACGATCTTGTCGATCATCCGGCGCTTCATTTCCTCATTGACCTTGATGACCGTCTCGACGATCTGCATCGGCATGGCATGTTCCTGGCCGATACGCGCCAAGGCCTTGGTATCCTTCGGAAAACAGCTTCCCCCGTAGCCTGGGCCTGCATGAAGGAACTTGTCGCCGATCCGCCCGTCCATGCCGATGCCCTTGGACACGGCCTTGACATCTGCCCCCACCCGTTCGCAGAGGGCGGCGATTTCGTTGATGAAGGTGATCTTGGTGGCCAGAAAGGCGTTGGCGGCATATTTGATCATCTCGGCGCTTTCGAGCCCGGTATAGACCATCGGGAATTCGCGCAGGGACAGGGGGCGGTAAAGCTCGGCCATCACCTTCTTCGCCCGGTCCGATTCAACCCCGACGACCACGCGGTCGGGATGCATGAAATCGTCGATTGCAGCACCTTCGCGCAGGAATTCCGGGTTCGACGCCACGTCGAACTGTGCCTGCGGATTGGCGGCGATGATCGCCTCGGCAACCTTGCGGTTGGTGCCGACAGGGACGGTCGATTTCGTGACCACCACCGCGTAACCCGTCAGCGCCCGGCCGATTTCCGCTGCGGCATCCATGACATAGGTCAGGTCGGCATGGCCATCGCCGCGCCGGGTGGGGGTGCCGACGGCGATGAACACTGCCTCGGCCCCGTCGACCGCTTGGGCAAGATCGGTGGTGAAGGTCAGCCGCCCCGCCGCGACGTTCTTGGCCAAAAGCGCCTCAAGCCCCGGTTCGAAGATCGGCACTTCGCCGGCCGTCAGCCGGGCAATCTTGGCCGCGTCACGGTCGACGCAGACGACATCATGTCCGAAGTCGGAAAAGCAGGTGCCCGAAACCAGCCCCACATACCCCGTCCCGATCATTGCAATCCGCATGATCCATGTCCCTTCATTCGACCAGAGGCCTGTCTATGCAGGACGATCGTGGCTGTCAAATGGCAGAGGCGCGACCGCCTCTGCCACAGGCTGTTCCCTGCGCTAGTAGTCGCTTTCAAGGTAAAGACTGTTGACCATGATGCCGACCACCGAGGATACCCCGCCCACCGACACATAGGACCACGGTGCCAAAAGGGTGGTCGCGGTCGGCAGATTGGTCGTGACGGTCCCGGTCGCCGCAGTGCCGGTCACAAGGTCAATCACCTGATAGGACAGGACCTGTGTCGTTCCGGGCGGGCAGAACAGCGCGAGTTCATAGACTGCGGTCCGGTCGACATTTGGCTTCGGGAAGGCCGCGCCAAGGTTGATCTTCGTGGCCGTACCGGAGCCGTCATTGTGCATAAGCTGGATGGTCGTGTCCGTCGCGTCATAGCCCATGCCGCAGATGTTGGTCAGGGTCGAGGGGTCGACATCCGTCGGTACGGCAGTTGTCGCGCGCATCCCGGCAAAGGCGCGGTGGCTGGCATTGGCAAGGCCGGTTGCCGGGGCCCAACGCCAGACCAGATGAAACCCGCCCAGCGCGTCCGAGGGCCCGCCAATGGTCTTGATCTGCGCGCTGCCGCGAAACCCGGCGACTGCCGTGGTTGCTGCTGAGGTGACCAGCCATTCGCGCCTTTGCATGTAGGCGTAGAGGTTGGTCGTCGCCACGTTCGCGTTGGTTGCCGTCCCGGTCGTGGACAGGTTGATGCCCCATTCGGACCCGACACCCGCATTGCCCTGCGCTGTCCAGAACGAAACCTTGTTGCGCGCAAGCATCGGCTGCAGGGCGGTATCCAGACCGCTTGGTCCGACGATCGCCGGCAGGATACGCCCGCCGACAGTGTGCCCAAACAGCTTGACCCCGCCCGGCGCAGGGGCCGGGGGCGTTGCGATTGCGGCCAGACGCAGCTGCCCGCCCTCAATCTCGACATCTGCGGCTCCGGCAAAGGCACCCGCGTTGTTCCACTGGATCTCGCCCGCCGCCCCACCCGGACTGCCGCCCGCTGGGGCCGCCCAAGTGCCATCCGCCCGCAGAAAGTTTGCCGTCCCCCCGCCCGATGCCGGGGCAAGGCCCTTTGCCCCGCTGGTGAAGGTGGACAGAAGCGCGGTCGCCTGTGCCGGTGTCAGCACTTCCGGGCTGCCGGTTCCCGCCGTGTCACGGCCAAGGAAGCTGTCGGTCGCGATGCTGGCCAGCTTGCCCAGCGTCACCACGCCCGCGTCAATCGCCCAGCTTGCGCCGCCACCTGACACCGTGATGTCGCCCTTGTCACCATCCGTCACGCCCCCACCGCCACCACCGACCGGCAGGGTGACCCCCGCGCTGCGGACCTTCACCTCGCCGCTGGAGGTGTTCAGCCACAGCGTCCCATTGACCGGGCTGGTCGGATCGGCTGCCTGCCCGCCCAGATGCACCGGCTGCGGCAGCGTCACCTCGCCCGTCGCCGCATCCGCCTCCAGCGCGGTGGCAAAGCTGGCGCCATCGGCACTGACCTTGACCGAGAAATCATCCGACCCCGCCGTCCCCATCTCGGCCCGGCCTGAAAAGCCGGTCTGGAACAAAAGGCTGGCCGTATCGCCCGCCGCTGCCTTGTTCAGCTTCAGCTGGTGGCCGGACCCGGCATGGTTCAACAGCGTCGCGGGCGCCGAGACCGTCAGCCGGTTCATAGCATCCGCCGTGGCAGAGACGCCCAGTTGCGTCACCGACAGCGGCCCATCTGCAAGCGCCTTCCACGCCAGCCCGTCGAACACCGCCGTCTGGGATTCGCTCAGCACATGCGCGCGCCAGCCGGAAAGGGGTTGGGTGAACTGCCAGCCGGTTTCGGAGAACAGGGCGATCCGCCCGGACTGCCCGGCCCAAGGCCCCGTCGCCCCAGCCGCCACGATGTGCCGGTCACCCAGCGTGGGCAGGGCCGGTGGCGTGGTCAGCGTGCGGTTGATCACCGTCAGCTGGACAATCAAGTCCAGCGCAAGGATCGCCTCGTTATGGGTGACATGTTTTTGCGCCTGTGCCGGAAGGATCAGGGGCAGCGACAGGATCGTGGTTTCGTCGGGCATGGATACCTCCGCAGGATCGCCTTGGCGGGCGAACCTAGGGAAAGACCGTTCATGACCCCTCACCGGGGGGTGCGGCGTCAAGCCCCCGCGCGCAACACCCTATGGCACCGGCTGTGGCGGGATGCGCCCGCGCCGCGCCTCGGCCCAGGTGTTCAGGCTGACCGCGCCCACGATCATCGCGCCGCCCAGCAGAACAAAGGCATCCACCGCCTCACCAAAGACCAACGCGCCCAGCAGCGCCGCCCAGACGATCTGCAGGAATGTCACCGGCTGCGTGACGGCCAAGGGCGCCGCGCTGAACGCCCGCGTCATGGTGTAGTGCCCAACGGTCGCCAGCGCCGCCACCAGCGCCAGCCATGCCAGTTGCATCCCCGTCACCGGCTGCCACACCCACCAGGCCAGCGGTGCCAGTCCCACGGCCACCGTCACCGACAAGACCGCCACCACGACCGAGGCCGGGGCCAGACCGCTCAGCCGCTTGGCGATGATATAGCTTGTGGCAAAGCACAAGGTCGCCGCCAGCTGCGACAGATGCCCCAAGGACACCTCCCGCAAGCCCGGCCGAAGCACAACCAACGCCCCCACCACCGCCACCAGGATCGAGATCACGCGCCCGCGCCCCAAGCCCTCGCCCAAGATCAGCCCAGCAATCACCAGCACCGCCACCGGGTTCAGAAACCCGATCGCCGCCATCTCTGCCACCGGGACCCGCGCCATGGCGTAGAACCAGAACACCACCGCCACGACATGCAACGCCCCGCGCAAGCCGAACAGCCGCAGGACCGGCAGCGGAAACCGCGTCGCCCGCGCCTGCCAGATCGCCGGGGCGAGGAACAAAAGACCGAAGGCAAAGCGGATAAAGGCCGATTGCGCGGCAGGAAGCTCTGTTCCCAGATGCCGTACCACGCCATTGACCGCCACGAAGGCAATCGTGGTGGCCAGCATCCACAAGACCCCTTCTAGGGGGCGGCCCGGATCGGTCGCGTCGCGCATGGGGGGCACAGAACCGGAAGCCTCCGCCAAAGACAAGGGGGCTTCCAAAGACTGGGGTGGCTTCAGCCCAAGGCAAGCGCCGCCGCAATCGCCCACATCGTGCAGCCCACCCCGATCTCCAGCCAGACCCAGGCCGCTGGTCTGGCGAAGATCGGGGCCAGCAGCCGCGCGCCAAAGCCAAGTGCCGCGAAAAAGCTGAAAGACCCGAACATCGCCGCAATCGCAAAGCTGACCTGATAGGGGGCGTACTGGGCCGAGATCGACCCCAGCAGCACGACCGTATCCAGATAGACATGCGGATTGGCCCAGGTCAGCAAGAGACAAGTCGCCAGCACCTGCCGCAGGGGCGCTGCCGTCGCCTGGGACGGCTTCAGCGCCTCGCCCCCCTTGGCAGCCGCCCGAAACCGAAGCGCGCCATAGACCAGCAGGAACCCCACCCCCAGCCAGCGCATCGCCTCGCCGAACCATGGCACCGCGCCCGACAATGCCCCGAACCCAGCGACACCCGCCGCGATAAGCACCGCATCCGACGTGGCACAAACCGCGACAACCGCCGCCACATGCTCACGCCGCAGCCCTTGCCGCAGCACAAACGCATTCTGCGCCCCGATCGCCAGGATCAGGCTGACCGCCACCAGATAGCCCTGCACTGCGGCTTCAAGCACGCGACAACTCCCGCAAGGCGTCCAGTGCCGCGTGCCGCTGATCCCCGCCTACTGGCTCCATCCCCCGCAACAGCGCTGCCAGATCGCGTTCCGCCATCGCCCCCCCTCGAAATCCCCACCCTGGACTTTCTTTCTGCAAAATATCCCAGCCGAGGGCTTCCGCACCCTCCCCCCGCACCGCATATCCCGCTTGACCTACGGCCCCGACCAGCCTCAGTCTAGTTAATCTTTTTGTCGTTGGATTAGCGCAACTCATGCTAGACCCTGCCCAGCTTGCCGCCCTTGCCGCCGTCCATCGGCGTGGGTCGTTCGACCTTGCCGCAGCGGACCTGCGCGTCACCCCCTCGGCCGTCAGCCAGCGCATCAAGGCGCTGGAGGATGTGGCGGGCACGCTTCTCATCCGCCGTGGCCAGCCTTGCACCGCCACTGCCGCAGGCCTGCGCCTCATCCGCCACCACGACGAAATCGCCCTTCTTGAACACACCGTTGCGGCTGACCTGCCCGGCCTTGCCCCCGGCCCCGCCACCCTGCGCATTGCGGTCAATGCCGACAGTCTGGCCACTTGGGTGATCCCGGCCCTCGCCGCAACCGAAGGCTTTCTCTTTGACCTTGTGATTGACGATCAGGACGTCAGCCAGGCCTGGCTGAAGCGCGGCGAGGTGGTGGCCGCCATCACCGCCCACCCAGGACCGCTGCAAGGCTGCGACACGATCCCGCTTGGCGCCCTGCGTTACCGCGCCACGGCGTCACCCGCCTACATTGCCCGCTGGTTTCCAACCGGCGTCACACCGCAGGCGCTGGCGCAGGCCCCCGCGCTGACCTTTTCCGACCACGACCGCCTGCAAGACCTTTGGGTCGCCGGCCAGACCGGCACCAAGTCGCGTCGCGCCAGCGTGCCCAGCCATCGCATGGCATCCTCGCAAGCTTTCGTTGATGCCTGCCTCACCGGCCTTGGGTGGAGCCTGAACCCTGAACCTCTGGTCGAAAGGCACCTCGCCTCGGGCGCATTGGTCGAACTGGTGGCCGACATGCCGCTTGACGTCGCCCTGCACTGGCAGTTCACCCGCCTTGCCGCCCCGACCCTTCAGCCGGTGACGACGGCCATCCGCGCCACGGCCCGCGCCATTCTGCGTCAATCCTGACGCAAAAGACCTGCTACTGCTGGATTGTCCTCAACCAGGCCACAACATCCGCAATCGGCTGGCTGGTCAGCATCGGCTGGCCTGCATCCGTGCGCAGCGCCACGTCCTTGCCCTGAAAGAACAGGCCGTACACCGGCATCTGGCTGCCATGCGACACAAGGGGGTCGCGCCCGTCGATCCGCGCCGCCACCCGCTCCAGCGGGAAGACCCCGCCATGGCGGTCAATCAGCGTTGTCAGATCGGCAGGCTGGATCAGAAGGACCGGCGCCATCGGCCCGTCGCCCGTCGCTTCGGCCCCATGACAGACTGCGCAATGTTCCCGGTAAAGCGCCTCGCCCGCCATCGCGTCGCCCACGGTGATCTCACCCTCGGCCGCGGCCATGCTGCCCAGACCGATCAGAACCGCTGCTACCCAAGTGCACCGCATCACAGTACCCTCCCTGCCTTTGCGCAGGATGCGGCACGGCGGCGGCCCCGTCCTTGATGCAGGTCATACCCGCAAAACGCAAAAGGCCCCCGACAGCGGGGGCCTTTCAGCAAGCAGCAGACGGCGCTTAAAGCTGCGCCGCGACATGCTCGGGCACGTCAAAGTTATGCGTCACCGTCTGCACGTCGTCATCTTCTTCCAGAAGATCGATCAGCTTCATCAGCTTCTGCGCGGTGTCCAGATCAACCTCGGTCCGGGTCTGCGGCCGCCAGACCAGCTTTGACTCCGTCGATTCGCCCAAAGCCTTTTCCAAGGCATCCGACACTTCCGACAGGGCTTCCACCTGGCAATAGATCCAGTGGCCATCCTCATCGGATTCGACGTCATCCGCCCCGGCCTCAAGCGCTGCCATCATCACGTCATCGGCCGACCCGGCCGAGGCGGGATAGGTGATCTCGCCCATCCGGTCAAAGCTGTGCGCGACCGACCCCGTCGTGCCAAGGTTGCCCCCGGCTTTCGAGAAGTAGGACCGCACGTTCGACGCCGTACGGTTCACATTGTCGGTCATCGCCTCGACGATGATCGCGATCCCGTTGACGCCGTAGCCTTCATAGCGGATTTCCGTGTAATCCGCCCCGTCGCCCATCTGCGATTTCTTGATGGCCCGGTCGATCACGTCCTTCGGCATCGACACGGCCTTCGCGGCCTTCACCGCCAGCCGCAGACGCGGGTTCATGTCAGGGTCCGGCATCCCCATCTTTGCGGCGACGGTGATTTCCTTCGCCAGCTTGGAAAACATCTTGGACCGCAGCTTGTCCTGCTTGCCCTTGCGGTGCTGGATGTTCGCCCATTTCGAATGGCCTGCCATGACCCCGGTCTCCGATCGCCTTCAGATGATGGCGTCCTCTACACCAGCCCCCGGCGCGACCGCAACCCCGCGCCTAAAGCGGCCAGATCAGCGGGATCAGCAGCGCCGACACCAGCATGACGATGATGTTCAGCGGCAGACCCACCTTGGTAAAGTCGGAAAACCGGTAGCCGCCCGGCCCGTAGACCATCATGTTGGTCTGGTAGCCCACCGGGGTGGCGAAGGCGAGCGTGGCCGAAAACATCACCGCCACGACAAAGGGGCGCGGGTCATGACCCAACGACTGGGCCAGTTCGATGGCGATGGGCGTGTAGATCACCGCGACCGCGTTGTTCGACAGAAACTCGGTCATGATCAGCCCGATGGCATAGACCGCAAGGATGATCAGGAATGGCCCCAACCCCTCCAGCCATGGCGCCACACCGCCAACGATCAGCGTCACCGCGCCCGATTGCTCCAGCCCTTCGCCCACGGCCAGCATGGCAAAGATCATGGCCAGCAACCGGCCATCGACAAAGCTGAAGGCTTCGTCACTGTCGACGCAGTGGGTGATCAGGATCACCGCGACGGCCAGAACCGCCAGCGGCAGGATTGGCGCCAGATCCAGGGCCGACAGGATGACGATCAGCCCCAGCGCGGCAATGGCGATCGGCGCCTTCTGGCGCCGGAACGCCGCCACCTTCGGGCGGCTGATGTCCACCAGATCCATGTCCGCCGCCAGCCGCTGGATATCCTCGATGGACCCTTCCAAAAGCAGCGTGTCGCCCACCCGCACGATCAGATCATCCAGCTGCCGCCCGATGTTCTGGTTCCGCCGGTGCACCGCCAGCACATAGACGCCATACCGCCGCCGGATGCGCAACTCGCCCAGTGACCGTCCTTCCATCCGGCAGCCGGGGCCGATCAGCACCTCCACCGTTTCCGTCTTCACCGATGACAGCTTGTCCACCAGATGCAGGTCGGTTCGCCCCTGCAGGCCCAGCAGTTCCGACATCTCGGTACGCAGAACCACCCGGTCCCCGGCGGCCAGAGTGACTGGCTGCAGATCGCGCCGCAGACTGGCATCGCCCCGCAGCACGTCGATCACCCGCACCCCGTCGCGCTTGAACAGGTCCACGCTCAGCACCGGCTGGCCAATCAGGGGGCTGTCCTCGGGCACCGCGACTTCGGTGAAGAACTTCATCTTCCGCCGGTCGTTCAGCAGCACGCCCATGGACTGCCGAACCGGCAACAGCCGGTTGCCGAACAACGCCAGAAACGCCCCCCCCGCCAGCATGACGGCGATGCCAAGGGGGGCGATCTCGAACATGCTGAAATGCTCCATCCCCTGCGCCACCGCCACCCCGTCCACCAACAGGTTGGTCGAGGTGCCGATCAGGGTGATCATGCCCCCCAGCACCGTCATATAGCTTAGCGGGATCAACAGCTTGGACGGAGCCGTCCCGATCTTCACAGCCAGCTGGATCACCACCGGGATCATCACCGCCACCAGCGGCGTGTTGTTCATGAAGGCCGAAGCAAGGCCCACCCCGCCGAACAGGACCGCAATCGTGGTCTTGGGCCGGTTGCCCACATGCCGCTCGGCAGCGGCAATGATCATCTCGATCGCCCCGGTGCGCACCATCCCGCCCATCACCAGAAACATCATGGCAATCGTCCAGGGTGCCGGGTTCGACAGGATGCTTGCGGCCTCGCCAATCGGCAGGATGCCAAGCACCAGCATCACCGCCGCACCACCGATGGCCGTCACTTCGACCGGCGTCCGCTCCAGCACGAACAGCGCGAACATGACCACAAGGATCGCCAGCGCCACAAAGGGCTGCACCTCTGCCGGGATCGCCAGTCCGAACATCCGCCCTCCGCTGTCAGGCTGCGGCGTCTGCCTTGCCGCGTGGCTGCACCAATGCCACACCCGCAAGCATCACCACAAGCGCGACCCAGACCATTGGTGAAAACCGCTCATCCAAAAGCAGCATAGCCCAGATAACGCCCGACCCGGTCACCAGATAGGCAGTTTGCGAGGCGAAGACCGATCCCGCTTTGGACGCCAGCCAGACATAACTTGCATAGACCACGGCATGCACGACCGATGACGTGACAAGTGCCCACTCCGCCTGCCCCATCGGAAACGGATCAACCCACTGCCCGGTTCCAAGGGCAATCGGCGCGGCCAGCAGGCTTCCCACGACCGACACCCCGAACATCGCCTGCACCGCGTCCATCCCGGCCGTGCCGCCGCGCGCCACAAAATTCGCCTCGATCGCGTAGAACAGCGGTCCGACCAGGGCCACCAGCAGCCAGCCGAGGCTGACCGCCCCGCCCCCCGCTGGCGACGCGATCAGCGCCACGCCGACCAGCCCCAGCGCCAACCCGGCCAGCCGCCCCGCCGAAAACCGGTCCAACCCCAGCGCCATCGGAAAGGCCAGGAAGGGCACAGTGGAGATCAGGATCGACATGATCCCCGCCGGCAGATGCACGACGGACGCATAGAACGTCGCGTTCGGGATCAGCGTGCCGATCACGGCCACGACCACATAAAACGTCATCGCCGGACGGCTGAAGACCATCCCCTTGCCCCGCACCAGCGACACCGCGCCAAGGACAAGCGCTCCGACCACCAGTTGCCAGAAGATCAGCCCGAACGGCTGATGCCCCGTCGCCGTCGCCATCTTGCCCAAGGATTGCGTCGATCCCCAACCCACGCCCAGCGTGATCAGGACGGCCACAAAGAACCACCGGCTAGTAGCCCAGGCGCTCCCCTCCCCCCTCGTGGGCGTGGGAGAGGGTGGGGGGCCCGCCGCAAGGTCACCCGCGCCAAGGTCGCTCACGGTTGGGCAGCCTCCAGCCGTCCGCCGACCCGTACCATCCGCACCTTGGTTGCCAGCCCCGTGCGGTCATCCGTCTCGACATATACGCCAGACAGGGTTGCAGGCCCCGCCGCAGGTTCGAACCGCGATTTCGCCATCCCGGTGATGAAGCGGCGTAACGGCTCCAGCTTTTCCATCCCGATGACGCTGTCATAGTCGCCGCACATGCCCGCATCGGTCTGATAGGCCGTGCCCTTGGTCAGGATCATCGCATCGCCCGTCGGCACATGGGTATGTGTCCCCACCACCAGCGATGCCATCCCGTCGCACCAATGCCCGGTCGCCATCTTTTCCGACGTCGCCTCGGCGTGGATATCGACAATCGCCGCCTGCACCACACCGCCCAGCGTATGGGCCTTCAGAACCGACTCCAGCGCTGAAAACGGGTCGTCAAACGGCCGTTTCATGAACACCTGCCCCAGCGCCTGCGTCACCAGCACCCGGCGGCCCTGTGTCGCCTCGAACACGCGGAACCCCTTGCCCGGCGCGACCTTGGAAAAGTTGAGCGGCCGGATGATCCGCGGCTCCTGCTCGATGAAGCTCAGCATGTCCTTCTGGTCAAAGGCATGGTCGCCCAGCGTCAGGCAATCCGCCCCCGCCGCCAGCAGCTCCTTGGCGTGATCGCCGGTGATCCCCGCGCCCTGACTGGCGTTCTCGCCGTTGACCACAACGAAATCCAGCCCCCACGCCGTCCGCAAGCCCGGCAACCGCTCGGTCACCGCAGCCCGGCCCGACCGGCCCATCACATCGCCAAGGAATAGAAGTTTCATGCGCAAGGGATTAGGCGCGGGGCTTGGCCCCGGCAAGGGGCTTTAAGCGATGTAGCCCCAAATTCCAGCCCGAAAGAACCGGAACCCTGACCCGCCGCCACTTGGCCGAACGCTCCGTCGCTCCCATCCCAAAGCATCGCCCCGCCACGCCTTTCACATTGGCCAAATATCCCACGGGGGCGCGGGGGTGTGAAACCCCCGCTACCCGGCCCACCCCAAGTGCCCAGCCAGAAGGTTCCTTCCGAAAAATCGCATTCCCCGTTCCCTGCGCGCGGCCCGCGCTCTATCTCTACCCCATGACCACGCTTCCCCCCGCCCTTTCCGACTGGTTCGCCGCCAAGGGCTGGACCCTTCACCCCCACCAGCTTGACATGCTGGCCCGTGCCGCCGATCCCTCGACCCTGCTCATCGCCCCAACCGGCGGCGGCAAGACCCTCGCGGGCTTCCTCCCCACCCTGGCCGAGCTTGGGGCCACCCCGCCCCCCGGCCTGCACACCCTTTATGTCTCGCCCCTCAAGGCCCTCACCGCCGACATCCGCCGCAACCTGCGCACCCCCATTGAAGGCGCGGGCCTGCAGATCCGGGTGGAGGATCGCACCGGCGACACCACCTA
Source organism: Tabrizicola piscis (assembly GCF_003940805.1). Classification (NCBI taxonomy): domain Bacteria; kingdom Pseudomonadati; phylum Pseudomonadota; class Alphaproteobacteria; order Rhodobacterales; family Paracoccaceae; genus Tabrizicola; species Tabrizicola piscis. The sequence goes on from NZ_CP034328.1 coordinate 1,236,758, forward strand.
TACCCAGCGCCGCCGCCAGCGCGCCGACCCGCCGCATATCCTTCTGACAACGCCGGAATCCCTCGCCCTTCTGCTCAGCTATGAAGACGCCCCACGGATTTTCCAGGGCCTGCAACGGGTTATCGTTGACGAAATCCACGCGCTGGCCGAATCCAAACGTGGCGACCAGTTCACCCTGCAACTCGCCCGCCTGCAAGCGCTGAACCCGAACCTTCGCCGCATCGGCCTTTCCGCGACCGTCGAGAATCCGCCCGCCCTTGCCAGCTTCCTCGCCGCCTCAACCCGGATCCTGCAGGCCGACCCGGGCCCTGACCCCGACATCTCGATGCTGGACACCGACGCCCCACCGCCATGGTCCGGTGGCGGCGGGCGCTATGCCATCCCGGCGATCCTGAACGAAGTGACCCGCCACCGCACTACCCTGATCTTCCACAACACCCGCGCCCAGGCCGAGCTTTTCTTCCACGACCTCTGGCTTGCCAACACCGAAGACCTGCCCATCGGCATCCACCACGGCTCCCTGTCCCGCGAACAGCGCGAGCGTGTGGAACAGGCCATGACCGCAGGCGCGCTACGGGCTGTCGTCTGTACCGGCTCGCTCGACCTCGGCATCGACTGGGGCGATGTCGACCTTGTCATTCAGGTCGGCGCGCCAAAGAACGTCAAACGCCTCGTCCAGCGGATCGGCCGGGCCAATCACCGCTACAACGCGCCCTCCAAGGCGCTGCTCGTCCCCGCCAACCGGTTCGAGGTGGTGGAATGTCAGGCCGCCCTCGACGCCGTCGCCGCTCACACCCTTGACGGCGAACCGCGCGGCCCCGGCCCCCGCGATGTCTTGTGCCAGCACATTCTTGCAACCGCCTGCGCCGGCCCGTTCGACGCCGACGCGCTTTACGATGAAATCCTCACCGCCGGCCCCTATGCAGCCCTTACCAGACCAGAATTCGACGCCTGCCTCGATTTCGTCGCCACCGGGGGCTATGCGCTCAGGGCCTATGACCGCTGGCAGCGCCTGAAGCAGACCGGCGGCAAATGGCACCTCCGCGACCCCCGCGCCGCCGCCCTGATCCGCCAGAACCTTGGCACGATCATCGACATCGAAACCCTCAAGGTCCGCCTCAGAAACCAGTTCGGCGGCACCCCGCTGGGCGAGGTGGAAGAATCCTTCGCCGCCACCCTTACCCCCGGGGACACGTTCCTGATCGGCGGCCAGATCGTCCGCTATGAAGGCTTGCGCGAAATGACCGTTGAAGTCTCGAAAACCCCCGGCCGCGACCCCAAGGTTGCCGTCTTCAACGGCACCAAATTCGCGACCTCCACCCTCCTCGCCGACCGGATTCTCGAAATCTTCCAGGCCGAAAGCTGGCCCGACCTCCCCGCCCACACCGCGCACTGGCTGTCCCTGCAACGTCAGGTTTCCCGCCTCCCCGACCCTGCGTCCCTCCTTCTCGAATCTTTCCCCCACGACGGGCGCGAACACCTCGTGGTCTATGGCTTTGCCGGCCGCAACGCCCAGCAGACCCTTGGCCTCCTCGTCACGAAACAGATGGAATCCCAAGGCCTTGCCCCGCTGGGCTTTGTCGCCACCGACTATGCAACCTTGATCTGGGGCCTTGATCCGGTGACCGATCCTGCCCCCCTCTTCGACGTCGACACCCTGCGCGATGGCCTTGACATCTGGCTGTCCGGCAACGCCGTGATGAAGCGCACCTTTCGCGCAACCGCCATCATTGCGGGCCTGATCGAACGCTCGCACCAGGGCCGCCGCAAGACCGGCCGTCAAGCTACCTTCTCCACCGACATCCTCTACGACACGCTCAGGAAATACGACCCCGACCACCTCCTTCTGCAGATCACCCGGGAAGAAGCCCTCCGCGGCCTGATCGACTTCTCCCGCATCGAATCCCTCCTCGCCCGCGTGCAAGACCGCATCACCCTGATCCGCCGCCCCCGCGTCACCCCCCTCGCCGCGCCGCTGTTTTTCGAACCCGGCCGCATCCCCGTCCACGGCGAAGGCCGCGACCGCCTCGCCTCCGCCCAGGCCCAGGCGCTGATGGAGGCGGCAGGGCTCGCCTGAGCCCTCCATCATTGCCCAAATATCCCCGCCGGAGGCGACAACCGCCCTTGCCGCAAGGGTGTGGTCAGGGCATTCAGTCGCCCATGCACCACGCGCTTTTCTTCCATGGCGAGACGCTGCACCTGCGGCCCACCGGCGCGCTGTTCTGGCCCGCGCAAGGGCTACTCGTCGTCTCCGACCTGCACCTCGGGAAATCCGAACGCCTCGCCCGCCGTGGTGGCACGCTCCTGCCGCCATATGAGACGCAAGCCACCCTTGAAAAGCTGGACCGTGAACTTGAAGCCACCCGCGCCACAGCGGTGATCTGCCTTGGCGACAGCTTCGACGACACCGCCTCGGCCGAGGGTATCGAGGACGTCAGCCGCCTCTGGCTGGTCCGGTTGATGGCAGGGCGCGACTGGACCTGGATCACCGGCAACCACGATCCCGGGCCGATCGACATCGGCGGAACCCACCGGGATGAGGTGAAACTGCTCCCCTTCACCTTCCGCCACATTGCCGATCCGGCGGAAAGGGCCGAAGTTTCAGGCCATTACCACCCCAAGGCCCGCCTTGCCGGGCAAGCCCGGCCCTGCTTTCTGGCCGATGCCGCGCGGCTGATTCTGCCTGCCTTCGGGGTTTATACCGGCGGGCTGCCCGCCCGCCATGCCGCGCTGACAAGCCTTATGGCCCCTGACGCGCTGGCCATCCTTACCGGGACCCGTGCCCTCGTCATTCCGATGCCGCGCTGACAACCCCGCACGAATTTTCGCAGAAAATTCGTTGCCCTCAGGCCGTAAGGCCCTTCGGTTCCGCCAGCCCGTTCGCCCGGCAGCAGGCGGTCAGCGTATTGGCCAGAAGGCAGGCAATCGTCATCGGCCCCACCCCGCCCGGCACCGGCGTGATTGCCCCGGCCACAGCGGCGGCGCTGGCGTAATGGACGTCGCCCACCAGCTTGGTCTTGCCGTCCCGCTCGATCCGGTTGATGCCCACATCAATCACCGTCGCCCCGGGTTTCACCATCTCGCCGGTAATCATCTCGGGCCGGCCAACTGCCGCCACCAGAATGTCGGCGCGCTTGCAAACCTCGGTCAGGTTCTTGGTCCGGCTATGCGCAATCGTCACCGTGCAGCTGTCGCCCAGCAAAAGCTGCGCCATCGGCTTGCCCACGATGTTGGACCGCCCGACCACCACCGCGTCCAGCCCGGCCAAAGACCCATGATGATCCCGCAGCATCATCAGGCAACCCAGCGGCGTGCAGGGCACCATGCTCTTCTGCCCGGTCCCAAGCAGCCCGACGTTCGATATGTGGAAACCGTCCACATCCTTCGCCGGATCAATCCGGTTGATCACAAGTTCCGAGTTCAGATGAGCCGGCAACGGCAACTGCACCAAAATCCCGTGAACTTTCGGATCGGCGTTCAGCTGGTCGATCAGCGCCAGAAGCTCGGCCTCACCCGTGCCCGTATCCAGCCGATGTTCGAAAGATGCCATTCCGACTTCAATGGTTGAGGCGTGCTTGTTGCGCACATAGACCTGTGACGCCGGGTCTTCGCCCACCAGCACCACCGCAAGGCCCGGCTGAATGCCGTTTTCTTCCTTCAGCCGCAGCACATGCGCGGCCACTTGCCCCCGCACCTTGGCCGCAAAGGCCTTGCCGTCGATCACCGTGGCCGTCATCCGTTCATCCCTTCCTCAAACTGTCCGGCCCAAGCTTGCTTTCCTCGCGCGCGATGGACCAGTCGATCAGCCGCCGCCACAGCTTTTCCACCAGCTCGGGCGGCAGCCCGTAGGTGTCGGCGTGGCGGCGCACGTTCTGCACCACTTCCTCGACTCGCGCCTCGATCCGCGCGGGAAGATCGACCCCCGCCTTGATCTCGGCGGCCCGGTCGATATAGCCCGCACGTTCGGCAAACAGGCGGACCAGCTCTTCATCCAGCCGGTCAATCTCGGTCCGGATCTGGGCCATCGAGGTGCAGTCAGCGGGCTTCAGCATCAAAATTCTCCCATCGCAGGCTGTCCCGTCAGATAAGGGGACAGCCCGCAAAGGGCAATGCGACCGGTTAGAACAACCCTTCGACCTGACCCAGATCGTTCAGCCGGATCACCTCGGCGGACGGCACCTTGGGCAGGCCCGGCATCGTCATGATCTCGCCGCAGATCGCGACGATGAAGCCAGCACCCGCGGACAGCCGCACTTCCCGAACCGGGACCGAGTGGCCAGTCGGCGCGCCGCGGACGGTCGGGTCGGTAGTAAAGCTGTACTGGGTCTTGGCCACGCAGATCGGCAGATGGCCATAGCCCGCCGCCTCCCACGCCTTCAGCTGGTCGCGGATCGACTTGTCGGCAATCACCTCATCGGCGTGATAGATCCGCTTGGCGATGGTTTCGATCTTCTGGAACAGCGGCATCTCATCCGGGTACAGGGGTGCAAAGTTCGCAGACCCCGATTCCGCCATCTGCACGACCTTCTTCGCCAGATCCTCGATCCCGGCCGATCCTTGCGCCCAGTGCTTGCACAGGATCGCCTCGGCGCCCTGCTCGGCGACATAGGCCTTCACGGCTTCCACTTCGGCATCGGTGTCGCTGTAGAAGTGGTTGATCGCCACCACCACCGGTACGCCGAAGGATTTGACGTTGGCAATGTGGCGGCCCAGGTTCGGGCATCCCTTCTTGACAGCCTCGACATTCTCGGCCCCAAGATCAGCCTTCGCCACCCCGCCGTTCATCTTCATCGCCCGCACCGTGGCCACGATGACAGCGGCCGAAGGCTTCAGCCCCGCTTTCCGGCACTTGATGTCAAAGAACTTTTCCGCCCCAAGGTCGGCGCCGAAACCGGCTTCGGTCACGACATATTCGCCCAGCTTGAGCGCGGTCTTCGTCGCGATGACCGAGTTGCAGCCGTGGGCGATGTTGGCAAACGGCCCGCCATGCACGAAGGCCGGGTTGTTCTCCAGCGTCTGCACCAGGTTCGGCTGCATCGCGTCCTTGAGCAGGACGGTCATCGCGCCATCTGCCTTGATGTCACGGGCATAGATCGGCTTCTTCTCGCGGGTATAGGCGACAACAATGTCACCCAGCCGCTTTTCCAGATCTTCCAGATCGTTCGACAGGCACAGGATCGCCATGACCTCGGACGCCACCGTGATGTCAAACCCGGTCTGCCGCGGGAAACCGTTCGACACGCCGCCCAGGTTCACCACGATATCGCGCAGCGCGCGGTCGTTCATGTCCATCACCCGGCGCCAGACGATGCGGCGCGCGTCGATCTGCAGCTCATTGCCCCAGTAGATGTGGTTGTCGATCATCGCCGACAAAAGGTTGTGGGCACTGGTGATGGCATGGAAGTCGCCGGTGAAGTGAAGGTTCATCTCCTCCATCGGCACGACCTGCGCCATCCCGCCGCCAGCCGCCCCGCCCTTCATCCCGAAGTTCGGGCCCAGCGAAGCCTCGCGGATGCAGATCACCGCTTTCTTGCCAATCCGGTTCAGCCCGTCGCCCAGACCCACCGTCGTCGTGGTCTTGCCTTCGCCCGCAGGCGTCGGGTTGATCGCCGTGACCAGCACCAGCTTGCCATCGGGCCGCCCGGCCAGCGACTTGATGAACTCCTGCCCGACCTTGGCCTTGTCATGGCCGTAGGGCAGCAGATGCTCCGACGGAATGCCCAGCTTGGCCCCGATCTCCATGATCGGCTTCTTTGTCGCCTCGCGCGCAATCTCGATGTCGGTCTTGAAGGCCATGTGCATCTCCCTTTGGGCAACTATCCCGTTTGCGACGTGATACCGGGCTATCGCGGGTTGACGAGGCCGGATTCCGACCTAAACACCGCGAAATTCGCCAGCGCCCGTTTCCGATCGGAAACAAGCCGCACCGAATGCGCCATCAAGACACTTGGACTAAAACCGTCATCCTTTCGGCAAGAATATCCCGATAGGGTGAGCGCAAAGAACGCCCGGCCCGTGGACAGACCAGCGCGCAAGGGTGTGCCCGTCCTCAGGCCCCGGCGCGCGCCGTGTCCAGATGCGCCCAGCCCCGCTGCTGCGGGACATGCAGCACCAGCACATCCCCCAGCCGCAGCACGCCCTCCCGCTCTACCCAGGCCGTCACCCCGCGCTTGCCCGCCGCCGCGCGCTTGAACCCCTTGCCCATCCCGGGCAGCACCTTGTCGATGGTCACCGCAGGCTCCTGACAGGGCAGGTTCTCCATATCGATCACCAGCGTCACCCCATCAGGCCCCTGCAACCGGCTGGAGGGGGGCAGATGGGTGAAATCCGGGATCCCCTCCACCACCAAGGACGCACCGACCCAGGCGTAATCCATCGCCTCAAGCCCCATCGTGGCGGCCACCTCGGCCATCTCCTCGGCGCTGACCACAGCCAACTGGCGCACGTTGCGGATCTCGGTGTTCCGGGGATGCTGCTTCAGCACCCGGCTGCAGGACGGGCGCGTCAGCCCGGCGTGAACCTCCCCCGCATAGCCCGCAAATGTCAGCGGCATCTCGGTCACCGGACCCGACCGGATGACCAGCTTTTCCACGGGCACGGCTTGCGTGCCCAGCCAGACGACACGGGCGGAATAGGGTGTAGGCATCAGGGCTTGCATCGGATCCTCTTGGATAGCGCCGCCGCAGCGGTCTTTGGTGAACGGGGGAAAACGGCCTCGGCCTAAAGCCACTTCTTCCAGCGGAAGATCGCCCAGGGCACGACGGCCGACAGGACCATCCCCGCCAGCGCCGCCGGATAGCCCCATTCCCAGGCCAGTTCCGGCATGTGGTCAAAGTTCATTCCGTAGATGCTGGCGATCAGCGTTGGCGGCAGAAAGACAAAGGCCACCACCGAGAAGATCTTGATGATGTCCGATTGCCGGATGTTGATGACCCCCAGCGTCGCATCCAGCAGAAAGCGGATCTTCTCGGTCTGGGTTTTCGCAACTTCGCGCAGCGACCGCAGGTCCTCAAGCAAAGTCCGCACCACCGACCGCTCACCCGTGTTCAACGCCAGACCCTCTGGTGGCGTGTTGGTCACGGCCAGATGCCCGACCAGCCGCTGGATCGTGCCCAGACTTTCGCCCACCTTGCCGTTCAGGTCTTCGGCCCGCCCGATCCGTTGCAACACCACCGCCAGCGCCTGATCCTTGCCCGAAGGTCGGTGCGCCGCGAAGATCGCCTTGGAAAGGCTGTCCAGCCGCCGCGCCTCGCCTTCCAGAATGTCGGCCAGCCGGTCCACCGCCGCCTCCAGCAGCCCAAGCAAGGCGTCCACCCCGGTGGCCAGCGGTGTGTCATGCCGGGCGGCCCATTCGGCGAAGTGGCCGAACGACCCGGGGTGGTGGTAATGCACGGTGACCAGCCGGTCCGGCAGGACGACAAAGGTCACCGGGCCAATCTCGGTCCCCAAGATCTCGACGGTTGCCACGATCTGGGCCGTCAGAAACAGCGTCCCGTCTTCGCGGTAGATCCGGGAGGAAATCTCGATCTCCTGCATGTCCTCGCGGGTGGGAATGCCGATGCCAAGCGCCGCTTCGACAGCCTGCTCTTCGGCTTGCGTGGGCGCCTCAAGGTCGATCCACAGCGCGTCCTTCAGCCGATCCCGCGAAAGGTCCAGCCGTTCCAGCCGATTGCCCAGTGATCGATAGGCCGTGATCATGCTGCATCCCCGTTCCGGTCACAGCAAAGCCTATCGCCCCACCCAGAAAAGCGGAAGGCCCCGCAGGGGCGGGGCCTTCCAACCAGTCATGGTCGCCGTCAGAGAGGGGCCGGTTCCGGATCAGACCCCGGCTTCGGTGCCCGCGCCCGGGTCTTCGGGATCGCGGCAATCGACGTCGTCCCCCCGCCCGATGCCGGCTTGTCCCCGTCATCGCTGCCACCCAGCGCCTCGCCCGCAATCACCTTGCGAATCTCGTCGCCAGTCAGCGTCTCGTATTCCAGCAGGCCCTTGGCCAGACGCTCAAAGTCATCGGCCTTTTCCAGCAGGATACGCCGCGCGGTTTCATAGCCTTCGTCGATCAGCGATTTCACTTCGCCCTCGATCGCCTGCTTCGTCTCAGCGGAAACCGAGAAGCCCGCCGTGTTGCCCTGATAACCCTCATGCGCCTCGGAATAGTCGATGTTGCCGATCTTGTCCGACATCCCCCAGCGCATCACCATGGCCCGGGCCAGACCCGACGCCTGCTGAATGTCGCCGACGGGGCCTGAGGACACGCCTTCCTCACCATACTTGATGATCTCAGCCGCCTTGCCCGCCATCGTCATCGCGATGCGCTGCTTGGCTTCGTCCTTGTGCATCTGCAACCGGTCCATTTCAGGCAAGCTGACCACCATCCCCAAGGCACCGCCGCGCGGGATGATCGTCGCCTTGTAGACCGGGTCACACTTCGGCAGGTTCATGCCCACGATGGCATGGCCCGCTTCGTGATAGGCGGTCTTTTCCTTCTGGTCGTCGGTCAGGACCATGCTGCGGCGTTCCGCGCCCATCATGACCTTGTCCTTGGCCTGTTCAAAGTCAGTCATCGTCACGAACCGGCGGCCAACACGGGCTGCCATCAGCGCGGCCTCGTTCACCAGGTTCATCAGGTCAGCACCGCTGAACCCGGGCGAACCACGCGCAATCGTGCGCAGGTCAACGTCCGGCCCCAAAGGCACCTTGCGGGCGTGGACCGACAGGATCTTCTCCCGCCCCTTGATGTCGGGGTTCGGCACATGGATCTGACGGTCAAAGCGGCCGGGACGCAGGAGTGCCGGGTCCAGCACGTCCTTGCGGTTGGTCGCGGCGACGATGATCACACCCTCGTTCGCCTCAAACCCGTCCATTTCCACAAGCAACTGGTTCAGCGTCTGCTCACGTTCGTCATTGCCGCCGCCCATGCCGACGCCACGCGCCCGGCCCACGGCGTCAATCTCGTCGATGAAGACGATGCAAGGCGCATTCTTCTTGGCCTGCTCGAACATGTCGCGGACACGGCTTGCACCGACACCGACGAACATTTCCACGAAGTCAGAGCCCGAGATGGTGAAGAACGGCACCCCCGCCTCACCCGCAATCGCGCGCGCCAGCAGCGTCTTACCCGTACCGGGCGGGCCAACCAGCAGCGCGCCCTTCGGAATCTTGCCGCCAAGACGGCTGAACTTCTGCGGATTGCGCAGGAATTCCACGATCTCTTCCAGCTCTTCCTTGGCCTCGTCGATCCCGGCCACGTCGTCAAACGTCACGCGCCCCTGCTTTTCCGTCAGCAGTTTCGCGCGTGATTTGCCAAAGCCCATGGCCCCGCCACGCCCGCCGCCCTGCATCCGGTTCATGAAGAACAGCCAGATGCCGATCAGCACGATGAAGGGCAGCCACAGCGACAGCAGCGACATGAAGCCCGACTGCGCCTGCGGTTCGGCCTGAACGTCAACCCCCTTGGCGATCAGGTCGCGGGTCAGCGCCTCGGTCACCACTTCGCCCTGCGGCTTGATCGCCACATAAGTATTACCGTCACTGGCCCGGACGACGATCCGTTCCCCGTCCAGGGTAACCCCGGACACCTGTCCGGCATCGACCCGCTCGATGAATTCCGAATAGCTGAGCGACCGTGACGAAGTCGTGGTCTGTCCGCCGGAAAACAGCTGGAACAGAGCCATGACAAGGATCAGCAGCACGACCCAGAAAGCGATATTGCGCGCATTGCCCACAAGGCATCTCCCGTAAATGCCGCGCCCCGGCGTCGGGGGCGGCCTTGTGAAACAAGATAGTCAGTTTGTCGCCCGGTTCAATGCGATAACAGGACATCGTGGAACCCGGGCGTGCATGTCGCAGTTGCCGGGCCAAATCCCGCGCAGGGGGCGGCCACCAGCCTGTCGCTCTGCCAGACGCCCGGGGTCACCTCCAGCACCTGCCGCGGCACCCCCAGCGCCCGCCACTCCGGGCACTGGCGCAAGCCGTCCACCCCCAGCGCCCGCACCTCACCCGCGGCGCCCATCACGGTCCAGCGCCCGTCCCAGACCCGCCCCACCGGAACCGGCCCGCCCAGCGCCCGCGCCTCGCGCAGGATCCAGCCCTGCCGCGCCCGGCAGCCGCGCAGCGTGGCATCGCGCCCTTCCGCCAAGGCCCGCGTGAACCGCGCCAGATCATCGGCCCGGGGGGCGTACCGCGCCCCGGCAAGCCAGCCAACCGCCGCGCCCACCACTTGCCGCCGCACATCCAGAGGTTCCGCCCAAAGCCCACCGGCAAGGCGCAAGGCCCCCGCCACTTCGGCCACATGCCGCCCCGCCGCAGCCTGCACCGCCGCGGACACCACCTCCTGCGCAAGGGCCAGATGCCCGGCCACCCCGGCCAACCCCTCGGCGGTGATCCCCAGCGGGGCCAGCGCCGCCAACACCTGCCGCGCCCTGACCCGGGTAAAGCGCGGGTTGTCGTTGGTCGGATCGTCCACCCAAGTCAGGCCCTGCGCCCGCAGCCAGTCGCGCAACTCCTCCCGGCCCGCGTCGATCAAGGGGCGGTGAAACGTCACGCCACCATCAACCCAGGCCCGGCGCATGCCCGACAGCCCGGCCAGCCCGGCCGCCCGCGCCAGCCCCATCAGCACCGTCTCGGCCTGATCGTCCCGGGTGTGCCCCAAGGCCACATGCCCGATACCGCGCCCGCGCGCCCAATCCCCGATCAGCGCCATCCGCGCCTGCCGTGCGGCATCCATCAGGTTGCCCGGCACCTCTGGCCCATGGTCCCAGACCCGCACCACATGCGGCACCCCCAAGCCTGCACAGACCCGCGCCACCGCCAAAGCCTCTGCCGCGCTGTCGTCGCGCAGACGGTGATCCACCGTCGCCGCCTCAACCCGCAGCCCGGCCTGCAAGGCCAGATGCAAAAGGGCGGTGGAATCCCCACCGCCCGATACCGCAATCCCGATGGTTTCGCCCGCAGGCAGGCTGTCGCGGATCAGCCCGACCAGCCGAGTGCTGTCTACTGGCACCCCAGCCCCTGCATCGCCACCCCGGCCTGGGTCGACGCCATGCTGCCCGGATAGCGCACGCCAACCTCGCCCAAGGTCACGCAAGCCTCGGGCACCTGACCCAGCGCCGCCAACCCCTCACCCAGCTTCAACAAGGCATCCGGCGCAAAAGTCCCGTCCGGCGCGGCCGAGAACGCATCCAGATAGGCCCGCGCCGCGTTCGACGTCTCACCCAGGGATGTCAACGCCTCACCGCGCAGATACAGCGCCTCCTGCGTCAGCGGCCCGCCAGGATAGGATTGGGCAAAGGTCGCAAAGAGCTGTTCAGCACCGCGAAAGTCACCTTGACCGAGCACCTCCTTGGCCCGGTCAAAATCCGCCTGTTCACTGATCGCCAGTTCCGCCCCGCCCGTCGCGGGGGGCGTGTCAGTCACCACCGGTGCGGCGATGACCTCGCCGCCCGTGTCGCCCCCCAGCACCGATGTCGCGCCAAGCGTCGTCGGGTCGCAGCCCTCCGTCACTTCGCACAGCCGGTATTCGATGTCGCCGATCCGGTTGGTGCCATCCGACACCACCCGGTTCAGCTTCAACTCCACCGCTTCGGTCCGCGCGGTTAGCCTCGACAGTTCCGCCTCGATCGTGTCCATCCGCTGCAGGGCGTCACCGCCCGCCGCACCGGTCGCGGCAGCGCCGCTGGACACCAGTTCCGCCTTCAGGGCGTTGAACTCGGCCGCAAGGGCGGCAAGCTCGCCCCGGATGTCGGCCAGCGTTTGGGTCCGGTCCTGTGCCACTGCCGCGACCGGCAGCAGCACAAGCAAAAGACCAAGGCGGATCAGCCGCATGGCATCAGACCCCGGCACCGGCCGAAAGCACCGTCACGGCGCGGCGGTTCTTGGAATAGCATTCCTCGGTCGAGCAGACCTCGATCGGGCGCTCCTTGCCGTAGCTGATGGTGCGCAGCCGGTTCGCCGGAACGCCCTGGCTGATCAGGAAGTTCTGCACCGCTGCCGCACGCCGTGCGCCCAGCGCAAGGTTGTACTCCCGCGTGCCCTGCTCATCCGCATGGCCTTCGATGATCGCGGCGTAACCAGCGTTCGTCATCAGCCATTGCGCCTGCGCCGTCAGCACCGCGCGGCCCTCGGGGGTCAGGGTGGACTGGTCCACCGCAAACAGCACCCGGTCCCCGACGCGCTGGTTGAAATAGGCGATGGAGGTCGGGTTGTTCGGGTCGCCCAGACCCGTGGTGTCAATGCCGCCCGCGCCCCCGGGTCCACCCGCGCCGCCCGGGCCACCAGCACCGTAGCGATCAGGATTGTTACAGGCGGCAAGCGCAAGCGTTGCAATCAGCAGAAGCGACTTCGCGGCAAGAGTCATGGGTTTCTTCCTTCTTATTGGCTCGATTGCGGCCAGAGTAACAGAGTTGCGCCGCCGTGGGAATCGGCGGCGCGTCACGTTTTATGGCAAAAGCGGCGACCACGCGGGGTCAGATGCCGGGCCTTCCGTCGGGATCTGTTTCAGGTTCCGCCCGGTGATGTCGACCGACCACAGCGTCGCCTGCCCGCCCGCCCCGCTGGTTTCGCGGGTGAACATCAGCACACGGCCATTCGGCGCCCAGGTCGGGCCCTCATCCAGGAAGCTGGCGGTCAACAGACGCTCTTCGCTGCCATCGGTGCGCATGACGCCGATGTGGAACCGCCCCTCGTTCTGCTTGGTAAAGGCGATGTAGTCGCCACGCGGGCTCCAGACCGGAGTGCCATAACGCCCCGCCCCACCCGAGATGCGCGTGCCCTCACCCCCGCTCGCGGGCATGACATAGATCTGCGGCGTGCCGGTGCGGTCGGACTCGAACACGATCTGGCTGCCATCCGGGCTGAAGCTGGGCGCAGTTTCAATCGACGGCGCGTTGGTCAGCTGCGTCAACCCGCCCGACGCCACCGACAGCGCGTAGATGTCCGAATTCCCGCCGCGTTCCAGACTGAAGACCACCGTCCCGCCATCCGGGCTGAACCGGGGGGCAAAGGTCATGATGCCCGGCTGTTCATCCAGACTGCGCCGCTCAAGGCTGCCCACGTCCATCAGCGTGATCCGGGGAAAGCCCGATTCATAGCTGGTATACAGGATGCGGTCCCCGGTCGGCGAAAAGCGCGGCGCAAGGACGATGGACGAACTGTCGGTCAGATAGGCCACATTGGCCCCGTCATAATCCATGATCGCCAGCCGCTTCAGCCGCGCGTTCTTCGGCCCGCTCTCGCTGACAAAGACCACCCGGCTGTCGAAATACCCGCCCTCGCCGGTGATCTTGGAATAGACCACGTCCGACACCTTGTGCGCCATCCGCCGCCAGCCCTGAGTGGTGCCCGCAAACTGCAGCGCGGCCCCTTCCAGCACCTGCCCGTTGAACACGTCATAGGCCCGGAACTTCACCGTGATCCGGTCCCCGCTGACGCTGACCGCCCCGGTCACAAGAACCTGAGCGTTGATCGCCTTCCAGTCCTCGAACGCAACCGGCGCGTCAAACCCGGTGACCCGGCTGATGTAAGCCTCTTCCCCGATGTTGCGGAAAAAGCCCGTGCCTTCCAAGTTCGCCGTGACCACGCGGCTGATCTCGCGCGCATAATCCCCCGCGCCGCCTTCATCGATGAAGGTCGGGACGGCAATCGGCATCGGCTCGATCACCCCGGGACCGATGACGATCCGCGGTGGCGCGTTCTGCGCTGCCACAGGCGCGATACCGGCCATGGACAGGCCCAGCATCAGCATAAGAAGGGTTCGGAAGGCTGCTCTCATCGGGTTCAAGCTCCGTTTCATTTGTGTCTTTGCCCGGCGACGGGCCGGGTGGATAGCAGAACCTCAGGGACAACGGCCCCATCGGCAAAAGGTTGCACAGGAATCGCAGATCTCATCTGGCTCTCATCCCGTTGGCGTCGAACACCAGGTCGAGCACCTGCCATTGCGCGTATTTCTCCGCCGGCAGAGGCAGCCCGCCATCGGCATAGGCCCGGTTCACCGCCCGCTGCGCCGTCTGGAACAACTGGTCCACCGCCGTCTGCGTTGGCCCGGCCGATTCGATCAGCTCAAACCCCGTCGGCCGCCCATCCGGCGCAAAGCTGACCCGGATCACCACCATCGTGCTCAACGTGTCGGTCGAGGACGCGCCCAGGTTCCACTTCCGCGCAATGGCGGAGGAGATGTTGCCCATCTCGCCCCCCGTCAGCGGCGGCCCCTGCGGCAGGTCCTGCCCGCCGGTGCTGGCGGGTTCTTCCGCTGCAGGTTCCTCCGCCGCTTCTTCCAGCAGCGCCGCAATCGCGTCTTCCGTCGCCTGATCGTCGACCGGCTGATCCTCAGGCTCCTCCGGCGGCTCCTCCACCGGATCGGCGCTGGCGACTTCAACCTCCGGCTCCGGCTCCGCCACCGGCTCGGGCCGGTCAGGCCGCGTGCGCGGGCGGATCGAGGTTGTCATCCCCGTCGCCTCGGTCTGGTCCTCGTTCGCCTCGGTCTGCAGCACATCGCCGGTATCTTCCGGCACGGTCTCTTCGGTCGGCGTTTCCTGCACGACTTCCGCCTCGGACGGCTCATCGCTCACCGCTGGTGTCGGTGTGTCCGACGTCTCAAGCTCGGTCTCGACCTCCACCGGGCTTGGCGCCACGATCTCGGCTGCTTCCGGCAAGGGCTGCTCTTCGGTCGAAGGCGAGGGCAGCGCCTGCTCCTCCTCCGCCGCAGGTGCCACAGGCTCCGGTTCCGGCTCAGGCAAAGGCTCCTGCTCAGGTTCGGGTTCTGGCTCAGGTTCCGGCAAAGGCTCGGGTTCTGGCTCGGGCTGGGGTTCAGGTACCGGTTCCGGCTCCGGCGCAGGCTCCGGTTCCGGCTCAGGCCGCGCCTGTGGCCGCACCGGCGCCGCCTCTTCCGACGGGGTCGGGGTCGAGGCCGCCTGCAACTCGGCAAATTCCGCGCTTGTCAGGATCGTCGTCGTCGTGACCACAACCTCTTCCGGCCGCCGGACCGGAAACAGCAAGTCACCAACGAGCACCCACAGGATCAACCCCGCGTGCCCGACCCCGGAAAAGATCGTGCCCGTCTGCATCCCGCCTCAGCCGCCCGTTTCGGGCTCGGCCCCGCCTGCCCCGAAAGTCGGCCCCTCGGCGTCGGTCACCAGACCGATCTCGTTGAACCCGCCCGCGTTCAAGGCCCCCATCACCTGCGCAACCCGCGCATAGGGCACCGACCCGTCCGCCCGCAGGAACACTTTCTTCGACGTCCGCTCTGCCGCAATCGCGGTCAGCCGGGGGATCATCTCGGCATCGCTGATTTCCGTCGTCTGGATCGCGATCCGCCCATCCGCCGTGACGGTGATGGTCAGGGGTTCCTCCTGCTCCATCGGCAAGGCCGCCGCCGCCGTCTTCGGCAGTTCTACGGGAACACCCACAGTCAACATCGGTGCCGCCACCATGAAGATGATCAGCAGGACCAGCATGACGTCGACAAACGGCGTGACGTTGATCTCGCTCATCGCCGCCGCGCGACCCTTGCGCCGCCCGCGCCGACCGCCACCCCCGCCGGATTTGACAACGCCCGCGCCCACGGCTCAGGCGTCCAGCTGGCGCGACAGGATCGTCGCGAATTCGTCGGCAAAGCCTTCATAGCCGCCCACGATCCGCTCGCTGTCGGCGTTCAGCTTGTTGTAGAACACCACCGCTGGAATCGCCGCGATCAGGCCGACACCCGTGGCCAGCAGCGCCTCGGCGATCCCCGGTGCCACGACTGCAAGGTTGGTGTTCTGCGAAATCGCGATCTGCTCGAAGCTGTGCTTGATCCCCCAGACCGTGCCGAACAGCCCGATGAACGGCGCGGTGGACCCGGTGGTCGCCAGAAACGACAACCCGTTGTTCAGCGTCTCGCTCTCGCGGTTGATCGCCACATCCATCGCCCGGTCGATCCGCGCCTGTGCGCCCGCGATCAACCCACCATCCTGCTTGTGACTGCGCCGCCATTCCAGCATGCCCGCCGCAAAGATCTTTTCCGACTGGCCCTGCGGGTCCGGTCCGATCTTTTCGAACAGCTCGTCCAAAGGTTCGCCCGACCAGAAGGCCCGGTCAAAAATCGACGCCTCAGCCCGCGCGCGGCGGTACATCAGATGTTTCTGGATGATGATCGCCCAGCTCCAGAACGACATGATCAACAACATGATCATGACGATCTTCACCGTCAGCGTGGCGCGCGCAAACAGCGCGAGCATGGAGAAATCAATCTCCTGCGCAACCGCAAGTGTGTCCGTGTCCATTCCGCCTGCTCTTGTTGATCGGGCCGTTGATCGGCTCCGTTAGCGGTGATTCTACCAAGATTGCAGGGGGAATGCCAACACAATGGCGTGGGCGGCGGGGTTTTGCCGCAAGGTGACGGAAGATGTCATCCGCACCCCCCTCCTCGTTCGACTTCGTCTCCTCATCGGCACAGGGCGCGAGGCGTGACGAAGTCATCGACGCGCCCTTCCCCTAGCCTCGACTAATGCACCGGCCCCGCCAGCCGTGCCCGCAGCGCCGCCGGAATCCGCGCCGCATGGCCCGCATCAGTCAGGCAGACCAGCGTGACGGTGCTGACGAACAGCCGCTCACCGCTCCGCAGCACCACCTGCTCCAGCACCAGCCGCGCGCCGGTCAGCCCCTGCAGCGTGGTCTCCACCACCAGATCGTCGCCAAAGCGTGCGGGGCGCAGAAAGTCCGCTTCAACCCGCCGGACCGCAAAGACAATCCCCTCCGCCGCCCGCAACGCCATCTGGTCAATGCCAAGGCTTGCGACCCATTCGGTCCGGGCCCGCTCGATGAACTTCAGGTAATTGGCGTAATAGACGATCCCCGCCAGATCGGTGTCTTCATAGTAGACGCGGGTGGCAAAGCGGTGCGGGGTCATGGGCTCTCCGGGCTGTCAGGTCCAGCATAGGCGGATAGGCCGCCCCGGGAAACCCGCCGCAGACGTTACCAATCGGTAAATCCGGCCGCGCAACCCGTTGAAATCCTGTGCCACACCGCTTGTCCCTGCCCGGGACAGCTCACCCCAGCCTTACCCGTGCCACCAGCCGCAAGGCATGGGCCGGGTCCCGCGCCATCACCGGCAAGACCGGATCATACCCCGCCCGGATCACCCCGCCGATCTCGGGTCGCAGCATCACCCGCTCCCCCACCCGCACAAGCGGCGAGGCCCCGTCAAACGCCCGATCCGACCACAGCACGATCGTCTGCACCGCCTGCGCCAGCGCCAGCGTCTCCGCCTCCATCTCCGCCAAAGCCGCATCCATCCGCAGGAACACGAAACAGGCCTTGATCGCCCCCGACGCCTCAAACCGGAAGATCCGATACTGGTTCGCCCCCGCCCCCTCCAGCCGCGCCACCAACCCCGCCAGCTCCGGCACCAGCCGGTCCAGATCGGGCACCGCCAGCAACTCCGCCCAGTCGCGGACGAAGAACACCATGAGGTTCGCCCCCAGTTCCGGGTCGGTCTCCGCCATCCGGTGCCCCGCAAGCGCCACCACCGCCTCGAACGCCCCCTTGATCACCGGCAGGCTCTCATCAGCCGCCCCGAAGACAACCGGCACAATCGGCCGCCCCCAGCGCGCAAAAAGATAGGCTCCATCAGACCTCGTGAACAACGCTTCAACCTCTGCAGGTCCCATGCCAGCCCCCTTTGACCCGGCCCGCGCTACCATCCCCTGCCGCCCCGCAACAAGCCCCCTCCATTTGCTCTTTACGAAAATACTCTCAGGGGGTCTGGGGGCAGAATGCCCCCATGAACCCGAGCCGGTTGGCGCGCCCTTCGCGCGCCAGAGGCGCGACAAAGGCTTGCGCGGAACGCGCTCCGCTCACTTCGCTTCGAACAGGTCCGACTGGCCGGGCGACTTTGGCGCCTCCAGCCCCAGATGCCGCCAGGCCTTGGACCCAAGCATCCGGCCACGCGGGGTTCGCAGGATCAGCCCCTGTTGCAGCAGGTAGGGCTCGATCACCTCTTCGATCGCGTCCCTCGGCTCGCTCAGGGCCGCCGCGATGGTTTCCACCCCCACGGGACCGCCGCCATAATTCTCGGCCAGCAGCGTCAGATACCGCCGATCCGCGCCGTCCAGGCCCAGCTTGTCGACCCCCAGCCGGGTCAGCGCCCGGTCGGCGAGCGTCCGGCTGATCCGTCCGCCCTCCTCGACCAGCGCGAAGTCCACCACGCGGCGCAGCAGGCGTCCGGCGATCCGGGGCGTCCCCCGCGCGCGGCGGGCGATTTCAAGACAGCCTTCCGCTTCGGCCTCTACGCCCATCAGTCGCGCGCCGCGCGACACGATCTCGAACAGCTCGGCCTCGGAATAGAACTCCAGGCGCGTCGGAATTCCGAACCGGTCGCGCAAAGGCGTTGTCAGCAACCCCAGCCGCGTCGTCGCCCCCACCAGCGTGAAGGGCTGCAGATCGATCCGCACTGTCCGCGCCGCAGGCCCCTCGCCGATCACCAGATCCAGCGCGAAATCCTCCAGCGCCGGATACAGCACCTCCTCCACCACGGGGGACAGCCGGTGAATTTCGTCGATGAACAGGACATCCCGTGGTTCCAGATTGGTCAGGATCGCCGCCAGATCGCCCGGTTTGGCCAGCACGGGACCCGAGGTCATCCGGAACCCCACCCCCAATTCCCGCGCCATGATCTGAGCCAGCGTAGTTTTCCCAAGGCCCGGAGGCCCGTGGAACAGCGTGTGATCCATCGCCTCGCCCCGCATCCGGGCGCTGGCGATGAAGACTGTAAGGTTTGCCCGCGCTTCGGCCTGGCCGATGAATTCGGTCAGCATCTGCGGGCGCAGCGCGCGGTCCAAATCCTCGGGCAGCTTTTCGGGGCGAAGGGCGGGGTCGGGTTCCATGCCTTACCTCGGCGCCAGCAGTTTCAGACTGGCGCGGATCAGCGCTGCTGTGTCCGCTTCGGGCTGGTCGCCCATGGCTGTCGCCACCGCCTGTGCCGCATCGCCCTGCCCATAGCCAAGGTTGATCAGAGCCGACAAGGCATCGGCGCTGAAGGCCGCGCGCCGGGTGGCCCCGCCATCCGGCTTTACGGTCCTTGTCGGTGCCGGGGCGGGTTCGATCACCAGATCCTCAGCCTCAGCCTTCGCACTCAGCCCCACACCTGCCGCCATCACGCCTGGGGCCTTGGCCTTCAGTTCCAGGATGATCCGCTGCGCAAGCTTTGGCCCCACGCCCGGTGCCGCTTGCACCGCCCGCGCATCCCCCAGCGTGATCGCCCGGCCCACGCCTTCCGGCCCCAGCGTGCCAAGGATCGCCATCGCGGCCTTCGCACCCACGCCCTGCACGGTGGTCAGCAGCTTGTGCCATTCCTTTTCCAGCATCGTCGGAAAGCCGAAGAGCTGGAGCAGGTCCTCGCGCACCAGAAGATCGGTATACAGACTGACCGCCTCACCCAAGGCGGGCATCGCGGCAAGCGTGCGGTCGTTGACATGGACGATATAGCCCACGCCGCGCACGTCGATCAGCACATGATCCGGCCCGCGCCAGTCCAGCCGCCCGGAAATCCTGCCGATCATCCTGTCGCCCTCAAAGCCGCTTGCAGCCTTCCCGCCGACTGCAGGTGATGTGCGTGGCAGATAGCGATGGCCAAGGCGTCCGCCGCATCCGGCCCCGCGATCACGACACCCGGCAATTGCAGCCTGACCATGTGGTCGATCTGCACCTTGGCCGCATGGCCCACGCCGACCACGGTTTTCTTCACCGCGTTCGGCGCATATTCCCCGACCGCCAGACCAAACTGCGCCGGGACCAGCAGCGCAATCCCCCGCGCCTGACCCAGCTTCAGTGTCGCCACCGCGTCCTTGTTGACAAAGGTATGTTCCACCGCCGCCGCATCGGGGGCATGGGTTTGCAGGACGGCGGTCAGTTGCAGGTGGAGCGACAGCAGGCGCGTGGCAAGATCCCCATCATCGCCATTGGAATGGCAGATGCCATTGGCGACATGCGTCAGCCGCGAGCCCGCGACGTCGATCACGCCCCATCCAAGGTTTCGCAACCCCGGATCAATGCCGATGACACGCATCCTGCCCCCGTTTCTTGGTCTTGGCACCGGATTAGCACGAAAAGCGAACATCCGCCAATGGCTTTCCATGGGCGCGCCGCCTGGGGCGGCCGCATTTTGCACTTGCAGAATACGACTGCCTGTCGCAGAAATACGACGCGCGCCGCTGCCATGCCGGGAACGCGCTGATAAAAATGACAGAATTGCGACCGGAGTCATGCAAAGGCTGCAACACGGCCATGCCTTTGTTTGGCTTGCTTTGCACATGCAGCACGACTATCTGGCAATCATCGAAGGAATAAGCCTTCGAATTGTGCAGAATGAAAACAAGGATGCAAGCCATGGCCGCTGTCGAGACGACCCGCCCGGCGCCCTTTGGCGCCATCACCACCTACCGTGCCATCTCTGGCCTGTCGAACGTATTTGCCGTTCTGTCGGCTTGGAATGATGCGCGCGTCACCCGCAAGGCGCTGAACAAGCTTTCGGACCGCGAGCTTGATGATATCGGCCTGTGCCGTGGTGATATCGAGTTTCTTGGTCGCTAATTAGCACCAGACCCGAATGACGAAAGGCCGCATCGCAGGATGCGGCCTTTTTGGTTTGCCAAGATCTGCGCTTTAGCGCGGCAGGAGAGCCTGCAACTGGCTGGAAACGTAAAGCGTTACCGGATCGGCATGCATCAGCCAGGCACCCACAGGATCAATCCCCTCACCCACGGCAAGGGCGCTGACCCGGCTTTCGTAGGTTTGCGCGCCGATGTAATAGTGGATCGTGCCTTTCAGCGCGACCCCGACCAAAAGCGCGAAGGCCAGCGGCTTGACCAGCTTGAAGAGGCGAGACCCGGTCCGCGACGGCACCTTGCGCCCCAGCGTGCCTGCCGCTTCAAAGCCGTAGCCTTTGGCATGCGTTTTCTCAATCCGCGAAACGCGGCTGTAAAATTCGTTAAGATTCGGATCAACCCACATGATGCCCACCCAGAGTAGCAGCTCTGTAATCAGTCAAAGGTGCTGCAGTTTTATGGCTAAAATGCGGCACTGCACTAGCATCATGGGCAAGCGCACCGCGAGTCAATGATTGTCCACGAATTCAGCGCTTCTTAAGCACTAACGTGGACCATTCCCCGATATCGTCCCTGTCCTGCAGACAAAGACCTTCGGCCACGTAGGCTGCAGTCACCGCCTCTGCCTGCACAGCGAGTAGACCCGATAGAATCGATCTTCCGCCGGTTGCAAGGCTTTGGGCGATCGCGGGGGCAAGTTCGATCAATGGGCCTTTGAGGATATTCGCAAAAATAAGATCATAGGGAGCGGCGGCCTTCAGGCGGTTGTGGTCCAGACCTGCGGCCTCCAGACATTCCACGCGGCCTTCAAGCCCGTTGATGGCCACATTCGCCTCGGCCACGTCCACCGCGACCCGGTCAATGTCGCTGGCGATGACCAGCGCGTCGGGCAAGGTCGCCGCTGCCGCCATCGCAAGCACTGCCGTGCCGCAGCCGATGTCGGCCACCCGCGCGGGGCATTCGCCGGCCGTCAGCAGCCGGTCAAAGGCCTTCAGGCAGCCCAGCGTCGTGCCGTGGTGGCCGGTGCCGAAGGCAACCGTCGCCTCGATCTGCAGGGGCACCCGACCAGCCTCTTGCGGGACCTTGTCGGCGTCATGGCTGCCATAGACGAAAAAGCGGCCAGCCTCGACCGGGGCAAGTTCGCGGCGGACCTTGGCGACCCAGTCGATGTCCGGCAGTTCGGAAAACGCAAAGGGCCTTGCGTCGAAGGCCATGGCGAACACGTCCAGCATCACCTGTTCAGGCGGTTCCATGAAATAGGCGCCGACTTCCCACAGGCCCGAGCCGTCCTCGATCTCGAAGACGCCGACGCCGATGGGTTCCGGGGTCATCCGCTCCATCGCCGAGGCAAGGGCGCGGGCGGCATCTTCGCCGGGAAGGGTGGTCAGGGCGGAATAGGTGGGCATGGTCGCTCTCCAGGGTCAGGGGCCGGATAGACCCCGGCCCCACCCTGGTCAAGCCATCAGGCCGTCACGCCGGTGCCGATCGGGCAGGTCACGCCCGTGCCGCCGATGCCGCAATAGCCGTTCGGGTTCTTCGCGAGGTACTGCTGGTGGTAATCCTCGGCAAAGAAGAACTCGGGCGCGGGCAGGATTTCGGTCGTGATCGCGCCACGCCCGGCATTGGTCAGCGCGTCCTGATAGACCGCCTTCGTGGCCTTGGCGGCGGCCTCCTGTTCGGCGGTATAGGCATAGATGCCGGACCGGTAGGTGGACCCGATGTCATTGCCCTGCCGCATACCTTGGGTCGGATCATGGCCTTCCCAGAACAGCTTCAGCAGCTGGTCATAGCTGACCTGTGCCGGATCGAAGATCACCCGCACAACCTCGTTATGCCCGGTCAGCTGAGTGCAGGTTTCCTTGTAGGTCGGGTTCGGCGTGTAACCGCCCGCATAGCCGACCATGGTCAGCCAGACGCCCGGCACTTGCCAGAACTTGCGTTCGACCCCCCAGAAGCAGCCCATGCCGAACATCGCCTCGGCCATCCCTTCGGGCACCGGGGATTTCAGCGGGATACCGGTCAGAAAATGCGTGTCAGCAGTCGGTAGCGGATCGGGTCGACCGGGCAAGGCCTTGTCGGGCGCGACCATTTCCATCTTGGAGCGGCTAGCGAAGAACATGGGGACCTCCGTTTCTGAGGCTGGATATAGGTGCCGCGCCGGAAAAACCCAACGGGCGTTTCAGTCGCATCACCGTGGCTTTACTCTGCCGCCCTATTCAGCCGGTTGCGGCAGGCCTCGCGAAAACACCGTCTCGTTCCCCGGTTCGGGGTGGCGCGGGATCAGGCAGATCAGGCCAAAGGCAAACAGCGCCATGCCTGCGCCAAGGACAAACACATAGTCCGGCGAGGAGGCCCACAGGTAGCCAAGCGCCGCTGGCAGGAACACTGCCGCGATGTGATTGATGGTGAAGGCCACGGCGGCGGTGGGGGCAATGTCCCGCGGATCGGCGATCTTCTGGAAATAGGTCTTCAGGCTGAACGAAAGCGCAAAGAACAACTGGTCCAGAATGAACAGCCCCGAGGCGATCACCAGCCCCCAGCCAAACCAGTAAAGCCCGCCATAGGCCAGAAACACCAGCGTCAGGCCGATGTACTCGAACCCCATCACGTTCCGCTCGCCATATTTGCCCAGCGCGCGGCCCATTGCGGGGGCCACGGCCATGTTGATCAGGTAATTCAGCATCAAAAGCAGCGTCATCTCGCTGACCTTCATGCCGAACCGTTCGACCATCATGAAACCGGCGAAGACCACGAAAATCTGCCGCCGCGCCCCGGCCATGAACTGCAGCGCGTAGTAAAGCCAGTACCGGCTGCGCAGCACCATATGCTTGTGCTGCGGATGCGGGTTTTCGAACTGCGGATAGGCGATGGCGGCAAAGAGGGTGATCGCAATCGTCAGCCCGCCCGAGGCGAGATAGACCGTGTTGTAATCCAGCCCCAGACTGTCCCACAGCGCCACGATCGCGGCATAGGCCGCCAGCGATGCCCCCGCCCCGACGGCAACGATCCGGCCCAGCACGACGGGCGCGCGGGCCTTGTCGATCCATTGCAGTTGCAGCGACTGGTTGACCGTCTCGAAGTAGTGAAACCCGATGGAGGACAGCAGCGTCATCACCAGAAGGCCGGTGAAGGACGGGAACCACGCCGTCAGGCCGGTGGCCGCACCCAACAGCGCCAGAGCCACCAGCGCCAGTACCTGTTCGCGCATCACCAGAAGGATCAGGATCACCCCGATGGCCAGAAAGCCGGGAATCTCCCGCACGGTATGCAGCCAGCCGATTTCCTTGCCGGTAAAGGCGGCCACCTCGATGACGAAGTTGTTCAACAGGGCCGACCATGTCGCAAAGCTCAGCGGCATGGCCGCCGCCATCAGATAGAGCAGCGCCTCGGGCCGCCGCCAAACGGGCAGTTCTGCGGCGCGCGACAGGGGGAATGGATCGGCCATGCGCATGGGCTTACCCGGCAACGCGACCAAGGCAAAGCGAAAGCTTGTGCCAGACACAATCCTTGCGGCGTCAGGAGGCTGGTCCGTCAGAGAAAGCTTTGCGGATCGATGTCCACCGCCAGCCGCAGGTTTGTGGGCGGTTTCAGTTGCGCCAGCCACTCGGCCAAGGCGGCCTGCAGGGGGGCAGACTTCTCGGCCTTGACCAGAAGCCGTACCCGATGCCGGCCGCGCACCCGGGCGATGGGGGCAGGTGCCGGCCCATAGACCTGCGCGCCGATCCGGCGCAGGGGCCCGTCACGGCGGGCGAGTTCACCGGCGAAGTCGAAGACCTGGGCCACATCGGGCGAGGACAGGATGATCCCCGCCATGCGCCCATAGGGCGGGACACCGGCCAGACGGCGTTCGGCGGCCTCGGCGGCCCAGAACGCCTCCTCGTCCCCGCCAAGGATCGCGCGGATCACCGGGTGGTCGGGCTGGTGTGTCTGCAGCCAGGCCTGCCCCTTGCGGTCAGCCGTCCGCCCCGCCCGGCCCGAAACCTGCCGCATCAGTTGAAACGTGCGTTCCGCCGCCCGCAGGTCTGACCCTTGCAGGCCAAGATCGGCGTCGATCACGCCGACCAGCGTCAACAGCGGAAAGTTGTGCCCCTTGGCCACGATCTGCGTGCCGATGATGATGTCCGCCCCGCCCGCGGCGATGGTGCCTATCGCCTCTTTCAGCGCGCGGGCCGATCCGAACAGGTCTGACGACAGCACCGACAGCCGCGCCTCGGGGAACCGCGCCGTCACCTCCTCGGCCAGACGCTCAACCCCCGGGCCGACGGCGGCCATCCGGCCCTCTACCCCGCAGGCCGGGCAGGCCAGCGGCACGGGCTTGGTCGCCCCGCACTGGTGGCAGACCAGCCGCTTCTGGAACCGGTGTTCGACCATCCGCGCATCGCAGTCATCGCAGCCGACCTGATGCCCGCAGGCCCGGCACAGGGTCACCGGCGCATAGCCGCGGCGGTTGAGGAACAAGAGCGCCTGCTCCCCCCGCCCGATCACCGTGCGCACCCCGGCGGCAAGCGTTTCCGATATCCAGCGATCCCCCGGCAGCCGTTCGGCCCGCATGTCGATGGCCCGCATTTCGGGCAGGTCAGCCGCCCCGAACCGCGACCCAAGGTCCAGGCGCTGATACTTGCCCGCCTCGACATTGGCCCAGCTTTCAAGGCTCGGCGTGGCCGAGGCGAGAACGACCGCACAGCCCGCAATCGCCGCCCGCAAGACCGCCATGTCGCGGGCGTGGTAAAGAACACCATCCTCCTGCTTGTAGGAGGTGTCATGTTCCTCATCCACCACGATCAGGCCAAGGTCTTGAAAGGGCAGGAAAAGCGCTGAGCGCGCGCCGACAACCAGCCCCGCATCGCCCGTGCCGACCATGCGCCACAGGCGGCGGCGTTCGGTCATGGTGACACCCGAATGCCATTCGGCGGGCCGCGCGCCAAAACGGGCTTCGACGCGGGTCAGAAACTCGGACGTAAGCGCGATTTCCGGCAACAGCACCAACGCTTGCCGCCCCGTGCGCAAAGTTTCGGCGACCGCCTCAAGATAGACCTCGGTCTTGCCAGACCCGGTGACGCCCTTCAAAAGCGTGGCCGAATACCCGCCCAGCGCCACGGCGGCGACCAGCGCATCGCCCGCGGCCACCTGATCGCCCTCAAGCCTTACGGCGCCGCCCGGCTTCAGGGGCGGATAGGGTTGATCGCGCGGGGCTTCCTCTTCCGAGATCACCCCCAGCTTGACCAGCCCCTTGACGACCGACGCGCCACAGCCCGCCGCCTCGGCCAGTTCGGCCAGCGTCACGGGGGCCGCGCCGAAATCCCGCAACGCCTCGACCACCCGGTGCCGCGCATCGGTCAGGCTGTTGGGCACCGCCCCCGTCAGCCGGAACACCTTGCGCATCGACGGTGGGTCGCCCAAGCCCGGGGCGCGGGTCGCCAGCCGCAGCATGGCGGGCAAGGGGGTCAGCGTGTAATCCGCCGCCCGTGCCAGAAAGCTGCGCAGTTCCGCCCGCATCGGCCGCGCGTCCAGCACCCGGTTCACCGGCCTGATCTTGGCTGGATCGAACTTCCCCTCGCCCGGGCCCCAGACCACGCCCAGCACCCGGCGTGGCCCCAGCGGCACCTCGACGAAATCACCGTCCCCACACCCGCCTTCGGGCGCGCGGTAGTCCAGCACCCGGCCCAAAGGCTCGGTCGTAAGGACCCCCACCAGATCGCCCGCCTGATAGACCCGGTCCGCCAACCCGCCACCTTTCCCTGCCAAGCCGTTTGGGGTAAACCCGGCTCCGAGAGCATACAACCCCTGAGTTGCGGCCCCCGCAACCGTGCTGGAGGAAACCCCATGAAATTCTTCATCGACACCGCCGACGTGGACGCGATCCGCGAGCTGCATGACCTTGGCATGGTCGATGGTGTCACCACCAACCCGTCCCTGATCCTGAAATCCGGGCGGGACATCATCGAGGTGACCAAGGAAATCTGCTCCATCGTCTCTGGCCCGGTTTCGGCCGAAGTCGTGGCGCTGACCGCAGACGAGATGATTGCCGAGGGGCGGAAACTCGCCGCCATCGCGCCGAACATCGCCGTCAAGGTGCCGCTGACCTGGGACGGCCTGAAAACCTGCAAGGTGCTGAGCGGTGAAGGCTTCATGGTCAACGTCACCCTGTGCTTTTCCGCCAATCAGGCGCTGCTGGCGGCCAAGGCGGGGGCGACCTTCATCTCGCCCTTCATCGGGCGTCTGGATGACATCAACCTTGATGGCCTTGACCTGATCGGCGACATCCGCACGATCTATGACAATTACGACTTCAAGACCCAGATCCTTGCCGCGTCGATCCGCACCGCCAACCACGTCAAGGACTGCGCCCTGATCGGGGCCGATGTGGTCACCGCCCCCCCGGCCGTCATCAAGGGGCTGGCGTCCCATGTCCTGACCGACAAGGGGCTGGAGCAGTTCATGAAGGATTGGGCCAAGACCGGCCAAAAGATCCTCTGATCCGGCAAAGAAGAACGCCGCCGCCTGTTCTCCTCCTCGCCCCGGTGGGAGGACAGGCCGGTTCTAGTACCAGTTTCCCCCCACCCTACCAGCGCTAGGGCCTTTCCCGCGGCTGTGGCAACTCTGCACTGGTTCGTCGGCTCTGTGGCACAAAACTGTCGCCAACTGCATGAGCTTCGGCCTATAGTCACCGGAATTCATACCTGAATCCGGTTGACGAATACCCATGATCGAACCAGACCTGCGGACCATCATCCTCGCTCAGCCCGAACGTTTGCTGGAAGACCGTGACGTGATGAGCGCGCTTGTCGGCGCGAATGAACGTGCCATGGGCGAAAACATCGTCGACTTGCGCGGCATTGCCATGCAGCGGCTTGAAACCCGTCTGGACCGGCTGGAAGACACCCACCGGTCGGTCATCGCCGCCGCCTATGAAAACCTGGCCGGCACCAATCAGGTCCACCGGGCGATTTTGCAACTGCTTGATCCGCCGACCTTCGAAGGCTTCATGCAGGCCCTTTCGACCGAGGTCGCCCAGACCCTGCGGGTGGATATCGTCAGGCTGGTTCTGGAAACCGTGCAAGAAGACGGGCTGACCGATCCCGCCCTGCGCCGGCTTGGCGATGTGCTGCATGTCGCCCCCCGCGCCTTTGTCGGCAGCTATCTGACCAACGGTCGCAACGGCCCGGCCCGCCCTGTCGTGCTGCGCCAGACAACCACGCTGGCCGCAACCGTCTATGGCGACCGCGCCGACGACATCCGGTCCGAGGCGCTGATGAAGCTGGACTTTGGCAAAGGCCGCCTGCCCGCCATGCTGGTCTTCGGGTCGGAAGACCCCCACCAATTCAAGCCGATCCACGGAACCGACCTTCTCGCCTTCTTCGCCGGGGTGTTCGAGCGCAAGATGCGCCATTGGCTTGGATGAGCGGGACCATGATGACCAGCGCTGACCAAAGCGGTGCTGGACGAATGGCCTTTCTTGCCCCGGCCCTGCAATCCGCGCTGGCCGAATGGCTGGCCCATCTGCGCGCGCTGAACGGCGCTGCCCCTCGCACTGTGGATGCCTACTGCCGCGACGTCGCGCGCTATCTGCACTTCCTTGCCCAGCATCACGGCGGGGCGGACGGGTTGGCCCGCGTCGCCGGCACCAGCCAGACCGACTTGCGCGCCTGGCTGGCGGATGAACGGGGGCGCGGACTGTCGCCCCGGTCGCTGGCCCGGGCGCTGTCGGCGGTGAAGGGCTTCACCGCCTGGGCCGCAGACCGGACCGGGGCAGATGCGACCACGGTCCTGTCCGCCCGCAGCCCCAAGTTCCGCCGCAAACTGCCCCGCCCCCTGTCCGAGGATGGCGCCGCCGCCGTTCTGGACACGATCGGCGACGATGCCCGCGAAGACTGGATTGCTGCCCGCGACACCGCCATCGTGACCCTGCTTTACGGCCTTGGCCTGCGGATCTCCGAGGCGCTGTCGCTGACCGGCGCCAGCCACCCCTTGCCACAAGTCCTGCGCATCACCGGCAAGGGCGGCAAGACCCGGATCGTCCCCGCCCTGCCTGCCGCCGCGCAGGCCGTGGCCACCTATGTGGCCCTTTGCCCCTTCGACCTTACCCCCGACGCCCCGCTGTTTCGCGGCGCACGCGGCGGCCCGGTCAACCCACGCCTTATCCAATCGGCGATGGAACGTGCGCGCCTGCGCCTCGGCCTGCCCGCCACCGCCACGCCCCACGCCTTGCGCCACAGCTTTGCCACGCACCTGTTGTCGGCGGGCGGTGACCTTCGCGCCATACAGGAGTTGCTGGGCCATGCCTCGCTTTCCACCACCCAGGCCTACACCGCCGTCGATGCGGCGCGGCTGATGGAAGTCTACGAAAAAGCCCACCCTCGCGCCTGATTTGGCACGACCACCCTGTTGCACGCTGCCCCGGAATCCGCCATCAAGGCCAAATGAGCCCTCGTATTCAAGCCCTTTCAGTACATCTTCTCACCGCCTCTGGCGCGGTTCTGGCCATGTTTGCCATGCTTGCCGCCGTGAACGGGGAATGGAGCCTGATGTTCCTCTGGCTGGTCTTTGCGCTGATCGTTGACGGGATCGATGGCCCCTTGGCCCGCAAATATGACGTGCAGAAGAACTGGCCAACCTACGATGGCGTTCTGATGGACCTGATCGTCGATTACCTGACCTATGTCTTCATCCCCGCCTTCGCGCTGTTCAAATCCGGCCTCTTGACCGGTTGGACCGGCTGGCTTGCGATCATCGTCATCTGCTACGGGTCGGTCGTCTACTTCGCCGACACGCGGATGAAGACCAAGGACAAGTCCTTTGCCGGATTTCCCGCCTGCTGGAACATGGTGGTCCTTGTCCTCTTCGCGACCCGCCCGGGCGAAATGGTGATCCTGCTGACCGTCATCCTCCTGACGGTCGCGATGTTCACCAACCTCAAGTTCATCCACCCAACGCGCACGCCGCGGTGGGCCAACCTGTCCCTCGCCATCTGCGTGTTTTGGATCCTCTTGGCCGGTTGGGCCGCATGGTGGGATTTCCAGGAAGGCGCAATTGCCAAGTGGCTGCTGGTGCTCACGTCACTCTATCTGGCGCTGGCCGGGATCGTGCAGCAGATCGTGCCCGAAGGCATCCGCCGGGTGCGCTGACGGGCCTGCTCGTCGATGTCTTCGACACTCCTCGCGAGCGTCCCCTGGCGAGGAGGAGACGCAGTCGAACGATGAGCGCCCCCCTCAAAGCCGCGTCAGCATCACCCCCGCGACGATGACAACCGACGCCACCGCCTTTTCCCCCGTCATCTTCTCGCCAAAGACCAGCCAGCCGATCAGCACCGCAAACAGGATCGAGGTTTCGCGCAGCGCCGCCACCACCGCAATCGGTGCCAACGTCATCGCCCAGATCGACACGGCATAGGCCCCATAGCTTGCCGCCGAGGCGACACTTCCCATCCGCCAGGCGTGCCAGTTGCGCGGGATCACATCCCAGCCGCGCAGGGCCAGCATCCCCAGCGTGAAGAACATCCCATCCGCAACAAAGACCCAAGCCACATAGGCGGCAGGCGCGCCAGACACCCGCGCGCCCATCCCGTCGATCAGCGTATAGGTCGCCGTCGCCAGCGCCGAGCCGAGGGCGAAGGGCAACAGCTTGCGATCCTCTCCACTGGTGAAGACGCCGCGTGCCATCAGCAGGATCCCCGCCGCGAGCACCGCAATCGCCAGATACTCCTGCCCGCTGACCGCATCCGCCAGAAAGAACGCCCCCACCAGTGCCACTACCATCGGCGCCGCCCCCCGGGCGATGGGGTAGACCCGGGACAGATCGCCCCGGTCATAGGCATAGGTCAGGAAGAACTTGTAGGCGAAATGCGTACAGCCTGCCGCGATCACCCACGGTATCGCCGCGGGATCAATGGGGGCCGCGACGGCGATCACCGCCAGCCCGATCGGCATTTCGACAATCGACAGGATCACCATCCCGCCCACCTTCGAGGTCCCAAGCTTGATCAGCGCATTCCACAGCGCATGCAGAAAGGCCGCACCAAGGACAGCCAGAAAAACGCCAAGCGTCAAAGCGCACCCGTCATGAAACCGTTACACAAAGGCGTAGGCCCCGGCGCGGGCGGGCACAAGCTGCGCTTTAAGTCCAGCACGGGGGTTTCGATAAGCTCAGGCCTACCGCAGCCGCAGCCGGATCGGCCCCTTCGCTGCCAGCGGGTCAACTTCGACGCCGCCTTGCGTTGCCATGATATCCGGCATTGCGGCCGCAACCGCACGCACCTCGGGCATCAGCGGTCGCCAATCCGCAGCCAGCGCTCGGGCCACGTCAGAAGGGCAGAACGACTTCCCCCGCCCCCGTTGCAGCGCCAGATCAAGGATCGCCACGCGCAAAGCCTCGCTCACAGCAGAAGCGCCCCCTCATGGCGCAGGAGCGCCGCCTTCGTCTCAACCCCGCCCGGCGCGGAAAAGCCCCCGAACCAGTCCGTCCCAGTCACACGGTGGCAGGGGATCAGGATCGGCAGCGGGTTCGCCCCGCAGGCTTGCCCCACCGCCTGCGCAGGCGCGCCCACGGCCTTGGCGATCTGGCCATAGGTCCGCGTCTCGCCCTTCGGGATTTCAGCCATCGCGTGGCGCACAGCGGCATGCAGCCCCTCACCCCAGTTCAGGGGCAGGTCAAACCGCTGCAACCGCCCGTCGAAATACGCCGCCATCTGCCGCGACGCCTCCTCCAGCAGGGCTGAGGTTTCGCCGGGATCGGCCCACCAGTCCAGCCTGACCAACACGCCCGCCACCTCGACCAGGGTCACCGGGCCGAAGGGCGTCAGCACGACCGCCCGGGCTGGCTGGGCCACCCTGCCCTACCCCAACGCGTCCGAGCAGCGCTGGCAGGTGCCCGGATGCTTATGCGTGCCGACATCGGGCAGGACCCTCCAGCAGCGTTCGCACTTGGCCCCATGGGCCGGGTGGAACAGCACCGCCACGTCCGGCACATCCGCCAGCGCAAAGGCCCCCTCTGGCGCTTGCCCCTCGCGCAGGTTCAGGCCCGAGGTGATGCAGAGTTCGGCAAAGTCCACGCTGCCCAGCACGGCTGCAAGGGTCGGGGTGACGAACACCTCCGGCGCCGCCTCAAGGCTGGAGCCGATCACCTTCGCCGTCCGCTGCAGTTCCAGCGCACCCGTCACGACCCGCCGCGCGTCGCGCAAGGCGTCCCACTTCCGCGCCAGTGCAGTATCAAGCCATGCCTTTGGCGTTTCCGGGAAATCCAGCAGATGAACCGAGGAGTCGTCCCCCGGGAACCGCTCCAGCCACACTTCTTCCATGGTGAAAACCAGCACCGGCGCAAGCCAGGTGGTCAGCCGGTGGAACAGGATGTCCAGCACGGTCCGGCAGGCCCGGCGGCGCAGGCTGGTGGGCGCGTCGCAGTACAGCGTGTCCTTCCGAATGTCGAAATAGATCGCCGACAGGTCCGTGGTGCAGAAGGTGAACAGCTTCTGGAACACGCCCTGGAAGTCGTACTTGGCATAGCCCTCGCGCACTTCGCCGTCCAGTTCGGCCAGCCGGTGCAGCACCCAGCGTTCCAGTTCCGGCATGTCGGCAGGCTCCACCCGCTCGGCCTCGGTGAAGCCCTTCAGCGCGCCGAGCATGTAGCGCATGGTATTGCGCAGGCGGCGGTAGCTGTCGGCCACCCCTTTCAGGATTTCCTTCCCGATGCGCAGGTCAACCGTATAGTCCGACTGCGCCACCCAAAGCCGCAAGATATCCGCGCCGTATTCGCCGATCACTTCCTGCGGGGAGGTCGTGTTGCCAAGCGATTTGGACATCTTCATGCCCTTCTCGTCCAGCGTGAAACCGTGGGTCAGCACGCCCCGATAGGGCGCCCGCCCCTTGGTGCCGCAGGCCTGCAGCATGGACGAATGGAACCAGCCGCGATGCTGGTCGGTGCCTTCAAGGTAAAGGTCAGCGATCCCATCCGCGCTGCCATCCTCCCGGTCACGCAGGACGAATGCATGGGTGGAGCCTGAGTCAAACCACACGTCCAGCACGTCATCGACTTTGACATAATCGGACGGATTCACGATGCCATCCAGCACGCGTTCCTTGAATCCTTGCACAAACCAAACATCCGCACTTTCCGCCTCAAACGCCGCGATGATCCGGGCGTTCACCTCGGAATTGCGCAGCAGGAAGTCGGGATCGGTCGGCTTCGCGCCCTTCTTGATGAAGGCCGTCAGCGGCACACCCCATGCGCGCTGGCGGGAAAGCACCCAATCCGGCCGCGCCTCGATCATCGAGTGCAGCCGGTTGCGCCCCGTCGCCGGGGTCCATGTGACCAGCTGATTGATCGAGTTCAGCGCCCGCGTGCGGATCGTGTCACCATAGGTGGTCATCCCGTCGTCCAGCGGCTTGTCGATGGCGACAAACCACTGCGGCGTGTTGCGGTAGATGACCGGCGCCTTGGAGCGCCACGAATGCGGATAGCTGTGCTTGAGCTTCGCCTTGGCGAAGAGGGCACCGGAATAGGCCAGTTGCTTGATGACCGAGACGTTGGCAGGACCTTCCTTGCCATCCGGCAGGATGATGTGCTGCCCGCCGAACAGGGGCAGGTCAGGGCGATAGGACCCATCCGCCTCAACGTTGTAGGTCATCGGCAGGCCGAACTTCTGGCCAAGGATATAGTCGTCATCCCCGTGGCTGGGGGCGGTATGAACGAACCCGGTGCCAGCGTCATCGGTGACATGGTCGCCGGGGAGCATCGGGACGTCATAGTCCCACTCGCCCGCCCCACCCTCGACGCCGCGGAATGGATGCGCCAGGACCATGGCTTGCAGGTCCGCCGACGACACGTCGCACAGCCGCCGCACCATGTCTGGCCCAAGGAGTTTGCCTTGTGCCAAAACGGCTTCAGCCAGCTTGTCCGCCAGAACGACCCGGTGGCCGATGGTGGCAGAACTTTCCTCTGGCCGCCCGATCACCTCATAAAGCCCGTAAGAGATTTCGGGCCCGAAAGCGACCGCCCGGTTCTGCGGGATGGTCCAGGGGGTGGTCGTCCAGATCACCACGTCCGTCGGCGTCTTGGTGAACACCGCATCGGCCGCGATCACCCGGAACCGCACCCAAACCTGATGGCTGGTATGGTCGTGATACTCCACCTCCGCCTCGGCCAAAGCGGTCTTTTCCACCGGCGACCACATCACCGGCTTCGACCCCTGATAAAGCGAGCCGTTCATGACAAACTTCATGAACTCCCCGGCGATCACCGCCTCGGCGTGGTAATCCATCGTCAGGTACGGCCGGTCCCAGGCGCCGGTGACGCCCAGCCGCTTGAACTCCTCACGCTGGACGTCGATCCAGCCCTCGGCAAAGCGGCGGCATTCCTGGCGGAAGTCGACGATGTCCACGTCGTCCTTGTTCAGGCCCTTGGCGCGGTACTGTTCCTCGATCTTCCACTCGATCGGCAGACCGTGGCAGTCCCAGCCCGGCACATAGCGGGCGTCGCGGCCCATCATCTGCTGCGACCGCACCACCATGTCCTTCAACACCTTGTTCAGCGCATGGCCGATGTGCAGGTGGCCGTTGGCATAGGGGGGGCCATCATGCAGCACGAAGGGCACCCGGCCCTTCTGCGCGCGCAGGCGGTCATAGACGCCAATCCGCTCCCACCGCGCCAGCCAGTCGGGTTCGCGCTGTGGCAGGCCCGCCCGCATCGGGAAGGCGGTTTCAGGCAGGAACACGGTGTCACGGTAGTCGGGAACGGTGTCGGAAGGGCTGTCAGACGACATGAGGGGAAACTCGCGGTCAAAGGGGGGAAGGATCGGCCAAGCGCAAAGAACCCGGGGGCTGGGGGTCAGCCCGCCGGGCAGCTAATTCGACGCGAGATCAGCCCGTAGTCCATGCCGCGCGTTATAGGCGGCAGCAGCGGTGCGGTAAAGGGTCGGACAGGACGTTTGCGTGGCTGCGGCCCGGGCGCTCAGCCTTGGCAGATGCAGGAACGCCCAGTCTTGGCGCAGGCCGGGTGCCCCCACCCCCATCCCCTCCCCACGAGGGGGAGGGGAGGTGTCCTCCCCAACCCTCGGCAAAAATGTCCCCCCGATCGTTTCTGGCACGAAGGTTCATCCTTAGCCTCCCCTCCCCCTCGTGGGGAGGGGATGGGGGTGGGGGGCTCCCGGCAGGGCAAGGCCTCAGGGGTTCAGGTACTTCCACACGTCCGAAATCACCACCGACCCTTCGCCCACCCCGCTGGCGACGCGCTTGACCGATCCGGCCCGCACATCGCCCACGGCATAGATCCCCGGGCAACTGGTCGCATAGCGCCCCCGCCCGGCCGTGCCATCGCCCGCATCGGCTCCGGTCAGGACGAACCCGTTGCCGTCCACCGCCACCCGGCCCTGCAGCCAGCCGGTGTTGGGCGCGGCCCCGACCATCACGAACACCGCCCGGGCGTTCAGGGTCCAGTCCTGCCCGTCCTCGGCGCTGTGGATGACCACGGATTGCAGCACCCGCTCCCCCTCCAGCGCCACGACCTGCGCGCGGTAGTGGATGGTGATGTTCGGCGTGCGCTGCAGCCGGTCCACCAGATAGGCCGACATGCTGGCCGCCAGACTGCCGCCCCTTACCAGCACATGCACATGCCTGGCCGTGCGCGACAGGAACATCGCCGCCTGCCCGGCCGAGTTGCCGCCGCCGATCACCACCACTTCGGTCTCGCGGCACCAGCGCGCCTCGACCTCGGTCGCGGCATAGTAAATGCCGGCGCCTTCAAACTCTTCCAGCCGGTCCAGCGGCATCCGCCGATACTCTACCCCCGTCGCCACCACGACCGACCGCGCCAGCACCTTGAGGCCGTTGTCCAGCGTCAGGCACCAGTCCGGCTCCACCCGGTCGATCCCGGTCACCCGGTGCGGGATGGCAAAGCGGGTGCCGAACTTCATCGCCTGCACTTCGCCCCGAAAACACAGGTCCGCGCCAGAGATGCCGGTGGGAAACCCCATGTAGTTCTCGATCCGGCTGGAGGTGCCCGCCTGCCCGCCAATCGCCAGATCCTCGACCACCAGCGCGCTAAGCCCCTCGGCCCCGGCATAGACCGCCGCCGAAACGCCCGAAGGGCCACCGCCGACAATCACCACGTCAAAGGTCGCATCGGTGGGGGTAAAGGCAATCCCGATCCGTTCGGCAATCGCCTGCGACGTGCAGTCCAAGACCTCACCCGCGCCAAAGATGACCTTTGGCCCTTGCCCTGGCTCAAACGAGCAAGCCTCACCCCATTCCGCCGCCGCGTCCGAGGCGGGATCGACCACCGTCACCGGCAGCTTGTTTCTTGCGCAGAAGGCTGCAACCGCGCGCACCCGGCGGTCTTCGGCTGGGCCTACGACCGTGATGGCGGTGGCGTTGCGTTCCAGCATGGCGCGGCGGCGGGCGGCGAAGACCGATACCACGATATCCGACATCTCGGGTTCCGCCGCCATCAGCCGCAGCATCGCGTCCCGCGGGACCTCGATCACACGGGCCGGGCTGATCGCGCGCATGGTGTAAAGCATCCGCCCACCGACCAGAAAGGCAATCTCGCCAATAAACTGGCCCGCCCCCAGAATGTTCTCGTTCAGCGCTTGGTCCTTCGCCTCGTCCCACAGCTGGAACCCGCCTTCCAGCACATAGATGAACATGTCCGACGGGTCGCCCGCCCGCAGGAAAATCTTGCCCTCGGGCACCTCGCGCTCAACCCCGATCCGGCGCAGGGCGGCAACGTGATCCGCGCTCAGCGGCCTGCGCACCATTGTCGCAAGGTCTTCGGCAAGGCTTTCCATTCGCGGCCCTTTCAGCAATCCTGCAGGAAAGATTGGTCATGCCTCCCCGGAAAGGCAAGGCCACCGCAGGCGTGGGAGAGCAGGAATGAAAGAACCCTCGGTGAATGTTCTGGGAGAGGCACTTCAGCCCTGTTCCACCGACCCGATGACCGGCTTTTTCCGCAATGGCTGCTGCGACACCGGCCCGATGGACCGGGGCCGCCACACCGTCTGCGCCACGATGACGGCCGAATTTCTGGCCCTGTCGAAATACCTTGGCAATGACCTGTCCACCCCAAGGCCCGAATACGGCTTTCCGGGGCTGAAGCCCGGCGACCAGTGGTGCCTGTGCGCCAACCGTTTCCTGCAAGCGCATGACGAAGGTGCCGCGCCAAAGATCCGCCTTGCCGCGACGCATCAGTCAACGCTGGACGTGGTCCCGCTTGAGGTCTTGCAGCTCCACGCGGTCTGACCGCCGTCAGGCTGCGGTCCGCCCACCGTTGGCCGCCGCCCGAATCGTCCCGTCATCGCGCATCAGGTCATCGATGAACAGGCTAAGAAGCTGCGGCCGCCCGGTGACACCCGCCTTGCGATAGATCGCGTTGGTCTGCGCCTTGACAGTGCCTTCGCTGGTCGTGCGCAGCGCTGCGATTTCCGCCGTAGACATGCCCTTGATCGAAAACAGCGCCACGTCGCGTTCCGACGGGGTCAGCCCCCATTCGGCAAACCGCTCCTCCAGCAGCACCATGAACGCCCCCGAGGCGCGGCGCAGACGTTCTTCGGCGCGGTTGCGGTCGCGCAACGCCCGGCGCAGCATCAGGCCGCCGACGATCACCCCCAGCACCAACCCGATGGCGGCGCCGATCTCCAGAAACTCGCGCATTTCCCAGCTGATCGGGGTGGTTCGGATGCCCAGCACCGATGACAGGATGTCAGAGACAAAGAAAAAGGCACAGATCGCCTGAATGACGAAGATCGCCAGAAAGGGCGCCGCGCGTTTCAATCAGGGACCCGATGACCGGCGGGATCAATCATCGTCGTCGTCATCGTCATCGTCGTCATCATCGTCGTCATCATCATCATCGTCGTCATCGTCGCCGTCGCCGCCGCCACTGCCGCTGTTGCCGCCATCGTCGTCGTCATCATCGTCGTCGTCGTCATCATCATCATCGTCTTGGTCGTCGTCGTCGTCACGACGCTTGCCAGACTTGTCATCGATGATGTCGATCCGCGCGACCCCGCCCGACCCCGGCGTCCACAAGTCACGCAGGATCTCGCCCGTGCGCGGGTTGACGATGATCTCGCGCTGGCCATCGTTGCGGGCAGCGGTGATCCGCACCCGGCCAAGCAGAGTGCGTTCTTCCAGCACGGTCTGAAAGCCCTGGCCGCGCAACTGGTCGATGATGCCGGACACAAAATCCTTCGCATCAGCCGACGTCGCCGCCGCCAGACCTGCAATCCCCCCGGCCAGGAAGTCCCGGCGTTTCATCTCATGTCCCACCTTCCGCTTGCTGCAGACTATGCGCCAGCCAAGGGGCCCCGGCAAGCCGGGGCCCCAGCCGGGTCTAGCCCCGGAGCTTAGTCGTCGCTGCTGCCGCCATCATCGTCATCATCATCGTCATCGTCGTCGTCATCATCGTCGTCGTCGTCATCGTCGTCATCATCATCGTCATCATCGTCGTCGTCGTCATGGTCGGGGCCATGATCGCTGTCATCATCGCTGTCGTCATCACTGTCATCGTTGTCGTCGTCACTGTCGTCGTCGCTGTCATCGTCTTCGAAGTCGTCGTCCGACGTGTCGATCTCGACCCCGGTCCGGCCGATGTATTCAGAGTCGGCACTCTCGAATTCCGATTTGATCACCTCGCCGCTGGCGTTGTCATAGGTCACTTCGACCTTCCGGTCGCCCTTGACCGCCTCAAGCTTGGTCTGGGTCGGGCCGGTCTTGACCTCGACATAGCTGTAGCCTTCGGCCACATAGGCGTCCGCCAGCCCCTGTGGGTCAATCGCCGCCAGGGCCATGTTGGCCGACACCGCCGCCACCGCGGTGAACATCATCAGCCGGGTTCTTGCCTTCATCTTCGTTTCCTTTCCGTAGGGGGTGCCCTGTGCGGCAGCCCTGTCCATGGTTGCCCGGCAAAGCCCGCCGGGATGCATCAAGTGCAATCAGGAAACGCAAGAAATGGCGGACCATTCCATTCGCCATGGGTTTAGGGCCGGGGAAATAAACCTTCCGCCAGCACGCCTAAACCGAAGTTTATGATGGATTCGGCCAAAGATGGGCGGCCAGCCCCCCGGACGGCAGTTCTGCCGCCCGGACCGTGCCAAACCTCAGACCTTCATGTCCTGGCCAAGGTGTTTGGCCACCGTGAAGATGTCCTTGTCGCCCCGGCCGCACATGTTCATCACGATGATATGGTCGCGCGGCAGGGTGGGCGCGATCTTCATCACCTGCGCCAGCGCATGCGAAGGCTCCAGCGCCGGGATGATTCCCTCCAGCTTGCAGCACATCTGGAACGCCTCCAGCGCCTCGGCATCGGTGATGCTGACGTATTTCGCCCGGCCGATGTCATGCAGCCAGGAATGCTCCGGCCCGATCCCGGGATAATCCAGCCCGGCCGAGATCGAGAACCCCTCAAGGATCTGCCCGTCCGCGTCCTGCAACAGATAGGTGCGGTTCCCGTGCAGCACGCCGGGACGCCCCCCGGTCAGGCTGGCGCAATGTTCCATCCGGTCATCGACGCCCTTGCCGCCCGCTTCGACCCCAAGAATGTTCACCGACGGGTCGTCAAGGAACGGGTAAAACAGCCCCATGGCGTTCGATCCGCCACCGATGGCCGCGACCAGCGTGTCGGGCAGACGCCCCTCGCCTTCCTGTTCCGCCAATTGCCAGCGCACTTCCTTGCCGATGATGCTTTGGAAGTCCCGCACCATCGCCGGGTAGGGATGCGGCCCCGCCACCGTGCCGATGCAGTAGAACGTGTCGCGCACATTGGTCACCCAGTCGCGCAGCGCATCGTTCATCGCGTCCTTGA
The DNA here is from genome assembly GCF_003940805.1 of Tabrizicola piscis. Classification (NCBI taxonomy): domain Bacteria; kingdom Pseudomonadati; phylum Pseudomonadota; class Alphaproteobacteria; order Rhodobacterales; family Paracoccaceae; genus Tabrizicola; species Tabrizicola piscis. The sequence continues at coordinate 1,276,120 of NZ_CP034328.1, forward strand.
GCGTACCCCGGCCGCTGGTCACCGGAATGACCTCCGCCCCCAGCAGCTTCATCCGGAACACGTTCGGCGCCTGCCGCTCCACGTCATGGGCACCCATGTAGACCACGCATTGCAGTCCGAACTTGGCGCAGACCGTCGCCGTCGCCACCCCGTGCTGCCCCGCGCCGGTTTCGGCGATGATCCGGGTCTTGCCCATCCGCCGCGCCAGAATGATCTGGCCCAGCACGTTGTTGATCTTATGGGCACCCGTATGGTTCAGCTCATCGCGCTTCATGTAGACCTTGGCACCGCCCAGATGCTCGGTCAGCCGCGGCGCGAAATACAGGGGCGACGGGCGGCCGACGTAATGCTTCCAGAGATCCTCCATCTCGGCCCAGAAACTCGGGTCGGTCTTGGCATGCTCATACCGCTCTTCCAGTTCAAGGATCAGCGGCATCAGCGTTTCGGAAACGAACCGCCCGCCAAAAAGCCCGAACCGGCCCTGTTCGTCCGGTCCCGTCATGAAGCTGTTCAACCCGTCTTCGGCCATCGCGCATCCCCCTTGGTGTTGCGCAAGGATGTAGCGCCATTGCAGCCGTGGGGAAAGGTCCCCCTGCGTCGCACCGGAGTTTTCGAAAACTCCGGACCGGAGCCTTCAAAGGCTCCGGCACGATTTCTTCCAAGAAATCGTGTCCCACGCCTGACGGTTTCGTGATCAGACCTGCTGCAACTTACCCGCTCCGCGCTCCGTACCTGCCATCGCAACCATCCTATCAAGGAGATTACGATGCGCATTCTTGCCACTGCTGCCCTGCTTGCAGGCACCGCCCTGCCCGCCGCCGCCGAAACCGCCATCGCGCTGACCGGTGATCGCACGCTTCTGACGATCGACACCGCCACAGCCACAGTCACCGCCACGGTCGAGGTTCAGGGCGTCACCAGCCTGCTTGGCATCGACCTGCGCCCCGGCAACGGCAAGCTTTACGGCGTGACCGACGCGCAAGCCATCGTCGAGATCGATCCCGCCACCGGTGCCGTGACCGAGATTGCCACCATGGCCACCCCCCTGCCGCTGGCCGACACTCCGGTGGTGGTCGATTTCAACCCGGCGGCGGACCGTCTGCGCTACATGACCGGCACTACCAACCACCGCGTGAACGTCGATACCGGCGAAGTCACCGTTGATGGCGCGCTGGCTTTTGTGGCCGAGGATATGCATGCCGGCGAAGCGCCGAACATCGTCGCCGCCGCCTATACCAACAGCTATGGCAAGCCGGAAAAGACCGCGATGTTCAACATCGACGCCACGATTTCCGGCCTGATCCAGCAAACCGCGCCGAATGACGGCACCCTGGCCGCCATCGGCAAGCTTGGCGTGGCGCTGGAAGGCCCGGTCGGCTTTGACGTCGCCACCACGGCGGACGGCACAAACACCGCATGGTTGGCCGCGAACGGCGGGATTCACACCGTCGATCTGGCCACCGGCGCTGTCACCGCGTCCTGGATGGTTACTGGTGCCGACGCGCCGATCCGTGACCTGACCATCCTGCCAGCAATGTAAAGCTGGGAAACCCAAGCCCCTGGCGCGCCCGGCGCGCCAAGGGCGAGGCAAAGACTTGCGGCCGCCCCCTTTCGGGCGGCCGCTCCATTTGATTAACGCAGGATCGGCACGCCGCCGCGCACGCCTTGAGCGGCCTCGACAAAGGCGGCGATTTTGGCGGGGTCCTTGACCCCCGGCGACAGCTCCACACCCGAAGACACATCCACCTGCCGCGCCCCGGTCAGCCGCACCGCCTGCGCCACGTTGTCCGGCGTCAGCCCACCAGCCAGCATCCATGGCCGCAGCCACTTGCGCCCGACCAGCAACCGCCAGTCGAAGGCCAGCCCGTTGCCCCCCGGCAAGTCCGCGCCCTTCGGCGGCTTGGCGTCGATCAAAAGCTGGTCGGCGACCAGGCTCATCTCCAGCAGCCCGGCCAGATCACCCTCATCCGCCACGCCCATCGCCTTCATCACCGGCAACCCGTAGCGCGCCTTGACAGCGGCGACCCGCTCCGGGCTTTCGTGGCCATGCAGCTGCAACATGTCCAGCGGCACCGCCTCGACCAGCGCATCCAGCGCCGCGTCATCGGTATCGACCACCAGCGCCACCTTGCACAAGCCATCCGGCGCGCCCAGCGCAAGCGTTCGTGCAACCTCCAGCGTCAGGTGGCGCGGGCTTTTGGGAAAGAACACAAAGCCCGCATAGGCAGCCCCGGCCCGTGCAACGGCCGCCACGTCGGCTTCAGTCCGCAGACCGCAGATCTTGACCCGCACGTCCTGCATCACTTGCCCGAAGGCCGGTCCAGCAGCGCGAGCACGTCGTCCTGTTCGCCTTGGTCATTCCGCCCCCGCAGGGCCGCCAGCTCCCGCTCCAGCCGCGCCACTTCGCGGGCCTTGGCGCTTGCCGTGCTGCGAATGCCCGTCTCACGCAGCCATTCCCAGACAAAGCCGATCAGCACGCCCGCAAGGATGCCTGCAAAGATCACCAGAAACAGCGGCAGTTCCATGGCCCAGGTCAGCCCGGTCAACGCCGCCAGATCACCCGGCAACAGCCGCACCTCGACCGGAGCACGGTTCGCAAGGGCAACAGTCAAAAGGGAAAGGCCAAGCAGGCCGATCACGACAAGTCTCAGGTAACGGATCATCCGACAGGGCCTCCGGGCTGGTCCCGCAGTATCATTCCGATCCCGCCCGGACGCAAGCCGACGCCACCCACCGCGCCAGCGGTTACTTGCTGTTCAGCCGGTCGCGCAGCAATTTGCCGGTCTTGAAGAAGGGGACCTTCTTGTCATCGACCTTGACCGCCTCTCCAGTCCGCGGATTGCGCCCCAGCCGGGCATCCCGCGCCTTGACCGAGAACGCGCCGAACCCGCGCAGTTCCACCCGGTCGCCTTTCGCCAGCGCATCGATGATCTCTTCGAAGACCGTGTTCACGATCCGCTCGACGTGGCGCTGGGTCAAATGCGGGTTCTCATCCGCGATCTTCTGGATCAGTTCAGACCGGATCATCCCTATGTCCCCCTAGTGGTTCGGCCATGGTGTTCAAACCGGCAGCGGCCGCCACGCTCTTGTTCTCACAGGACTATAGCGACAGGTCTTGGCCCGTGACAAACAAAAACCGGGACTTGGCCGGTTGCCGCCAACAAAAAGGCCCCGCACTGATGCGAGGCCTTTCCATTCTCAACCCGGCGTCAGGGCTTAGCTGCGGTCCTTGAGCGCGGCGCCAAGGATATCGCCCAGCGACGCACCCGAATCGGACGAGCCATACTGTTCGACCGCTTCCTTCTCTTCCGCGATCTCGCGCGCCTTGATCGACAGGCCCAGCTTGCGGGTCTTCGGGTCGATGTTGGTCACGCGCACGTCGATGTGGTCGCCGATCTGGAACCGCTCCGGGCGCTGGTCTGCACGGTCACGGCTCAGGTCGCTGCGGCGGATGAACGACTTGGCGCCGTTGTATTCCACCTCGATGCCACCCTCTTCGATCGCGGTCACGGTGACGGTGATGATCCCGCCCCGCTTCACGCCATCAACCGCGTCCGAGAAGTTGTCCTCGCCCAGCGCCTTGATGGAGAGCGAGATACGCTCCTTCTCGACGTCCACTTCGGTGACAGCGGCATGCACCGTGTCGCCCTTGCGGTAGTTCTGGATCGCGTCTTCGCCACGCTGGTCCCACGACAGGTCCGAAAGGTGGACCATGCCGTCGATGTCGTTGTCGAGGCCGACGAACAGACCGAATTCGGTGATGTTCTTGACTTCGCCTTCGATCTGGCTGCCCACGGGATGCGTTTCCGCAAAGACTTCCCACGGGTTGCGCTGCGTCTGCTTCAGGCCAAGGCTGACCCGACGCTTGGCAGAATCGATCTCCAGCACCATGACGTCCACTTCCTGCGAGGTGGAGACGATCTTGCCGGGGTGCACGTTCTTCTTGGTCCAGGACATTTCCGAAACGTGGACCAGACCTTCGACACCGGCTTCCAGCTCCACGAAGGCGCCGTAATCGGTGATGTTGGTCACGCGGCCTTTGTGGACCGTTCCCAAGGCATACATCTTTTCAACGGCATCCCACGGATCGGACTGCAGCTGCTTCATGCCCAGGCTGATGCGGTGGGTTTCCTTGTTGATCTTGATGACCTGCACTTTGACAGTCTCACCAATGGCAAGGATTTCCGACGGGTGGTTGACGCGACGCCAAGCCATGTCGGTCACGTGCAGCAGGCCGTCAACACCGCCAAGGTCCACGAACGCACCGTATTCGGTGATGTTCTTGACCACGCCGTCGACCGTCTGACCTTCGGTCAGGTTGCCGATGACTTCGGCGCGCTGTTCGGCACGCGATTCTTCCAGGATCGCACGGCGCGAGACAACGATGTTGCCACGGCGACGGTCCATTTTCAGGATCTGGAACGGCTGCTTCATGCCCATCAGCGGGCCAGCGTCACGCACAGGGCGGACGTCAACTTGAGAACCCGGCAGGAACGCCACAGCGCCACCAAGGTCGACCGTGAAGCCACCCTTGACCCGGCCAAAGATCGCGCCATCGACGCGCAGTTCGCTGGCATAGGCTTTTTCCAGACGATCCCAGGCTTCCTCGCGGCGGGCCTTTTCACGGCTGATCTGGGCTTCCCCACGGGCGTTTTCCACGCGGTCCAGATAAACCTCGACCGTATCGCCGACGTTGATCGTCGGGGCCTCGCCGGGGTTTGCGAATTCTTTCAGGTCGATGCGGCCTTCCATCTTGTAGCCGACATCGATGATCGCCTGGCCTGCCTCGATGGCAATGACGCGGCCTTTGACGACAGTGCCCTCTTCGGGCGTGTCCATTTCGAAGCTTTCCTTCAACAGGGCTTCGAAGTCTTCCATGGTTGCTTTAGCGCACATATAGATCAGTTTCCTTTGCTTGGTTGTCACTGGCCATGCGGTTGGCTCCGCCGGTCTTTCGGTTGGGTTCCGAACGAAAAAGCCCATGACCCGGCAAACCGGACCATGCGGCGACTCCCATCGGATGCGGGGCCTATAGCCCCATTGCGCAGGTGAGGCAAGGAAAAGCGGGGCTGCCCGGCGCCCCCTCCTCGCGCGACTTCGTCTTCTCGTCGGACAGCACGTCGCCCCGCCCGCGAGGAGTGACGAAGTCATCGACGAGCGGACCGGCGAGCGGTCCGGGAAAAGACCCACAGCCGGTCGGATCAGCCCCGCAGCCGTGCCGCGACAATGGCACAGGCCGCGTCCACCGCTGCATCAATCCCAAGGTCGCTGGTGTCGATCACCACCGCATCTTCCGCCGCCTTCAGGGGGGCATCCGCCCGCCCCATGTCGCGCGCGTCCCGCTCGCGCACTTCGGCCAGAACCTGCGCCTCATCGCCGCCCACCTCCAGCCAGCGCCGGTGCGCGCGAACCTGCGCGCTGGCGGTGACGTACAGCTTTACCTCGGCCTCCGGGCAGATCACTGTGCCGATGTCGCGCCCGTCCAGCACCGCGCCGCCTTCACTGCGGGCGAACCGGCGCTGAAACTCCACCAAGGCGGCCCTGACTTCGGGGATCGCCGCCACGCGGGACGCCGCCTGCCCCGCCTCAAGCGTGCGCAGCCCCGGCCGGTTCATGTCATCCGCGGTCAGCCCCCGCGCGGCAGCCACCGGATCACCGCCCTTGACCCCGACGGCCCGGTACAACAGCCCCGTGTCCAGATGCCGGAACCCGAAGCGTTCGGCCACCGCGCGGCTGATCGTGCCTTTGCCCGCCGCTGCCGGCCCGTCAATCGCCACCGTGAAGATCATCCGCCCGCCCTGCCGCCATCATGTGCCTGATGGAGGTATGTGGAAACGCGCCGCAGGAAAAGAGGGGAAGGACTTCCCCTTGGCTGACGCAAAGCGGCGGCCTCGGCCCAAGTCTGCATCACTCGGCACCCCGAATCGCAAAAAGCGCCGCCGTGGGTGATGCATTTCTTTACAAAACTTTTGTGACGGCCATCCTGATCTGTATGAGATCCTCTGCAGCCGCTCTCGCCCTGTCCCTTTGCCTTGCCCCGCCCGCCTTGGCAGGGTCCTGTGCTGGCATGGGCGACCTTCTGACCTTCATCGAAGCCGAGGGCGGTTATTCGGTGCCATCGGACTGCCCGACGGTTGACAGGTCTGACCTCCTTGCATCCGTGCCAGCGCTGCGGTCTCAGGTCGGGGCCTTTATCCCCGCAACCGGGCACATCCTGCTCGCCCACGATCTGGATACCGATAGCACTCTTGGCCGCAGCTATCTTTTGCACGAACTGGTCCATGCCGCGCAGTACCGGTCCGGCGCGCAGTTGCACGTCAGGTGTGAGGGCGAGTTGGAGCGGGAAGCCTACCGTCTCCAGACCAGCTGGTTGCGCCAGAAGGGTGAGTTTCGCGAGGCGATGTTGCTCGACTGGGCCGCCGACGCGCTTGGCCGCTGCCCGGGCGACAAAATGGCGATGGACTACTGATCCCGCCCGCTGCGGCAGGGCAACCCTGATCCAGTGCCTGCGTCACCACGGTTAACGGTTCTTGAACGCCACCGCCAAGCCTTTGACCTGAAACGCTTCCTCCGCCTGTCCCGGCCCGGGACACCCCGCCCGGTCTGGGCTCCGGTGCCTTGCCTCAGGCCCGGTTCGACCGCTGGATCATGGCGCCCAGCCCCTGCATCAACCCCTCGAACACCGGAAAGGACGTGGCGATGGGGGAGGCATCATCAACCGAAACCGGCTGCTTCGCGGCCAACCCGCAGACCAGAAAGCTCATCGCGATGCGGTGGTCAATGTGGGTGGCACAGGTGGCCCCCCCCGGCACGCCGCCCGGCCCCATGCCATGGACGATCAACGTATCCTCATCCTCCTCGATCCGCACGCCACAAGCCTCCAGCCCCCGCGCCATCGCGTCGATCCGGTCGCTCTCCTTGACGCGCAACTCCTTGACACCTCGCATGACCGTCTTGCCGGTCGCAAAGGCCGCCACGACCGACAGGACGGGATACTCGTCGATCATCGATGGCGCCCGCTCTGGCGGCACCTCGATTCCCTTCATGTTCCCACTGAACCGCACACGCAGGTCGGCAACCGGCTCTCCGCCCTCCTCGCGGGGGTTCTGAAACTCGATCTCAGCCCCCATCTCGACCAATGTCAGATACAGCCCGTTCCGCGTCAGGTTCTGGCTGACCCCGGGGACGAGGATGTCCGACCCCTCAACAATCAGCGCCGCGCAGACCGGAAACGCCGCGCTGGACGGATCGCGCGGCACCGCCACGACCTGTGGCCGCAACTCCGGCTGGCCGGTCAGGGTGATGACATGCCCCTCGCTGGTCTTTTCAACCGACAGCTTTGCCCCGAACCCCAGCAGCATCCGCTCCGAATGGTCCCGCGTCGGCTCGCGTTCGATCACCACCGTCTCGCCGGGGGCATTCAGCCCGGCCAGCAGCACCGCCGACTTCACCTGAGCACTGGCCACCGGCAGCGCATAACGCACCGGCACCGGGTTCGCCGCCCCGACCAAAGTCATCGGCAACCGTCCGCCCTGCCGCCCATAGGCCTGCGCGCCGAACAGCGCCAAGGGGTCGGTCACCCGCCCCATCGGCCGCTTCCGCAACGACGCATCGCCCGTGAAGGTCGCCGTGATCGGTGTTGTCGCCATCGTCCCCATGATCAACCGCACCCCGGTGCCCGAGTTGCCGCAGTCGATCACATCCGCAGGTTCCCGGAACCCGCCGACGCCGACGCCGTTGACCGTCCAGGCACCCTCGCCATGCCGGGTGACAGTCGCCCCGAAGGCCCGCATGGCCTTGGCAGTGTCCAGCACGTCCTGCCCTTCCAGAAGGCCCGAAATCCGCGTCTCGCCCACGGCCATCGCGCCAAAGATCAGGGACCGGTGGCTGATCGACTTGTCGCCCGGCACCTCGGCCACACCGCGCAGGGGACCCGACTTGCGGGCTTTCATCGGTTGCGCTTCACCATGGCCGGACATCCGTCTCTCCTTCACATTGCGCCCGCCTGATAGCGCAAGCTTCAGGCGCGGTCCATCACCTGCACTGCCTGCTCGGGCCGCACTGGCGGACCCTCCGGGGGGAGTATTTCGTAAAGAGCAATCACTGGGCAGAAGGCTTGGGATTGCTCCTTGGAAAATACTCAACCCTTTTGGTCACACCTGCGGAAGGTCAGGTAATGGGGCGCCCGGCCTTCGCGCAGGGCCTTTTGTTCGTAGCGGGTGGAAAGCCAGTCATCCCACGCGCCGCCCTCGCCGGCCTGATGGACAAGATCGAAGCCGGCGGGTGGCACTTCCTCCAGGGTCTGGCGGACATAGTCGGGAATGTCGGTCGCCACCCGGAATTCCGCCCCGGGGGCCATCTTGAGTGCCAGCGGCAAAAGGTATTCCGGCGTCACGAAGCGGCGGCGGTGGTGGCGAGCCTTGGGCCATGGGTCGGGGTAGTTCAGGAACACCTTTGACAGGCAGCCATCCGGCAGCACGTCAAACAGATCCCGCACGTCGCCGGGGTGGAGCCAGAGGTTCGCAACCCCCGCGCCCCGGATCTTGCCAAGCAGCATCGCGATGCCGTTCACGAAGGGCTCGGCCCCGATCAGCGTGACGCCGGGATTCGCGGCGGCCATATGCACCAGATGCTCGCCGCCGCCAAATCCGACCTCCAACCAGAGCGGACCCTTGGCAAAGCCAAGGTCCAGCGGGGAGCGCGACGGGTTATCCTCCCGCGTGACCCCGCGCAGGGTCAGGGGGCCAAGGTCTTCGGCCAGATAGTCCTTCTGGCTGGCGCGCAGGGTCTTGCCCCGGATACGGCCATAGAAATTGCGTTGGGTGGGGAGGGGGTCGGTCATGGGCTGGCGGGGTAAGCCAGGCCCGCGCTCCGGTCAAGCCCGCTGGATCAGGACCAACCCGCCGGCCATCGCGAGGATCCCGGCCAGCCGCTGCAGGTTCATCGACACAACCCGCGCGCCGAACAGGCCGAAATGGTCGATCACCGCCGCCGCGACCATCTGGCCGAGGAGGACACAGAATATCGCATTCCCGACGCCAAAGCGCGGGGCGATCCAGGTGATCGACAGGAGGTAAAAGGCCATCAGCACCCCGGCCAAGAGCAGCCACAGCGGCTGCGCCGACACCAGTGCCAGCGCACGGGCCTGACCGGTCGCGGCCACGGCGACGACCGCCACCACCAGCGCTACCGACATGGCAACCACGCCCGCTGCCATTGGTGCGCCGATCCGGCCGCCAAGCTGGGCGTTCAGCGCGGCGAGGATCGGAATTCCCACCCCCGCCGCCAGCATGATGCCCGCATCGCGCAGCATCAGACCGCTTTCTTCAACGCCTCGACAAGGTCCGTCCGTTCCCACGAGAACCCGCCATCCGCCTCAGGCGCGCGGCCAAAGTGGCCGTAGGCCGAGGTGCGGGAATAGATCGGGCGGTTCAGGTCAAGATGCGTGCGGATGCCGCGCGGAGTCAGGTCCATCACCTCGGCGACGGCCTTTTCGATCACTGAGTCGGGCACCTTGCCGGTGCCGTGGGTATCCACATAGATCGACAGCGGCTTGGCCACGCCGATCGCATAGGAAACCTGCAGAGTGCAACGTTCTGCCAGCCCCGCCGCGACCACGTTCTTGGCCAGGTAGCGCGCGGCGTAAGCGGCGGAGCGGTCGACCTTGGTCGGGTCCTTGCCGGAAAACGCGCCGCCACCATGGGGGGCGGCCCCGCCATAGGTGTCCACGATGATCTTGCGCCCGGTCAGGCCCGCGTCACCATCCGGGCCGCCGATCACGAAAGTACCGGTCGGGTTCACATGCCATTCGGTTTTCCGGGTGATCCAGCCTTCGGGCAGGATTTCACGGATATAGGGCTCCACGATCTTGCGGATCACCTTGGAGGTCTGGCGCTTGGACGTGTGCTGGGTCGACAGCACGATCGAGGTGACTTCGACCGGCTTGCCATTGGCATAGCGCAGCGTCAGCTGGCTTTTCGCATCCGGCCCAAGGGTGGGTTCGGCGCCGGATTTCCGCGCCTCGGTCAGGCGGCGCAGGATCGCGTGGGCATAGTGGATCGGGGCTGGCATATACTCGGCCGTTTCCAGCGTGGCATAGCCGAACATGATCCCCTGATCGCCCGCGCCATCCTTGTCGACGCCCTGCGCGATATGCGCCGATTGTTCGTGCAGGTAGTTGTGGACCTTGATCTTTTCCCAGTGAAACTTCTTCTGCTCATAGCCGATGTCGCGCACGCAGTCGCGCACGATCCCGTCGATCCGGGACATCATGCCATGGGTCGCCTCTTTCGAGGACAGGCCCACCTCGCCGCCCACGACCACGCGGTTCGTGGTGGCGAAGGTCTCGCAGGCAACGCGGGCGTTGGGTTCTTCCGTCAGGAAGGCGTCAAGGACGGCATCCGAGATGCGGTCGCAAACCTTGTCGGGGTGGCCTTCCGAGACGGACTCGGAAGTGAAGACATAATCTTGGCGGCCAGTCGCGGTGTTCATTGGGAAAGTGCTCCGTTGGTGCAAACCCGCCACGCCAGGAAGCCGTTGTGGGGGATCAAGATGCCATCCCCTAGACGGCAGGGCGCAGGCCGTCAATGCCCGCCAGCGCGCGTCCGGCGCAAGGCCAGCAGGGCGAGGCCCGCCAGCAACAGCAGGACCGGCCCGTCACCGAACCGCGCATAGGGCGTGGGCGGCAGTGCGCCGGGAATGGCGGTGTCCAGCACCCCCATCGTGCCGAAGGGCAACTGGTCCAGCACGCGGCCCCGGGCATCAATCACCGCCGTGACTCCGGTATTGGCCACGCGCAAAAGCGGCAGACCCTGCTCCACCGCCCGCAGCCGGGCCTGGGCGAAGTGCTGGAACGGCCCGGTCCAGACCCCGAACCACGCGTCATTGGTGATCTGCAGCATCCAGTCCGCACGTTCGGGGGCTGCGTTCACCAGACGGGGGAAGACCGCCTCATAGCAGATCAGCGGCAGGACGCGGCCAAGCGGGCCAAGATCAAGGACCATCGGCCCCGGCCCGGCCGAATAGGTGGCCCCGGACTGGGCGGCAAAGGCCGTGATCCCGAACCAGCGATAGGCCAGATCGCCGAAGGGAAAATATTCGCCGAATGGCACCAGATGGTGCTTGTCATACCGGGTCAGTTCGTCCCCCGTCCCCTCCAGCACGCGCAGGCTGTTGTAATTGCGCCCCGCCTCCTCACGCTGGATGCCAAGCGCGACCGGGCGGCCCTGGCTGGCCCGGGCCACCATGCCGGCCACGGAGGGGGCGTATTCCAGCATATAGGGCACCGCGGTTTCGGGCCAGATCGTCAGATCGGCCACCTGCCCCTCGGCGGTCAGGGCGAGGAGGCGGCCAAGATGCTCATCCGCCAATGCCTGATCCCACTTGAGCGCCTGCTCGGCATTCGGCTGAACAAGGCGGACGGTCCCCGCAGGCCCCTCGGGCAAGGGCGCGGACAGACGCCAGTGCCCCGCCGCAGCCACCACTGCCAGCAGCAGGGCCGCCCCGACCAAGCCCCTGCCCCGCCACAGAACCGGCAGGGCCGCGGCAAGGACCGTGACCAGCGTCAATCCGGACGGCCCAAGTGCTGCGGCCAGTTGGTCCACCGGCGTGCCGATCCAGACATGCCCGACCATCGACCAAGGGAAGCCGGTCAGCACTACCCCTCGCAGACCTTCAAGCGCGGTGAAGGTGGCGACAAATCCCAGCGCAGGGACCGGCATCCGCCACGCGACAGCCGCCGCCACCGCCCAGAACAGGCCAAGCCCGGCGGACAGGATCACCACCGCAAAGGGTGCCATCCAGCCATGCCGGGCGATGTCGATCAGGAACGGCTCGACAATCCAGGACAGCGCCAGCCCAAAATGCCCGGTCCCGGCGGCAAGGCCCAGCCAGAAGGCAGCGCGGCTTCCTTCGGCAAGACAGACCAGCCAGACCAGACCGGCCAAACCGGCCAAGCTCGCCCACCAGAACCCTATCGGGGCCTGCCCAAGCGCGATGACCGCCCCAAGGCCGAACGCCAGAAGCAACCGACGCCATCCGTAAAGCCGCAGCCCGGCACGACCCGGACTGCCTTGCAAGCTGTCAGCCAAGGCTCATGCCGCGCTTGCCCCGATCACCGGCAGACGCACGCGCAGCCGCTTGATCCGGCGCGGGTCGGCATCGACGATTTCAAACTGCACACCACTTTCGTGGTCCACAACTTCCCCCCGCGCAGGAACCCGGCCCGACCGCAGAAAGACCAGACCGCCCAGCGTGTCGATTTCCTCATCCTCTTCGCCGGTGCGCAGGGCGATGCCAAGGGCGGCCTCGATCTCTTCCAGCGGCGCGGTCGATTGCGCCAGAATCACCCCCGGCTTTTCTTCCTTCCACAGCGCGCCTTCATCCTCGTCATGCTCATCTTCGATCTCGCCGATCACGGTTTCGATCAGGTCCTCGATGGTGACCAGCCCATCGACCCCGCCATATTCGTCGATCACCAGCGCCATGTGGACGCGTTCCTTTTGCATCTTCTGCAATAGAACCCCGGTCGGCATCGAGGGCGGCGCATACAGGATCGGGCGCAAGAGCCGCTTCAGACTGAACCGGCCGCTGGCCCCGAACCCATGCTGCAGCGCAAGGTCCTTGAGCAGGACCAGGCCCTGCGGATGGTCCAACGTGCCCTTGTAGACCGGAACCCGGCTGAAACCATGTTCGCGGAAAACCTCGACCAGTTCCTCCTTGCCGATGTCCAGGGGCACAGCCACGATCTCGGCCTTGGGCATCGCCACATCGTCCACCCGCATTCGGCGCAGCGCGCCAAGGCCGGGTGCCAGGCTCCCAGACCCCGCAACGGCCGAGGCCGCCCCAGCCGAATCGGGGGCTGACGCGTCGGAATCGTCCGAAGATGTGGTGAAGGCGGAGAGGAGTCGCCCGAAAAACCCACGCTGGGGGGTTTCTGGCGGAGGTTCATCAGTCAAGCCGTCTTGCGCGCCCTGCGCCGCGGCTGACCCGTCGATGCTACTGCCCATGGTTCCTTTGTCCTGAAAACACCCGTCCGGCGGGTGCCGCGCTAATATGGGTCAGAAACCCCAAGGCTGGCAAGTATCCGCACTTCAAGCGCCTCCATTAGCGCGGCATCCGGCTCTTCGACATGGTCATGACCCAGAAGATGCAACACCGCATGCACCAGAAGATGCGTCACATGATCCGGCATGGTCTTGCCTTGCGCCTCGGCCTCGCTGGCGCAGGTTTCCCAGGCGATGGCGATATCCCCCAGAAAACAGGGGTCCTCCACCGGACCGGGTTCGGGAAGATCGGGGGCACCGCCGATGACTTCCGCCCCCCGTTCCTCGGACGGCCAGCTCAGCACATTGGTGGGCTGGGGCTTGCCCCGGAAATCGGCATTCAACCCGGCAATGCGCGCGTCATCGCAGCCCATGACGGAAAGGGCGTACCCATCGGGCACCAACCCAAGCCCGACAAGGGCCGCGCGCCCGGCACGCTCCGCCAGCGCGTCAAGGCCAAAGCCGTCCCAGCGCGCCTCCTCAATGACCGTGTCGACCAGATTGCCCATGCAGCAGGCCATACCCTGCGGTCACCGCCCGCTCAACCCCGTCGGGCGGTTTTCCAGACGGTCGGTTTTCCAGTAGGGCGCATGCGCGCAAGCCTTTCACCTTGCCTCTGGCGCGCGAAGACGCGCGCCAACCGGCTGCGGCCGATGGGGGCATTCTGCCCCCAAACCCCCTGAGAGTATTTGGCAAAGAGCAAGCGCATTTGCTCATTTCCAAATACTCCGGGGAGCTCGAGGGGCGGCGCCCCTCGTCAGCCTCACAACCGCGCATCTTCGCGCGGTTGTGAGAGAGAAGGCTTGCGGCGGCACGCCGCTCCGCGAGAAAACCGCCGGATCAGCCGGTGCTTTCGTCCGCTTCGTAGGCGCCGATGATGCGGGCGACAAGCGGGTGGCGCACGACGTCTTTCGCCGTGAAATAGTTGAAGCTGACCCCCTTGACGCCCCGCAGGATCCGCTCGGCCTCGGCCAGACCGGAGGGGGTACCGCGCGGCAGGTCAACCTGGGTGCGGTCGCCAGTCACCACCATCCGGCTGCCTTCGCCCAGACGGGTCAGGAACATCTTCATCTGCATCGCTGTCGCGTTCTGGGCTTCGTCCAGCACCACGAAAGCGTTGGACAGCGTCCGCCCGCGCATGAAGGCCAGCGGCGCAATCTCGATCCGCTTTTCCTCAAGCAGCTTCTGCACCTGTTTCGACGGCAGGAAATCGTTCAGCGCGTCATAAAGCGGCTGCATGTAGGGATCGACCTTCTCCTTCATGTCGCCGGGAAGGAAGCCAAGCCGTTCGCCCGCTTCGACCGCAGGGCGCGACAGGATGATCTTTTCCACCGCGCCCGAGATGAACATCGTCACCCCGACCGCCACCGCGAGATAGGTCTTGCCCGTGCCGGCCGGGCCGATCCCGAAGCCCAGTTCATTGGCGAACAGATTGGCGACATAGGCCTTCTGCGCCTCGGTCCGCGGCTCGATCGGTTTCTTCCGGGTGCGCAATTCCATCCCGGTGGAGAACAGCTCGATCTGTTCGGCGCCCTCGGCATCGCCCACCGGGCGACCCATGCGGAGCGCCCCGTCGATATCGCCGGCCACCACGCCGCGCCCCGATTCGAGCCGTGCGTAAAGCGACCGAAGAACTGCCGCCGCCTGTTCGCGTGACGCCTTGTCGCCGATTACGGCCAGACGGTTGCCGCGTCGCAGGATGTGCACCCCCATCTGGTGTTCGATCTGCGCGAGATTGCGGTCAAATTCGCCGCAAAGATCGATCAGCAATCGGTTGTCCGGGAATTCGAGGAGAGTTTCCACAATATCCTCGGCGGCAGTCCGGTTTGGCGGGGGGGTCAGCGCGCTGATGCCCAACGGGCGCTCCTTATGTTAAGGGCCTTGGCACCAAGACTGCCGCCGGCCACGTCATCTGGCAAGCGAAACCCGCTGCCTACACCAAGTCTTGTGCGGATTGGTGCAGATTTTGTGACGAAAGCCCATCCGTTGGGCCTGCTGACGGGATGCCAGCACAGGGCGGGATGCGCGGGCAACCGGATTTCGGCGCTGAAAAAAGGGGGGCTCGGCTGTGCTGCCCCCCTTCCGATCCTGTCAGCCTGAAAGCCCGTCAGTCGGCGGAATGTCCCGAGGCCGGGCCTGAAACCCGATCCCTGACACCTGCATCCGACGTTTCATAAACCCCAAGGACCGTGCCCGGGGGATATTTGCCGTCGCAAATCGGCAATCCGGTCTTGGGGTCGAAACGTGGCGAGGAATAGCCCTCGATCCCGTCGTCGATGATCCAGACCTGGCATCCGTCGGGGTCATAGGCGATGGCCGCCTCGCCATCGACAAGGCCCACATCGTCGCGGCCATAATCCTCGGACGTGGCGATGATGGAATCCGGGCCGGAATAGGGAACCGTGCCCTCAAACCCTTCGATCAGGCCGCCACAGCCCGACAGGCCGGTTGCCAGAACCAGCGCCAACCCGATGTTCAGGCCCCGCCGGGGGGCCGTGGAAGACATGAGTGTTTCATCTGCAAGCGTCATCGCATTCAGCCCTTCTTGCAGAGAACTTCGACACGGCGGTTCTTCGCCATGCCGGATGCCGTACCATTCGACGCGACCGGCTGGCTTTCCCCAAACCCTGCCTCGCTGTCGACCACAGCGCCAACCGACCGGGCGACGGCGGCCACTGTCGCGGCCCGTGCCTCGGACAAAGCCTGATTGTCGGCGTCCGATCCGCGGCTGTCGGTATGCCCGGCGATGGCGTACGAGAAGGCGTCGGACTGACGGAAGAAGGTCTCAAGCGCCTCACGCCCCGAGGCCGTCAGATCGGCGCTGGCCGTGGCAAAGAAGGTATCCGCGCTTTCCGTCAGGCAGCTGGTCTGCTTCAGGCAGACCGGCTTGCCAGTCTTGGGATCGCGGCGCGGCACCATGTAGCCTTCGGTGCCACCGTCGGCCCACCAGTGCTGGCAGCCGTCCGCATCAATCCAGACGCCCCATTCGATCTTGCCGGCCACCGACGCATCCTGTGCCGCGGCCATGGTTCCAGCCATCAGTCCCGCGCATGCGATGGCCGCCACGACGCCATGTCGCAGCATGTTGCCCATCTTCATTTGTGACAGTCTCCCCATACCTCAGGACGCGGCCCAAGCTTGCCGCCTCCGTCAGCACCGAGGTAAAGCAGAGGAACCTTCGCAACGCGACGGCTTTCCTGCGCGGAAGACGCGTTTTCGGTCGATCCCAAGCGGAAATCGTGGCCCGTTATGCCAATCTGCAACAGTCGAAATCGGTCAATGCGCGGCCGAAACCGGCACGGCCGCAAGCGAGTTCGAAGACGACCCTGACACCCGCACACGTACGAGTTGTCCGATTCGCCCCGCCTCATCTTGGACATGCACGGCGTGCAGGTGATCGGACTTTCCGACCATCTGTCCGGGCAGCCTTCCGGGCTTTTCGTAAAGCACGGACACCTCGCGCCCGACCATCGCCTCTTGCGCGGCGCGCTGCTGGGCGGTGACCAGCGATTGCAGTTCCTGAAGCCGGGCATCCGCCACTTCGGCAGGGACCGGGTCCTTTTCCGCGGCAGGCGTGCCGGGGCGGGCGGAATACTTGAAGCTGAAGGCCATGCCGAAGCCGACGGTTCGGATCAGGTCCATCGTCGCGGCGAAATCCGCATCCGTCTCGCCGGGGAAACCCACGATGAAATCGGACGACAGAAGGATGTCGGGCCGCGCGGCGCGGATCCGGTCCACCAGCCGCAGATAGGCGTCCGCCGTATGCTTGCGGTTCATCGCTTTCAGGATGCGGTCACTGCCGGATTGCACCGGCAAATGCAGATAGGGCATCAGCTGCGGCAGATCGCCATGCGCGGCGATCAGGTCGTCTTCCATGTCATTGGGGTGGCTGGTCGTGTAACGCAACCGCTCCAGCCCCTCGACCAGTGCGAGTTCCCGCACCAGCCGCGCGAGCCCCCATGCGCCATCCGGCCCCTCGCCGTGGTAGGCGTTGACGTTCTGGCCCAGAAGCGTGATCTCGCGCACCCCTTGCGCGACCAGTCCGCGCGCCTCGTCCAGCAGGCGGGCGACAGGGCGGCTGACCTCGGCCCCCCTTGTGTAGGGCACCACGCAGAATGCGCAGAACTTGTCGCAGCCTTCCTGCACGGTCAGAAACGCCGCCGGCCCGCGCGTGACCTTGCGCGCCGGCAGCACGGAAAACTTGTCCTCGACCGGGAAATCGGTGTCCACCAACCGCCCTCCCGCCGCCACCATCTGCGGCAGCCGGTGATAGGCCTGCGGCCCCACCACCAGATCGACAACCGACGACCGGCGCAGGATCTCGGCCCCCTCGGCCTGGGCCACGCAGCCCGCGACGCCCACCTTCAGATTCGGCTTTTCCAGCTTCAGCGCGCGCAGGCGGCCAAGGTCGGAATAGAGCTTCTCGCTCGCCTTCTCGCGGATGTGGCAGGTGTTGAGCAGCACCATGTCCGCCTCTTCCTGCACCTCGGTCGTGACATAGCCCTCGGCGCCCATGGCTTCGGCCATGCGCTCGCTGTCATAGACGTTCATCTGGCAGCCGTACGTCTTGATGAACAGCTTCTTGGGGTCAGACATTTTCGGGCTCTCCGGGCTGTGGCGGGTTTACCCTGAAACGCGTCCCCCCCGCAACTGCACCACCCGGTGCGCTGGCACACCCTTGCATCGGCGGCCCGGATGCCCGACTTTGCGCTTGCCCGCAGCGGACCTGACATGCGCCACGCCTCCATCGCCGACCTTCTGGCCCGCAAGGCCGCCAGCCTTTCCACAGGCCCCCTCGCCATCGTCATGGCCGAGGACGAGGTTGAGGTGGACAGCACCCTGACCCACCTGCTGAAGTGCGGCTTTCGCGATGTCGTCCTGCTTGCGCCCGGCGACATCGCGGTCGCCCCGGATCTGGAACAGCGCATCCACCTGGTCACCTATGACGTCTTTGCCGACGCCGCCCTGCCCAGTGCCATCAACACGATGATGGATTCGCTTGCAGGCACCTGGATTCACGTCTGCTACAACGCCGAATACCTGTTCTTCCCCTTTTGCGAAACGCGCCGCATCCGCGAAATGCTGACCTTCCACACCGAGGAACGCCGCAGCGCGATGCTGACCTATGTGATCGACCTTTACGCAGGCGACCTTGCCACCCATCCCAACGCCGTGGCGCTGGACGATGCCTGGCTGGACCGGACCGGCTACTATGCCCTTGCCCGCAAGGACCCCGCCCGCAACTGGGAGCCGCTGGATCGACAGATGGATTTCTTCGGCGGCCTGCGCTGGCGGTTTGAGGAGCACATTCCCTGGACCCGCCGCAAGATCGACCGCATCTCGCTGTTCCGGGCGCGGGAAGGCCTGCGCATGGCCCCGGATTTCACCCTGAACGACCCCGAGTTGAACACCTATGCCTGCCAATGGCACCACAACCTGACGGCGGCCGTCTGTTCCTTCCGCACCGCGAAGGCGCTGCGCACCAATCCCGGCTCGCGGCAGGCGATTTCCAGTTTCCGCTGGCGCAACTCCACGCCCTTCCAGTGGCATAGCCAACAGCTGATGGATCTTGGGCTGATGGAACCGGGGCAGTGGTTCTGATCCTTTTCACGCAGCCGTGAACGCAGGCGGGAAACTTCCCAACCAAAGCCTCCGTTGCTTCGACCGTGACAGCCGGACGGTCCGGCTGACCTTTTGAAGGAGCGACCCATGTCCCTGCGATTGATCCTTGGCGCCGTGGCACTGACCGGCATTGCCCAAGCCACCTTTGCCGCCAACCCCGATGTCGGCGGTGCGCCGATGTTCGAAACCAAGAACATCGTGGAAAACGCCGTGAACTCGGCCGACCACACCACGCTGGTCGCCGCCGTCACAGCCGCAGGTCTGGCCGATGCGCTGATGGGCGAAGGCCCCTTCACCGTGTTCGCGCCGGTGAACGACGCCTTTGCCGCCCTGCCCGCCGGCACTGTCGACACGCTCCTGAAACCTGAAAACAAGGATATGCTGACCAAAGTCCTGACGGCCCATGTCGTGGCGGGCGACCTCAAGCTTGCCGATCTGCGCCGCAAGGTCGGTTCGGACGGTTACGCCAACCTGCAAACCCTGTCGGGTGACGCGCTTTCGGTCCGGTTCCGGGGCGACAAGGCGATGGTCTATTCGGAATCGCGCAATATCGGCACGATCACGATTGGCGATGTCGACCAGTCGAACGGCGTCATCCACGTCATCGACACGGTTCTCGTGCCGAAGTGATCTGCCGGCTTTTTTGACAGGTTCGGGCGGGGGCAACCCCGCCCTTTTTTGCGCCAGCCTCAGGCCTTCCGCAGGCGGATCACCACATCAACGCGCGAAATGGCCATGCCTTCCGGGGCCTGCGGCAGCGACGCAATCTCCAGCTCTTCGGCCGAGGCGTCGGTCAGCCGATGGCTGTCTTCCCAGTAAAAATGCGGATGGTCATCCGTGCGCGTGTCGAAATAGCTTTTCGATCCGTCCACCACGACTTCGTTCATCAGCCCGGCATCACAAAAGGCGCGCAGGGTGTTGTAGACTGTGGCAAGGCTGACCTTCTCGCCCGCAGAGGACGACAGCGCGTACAGGCTTTCAGCGGTCACATGGCGGTTCTGGCCATCGCCAACCAGCAGCGCCGCAAGTGCCAGACGCTGCCGCGTCGGGCGCAATCCCCCGGCCTTCAGCCAGGTTGCCCCACGTTCAGTGCCGGTGTCAGAGGCCGTCAAGTGCATGTCCATGCTCTGGATATAGGGCGCAGGCCCCCGGGCTTTCAATCACAATCCGTCGAAATCAGC
Source organism: Tabrizicola piscis (assembly GCF_003940805.1). Classification (NCBI taxonomy): domain Bacteria; kingdom Pseudomonadati; phylum Pseudomonadota; class Alphaproteobacteria; order Rhodobacterales; family Paracoccaceae; genus Tabrizicola; species Tabrizicola piscis. The sequence continues at coordinate 1,295,966 of NZ_CP034328.1, forward strand.
CCTGATGCGGCGCAAAACCGCGTTGAATCGCCCTCCACACCACCAAGGACAGCAGGATTGACCCCAGCCCTGCCACCCAGAACGGCAAGGTCAGCGCCAGATCGCGCGGCAGCATCGCCTCGGCCAAAGTGACCGTGACACCCGACAACAGCAGCCCCAGCGGCATCATCCCCCAGGCCAGCAGCCGGTAAAGGCTGTTGACCCGGCCGCGCAAGGCATCCGGGATCATGCGTTGCCGCGTACTGACCGACACGACATTCCAGACAAACCCCGAAAACTCCATCGCGGCAAAGCACAGGGCCAGCGTCACCGCATTCGGCGCCAGCGCCATCGCGGCAAAGCAGGGCCCGGATGCCAGCACCATCCACTGCATCGTCCGCGCCGGCCCCAGCGCCCGCGAAATCCGCTCGCCCATCAGGCTGCCCGCGATGCCGCCCAGGGCCCCGCCCGCAAGGGTCAACCCATAGGCCGTGGCAGACAGCCCGAGGTTTTCCTGCGCGTGCAGGACAACCCCGATGACGATCATCTGGTGAAACAGGTTCCAGAACCCTGTGGTCCACGCCAGCGTCCTAAGCAAAGGCTTGCCGCGCAGGAACCCCAACCCCTCGCCCAGCTCCACCCGCCAGTTGCGCGGGTCCGTGCGCTCTGGCCGGAACTGGCCAGCGACCCCCGCGACCAGCAGCAGCGCCAACCCATAGGCCACCGCATTCACCCCAAAAGCCAGCGGCAACCACGCCGCAATCAGCACCGCCCCCAGCGCCGGGCCGATCAGCGCGTTGGTCAACAACTCCGCGCTCCAAAGCTGCCCGTTCGCCCGCTCCAGACGGTCAGGCGGCACAAAGGCCGGCAGCATGGTCTGCGCCGCGTTGTCGCGAAAGACCTCCGCCCCGCCCACGACAAAGGCCGCCAGCACCAGCGACGCGTAAAGCCACGGCGCGGACACCCATTCGGCCGGTGCCGGCGCCAAGGGCAAGGCGGCCCAGATCGCAAGCGCCGCCCCCGCGAAGGCCACCCCCCGCAGCGCATCCATCCGCAGGATCAGCCACCGCCGGTCCACCCGGTCAGTGATCACGCCCGCCGGAAGCGCCAGCAGAAACCACGGCAGCCGCAGCGCCACCGGCACCAGCGCCACGAGCAGCGCATCCCTTGTCAGCAGCGACGCTACCCAGGCCCAGGCCACCACCGCCACCCCGTCCGCCAGATTCGTCACCGCGCTGGCCGCGATGAACCGCTGAAGCGCCGTCATCTCTGTCCCCGCCCTCTGCGCGCAAGCCCGCACCCTTGGCTGGGGCAAGGGTGCCGTCAAGGTCCGGAAAACGCCCCCGGACTTGCCACTCTTCCCCGCCGAATGCTACGGAGGGTGAGAGATACATCGGGGGACCACAAGGGATGGCGTCTTATCCAACCAGTTTCGACAAAGAGGCCCTCTTGGCCTGCTCACGCGGTGAATTGTTCGGCCCCGGCAACGCCCAGCTTCCTGCCCCGCCGATGCTGATGATGGACCGCATCACCGACATCTCGGAAGACCGCGGCGAACACGGCAAGGGCCATGTCGTGGCCGAGTTCGACATCACCCCCGACCTGTGGTTCTTCGAATGCCACTTCCCCGGCAACCCGATCATGCCCGGCTGCCTTGGCCTGGACGGGCTGTGGCAGCTGACCGGCTTCAACCTTGGCTGGCGCGGCTGGCAAGGGCGCGGCTACGCGCTGGGCGTGGGTGAGGTAAAGCTGACCGGCATGGTCCGCCCCGACCGCAAGAAGCTTACCTACTACGTCGATTTCACCAAGGCCCTGACCACCCGCCGCCTGACGATGGGCGTGGCGGACGGGCGGGTGGAGGCGGATGGTGAGGTGATCTATCTGGTCAAGGACATGAAGGTGGCGCTGAGCGAGGCGTGAAGATAGCAGAGGCGGCGTGAAGACTCGCATCCTAAGGGCTTGGCACCAGATTACTTTCTTCCGACTGCGCAGCGAACTAGCGGCGTTGCGGCGCGCAAAGGTTGGTCCACGTTGGGCAGCTTTCCAAATTTTCCTCGTAGTCGGACTTTGGTTCTTTGCAGCGCTTTCTCCGATCTACCTAGTCATAGTCGGCTACGACCGAGTTAATGACAGTAGCAACGGAATGGGAGCTATGGTCGGTAACGGGCTGTTTGCTGTTGCGACACTCTACTCCGTCATCCTCCTCGTCACTGTCCTGCCCTGGGTCCTCCGTTGGTTTTTCATTGCCGCTAAGTTAGTTGTGGGCCTTCCGGCTGAGGCCAACAGCAAAGAGGCCGAACTCATCACTGCAATCGCCTTAGTCGAAGCAACGATCCGGTCGGCGTGACCCAACCACCTTGCCCCCTCCCCCCCTCTGCCCTAAACAGGCGCTAAGCCACTAAGGGAGGCAAACCATGCGCCGCGTCGTCATCACCGGGATCGGCATCGTCTCGTCCATCGGCAATTCCGCCGCCGAGGTTGAGGCATCCCTCCGCGCCGGCAAGTCTGGCATCGTCTTCGCCCCCGACTATGCCGAACACGGCTTCCGCTGCCGCGTCCACGGCCAGCCGAACATCGTGCTGGAAGACCACATCGACAAGCGCGACCTGCGCTTCATGGGGGACGGCGCGGCCTACAACTTCATCGCCATGGATCAGGCGATCAAGGATTCGGGCCTTGAACCCGGCGATATCTCGAACGAACGCACCGGCCTCATCATGGGGTCTGGCGGGCCCTCGACCAAATCCTTCTTCCGCGCCCACAACATCGTGCGCGAAACCGGTTCACCCAAGCGGATGGGTCCGTTCATGGTGACCAAGGGCATGTCCTCGACCAACTCGGCCTGCCTTGCCACGCCGTTCAAGATCAAGGGCGTCAACTACTCCATCACCTCCGCCTGCTCCACCAGCGCGCATTGCATCGGCAACGGCACCGAGCTGATCCAGTTCGGCAAGCAGGACATCGTCTTTGCCGGCGGGGGCGAAGAACTGGACTGGACCCTGTCCTGCCTGTTCGACGCGATGGGGGCCATGTCCTCCAAGTACAACGACACCCCCGAAACCGCCGCCCGCGCCTATGACGCAACGCGCGACGGGTTCGTCATCGCCGGGGGCGGTGGCGTCGTCGTGCTGGAAGAACTGGAACACGCCCTCGCCCGTGGTGCCAAGATCTATGCCGAGGTGACTGGCTACGGTGCCACCTCTGACGGGCATGACATGGTGGCTCCCAGCGGTGAAGGTGGCGAACGGTCCATGCGTCTTGCCCTGTCCACCCTGCCGAAAGACCGCAAGGTCGATTACATCAACAGCCACGGCACCAGCACCCCGGTTGGTGACATCACCGAGGTTGAGGCGATCCGCCGCGTGTTCGGGCGCGGCAAGACCCCGCCGATCTCGTCCACCAAGTCGCTGACCGGCCACTCGCTGGGCGCCACCGGCGCGCAAGAGGCGATCTATTCGCTGCTGATGCTGCAGGGCAGCTTCATCACCGCCTCGGCCAACGTGGTCACTCTTGACCCCGCCCTCGACCCCGGCGAAATCGCGACGGAACTGCGTGAGAACGTCGAACTCGACTCCGTCCTGTCGAACTCCTTCGGTTTTGGTGGCACCAACGCCACCCTCGTGATGTCCAAGTACCTCGGTTAAGGAAGTCCAGCATGGCAGATCTGATGAAGGGCAAGCGCGGGCTTGTCATGGGTGTTGCCAATGAACGCTCCATCGCCTGGGGCATCGCCTCGGCCCTGGCCGCCGAAGGTGCGGAACTGGCCTTCAGCTATCAGGGCGAGGCGTTTGGCAAACGGGTGGAACCCTTGGCCGCAAGCGTCGGGTCCGACTTCCTTGTCGATGTCGATGTCACGAATGACGACAGCCTTGACGCCTGCTTTGCCGCGCTGAAATCGCGCTGGGGGCAGATGGATTTCCTGATCCACGCCATCGCCTTTTCCGACAAGAACGAACTGACTGGCCGTTTCATCAACACTACGCGCGGGAACTTCCAGAACTCGCTGAACATCTCCTGCTTCAGCTTCATCGACGTGGCCGCCCGCGCGGCGAACCTGATGACCGAAGGCGGGTCACTCATCACCCTGACCTTCCAGGGGTCAAACCGCGTCTCGCCGAATTACAACGTAATGGGCGTGGCCAAAGCCGCGCTGGAAAGCGCCACCCGCTATCTGGCAAACGACCTTGGGCCGCAGGGCATCCGCGTCAACGCCATTTCGCCCGGCCCGATGAAGACCCTCGCCGGTGCGGCAATCGGCGGCGCCCGCGCCACCTTCCGCCATACCGAGGCGAATGCCCCCCTGCGCGCCAACGCCACGCTTGAAACGATCGGCGGCACCGCGGTCTGGCTCTGCTCGCCCTATGGGGCCGCGACCACGGGCGAGGTGATCCACGTCGATGGCGGCTACCACGTTCTGGGCTTCCCGCAGGCCGAAAACCTGTAAAGGCGGTCCTTCGGGGCTTGTCTGGTCAGCATCGCTGCCCCAGCTCACCCGGCCCTCGCTGCGGCAGCGGGTCTCGGCGAATTCTTAACAAAAGATGACTACGGCCTGGCAAGCCATTGATTATGCTTGCGCCCGAACATGTCCCTGCCCGGGACATCAGCACAGCGCCAAGGGAAAAAGGGATTGGAGCGGGCGGCGGGAATCGAACCCGCGTCTTTAGCTTGGAAGGCTAAGGTCTTACCATTACACAACGCCCGCGCTCACTTCCGTAGGTATTCGGACCTGATCGGTTCGTCAAGGAGGGGCAGCGGATCAAGCCCCCGCGGTGCGCTGTCGAGCCTTTCTTCAAGCGGCCGGAAAGCCCTCTCCGAAAGGTCAAGAGTATAGCTTTGCCCCATCCGGCAAGAGCCTGACGATGAAGTCGCTTTCGCCGTTGGCCTCAAGACTTAGGGCTCCAGACCGGTGAAGGGTCTGCAGAACATCGATCAATCTTGGTCCGAGGACGGATTGCGTCCTGCCCGACTTTTGCGTCAGGAGCCGGGTCAATGCAGCCCCCGTCACCTCGCCGCCAAATCGCTCGACCAGAACCCTCAGCACGAGTTGTTCTTGGGCCTCAAAGCTGAGCGGCGCGACAACCCCATCCGCATCCATCGCGGCGCGCAAAGCCGGACGCCATGGTGTGGGATCGACAGACTGCGGGCGAAAGCCGCTACCTTGATTTGCCCTTGCGGAAGTCACGTGCGTTCTCTCCTCACAACCGATCCAACCAACGGAAGCATGCCCGGTCGGGTTTGATTTTGAGGATCAATATGGCTTCAATGCGTCGGCGATGGGGTCATAAGGCGGTACAGCGACACCCTGCCCCGACTTCGACAGAGTGCGAAGCTTTTCGACCAACGGCCCAGTCAGATCAGTTCGGACGGAAACGGTCGGGGACGAGATGCTCGCGTGCGACTTCCAGCACCATATTGCCAAGGCGCCTGAGGATTTCGCTCGACTGCATGGCGGCCTGCCAGTGCAACGCGATGCTGACCTTCTTGCCGGGGCTAAGCTCTACCAGCTCACCTCGCTTGATGTAGGGGTTGCCGGCAATGCTTGGCACCAGGCCCCAACCGGCGCCGTTCAGACAGCATGAAAGGTATCCCTCATACGAAGGAACATAGTGGATGGAGAGCGGAACCGTTGCCCCAAAGCACGTCGTCATCCACTGATCCTGGATCGTGTCCTTGCGATTGAACGCCACAGAGATGCAGGTCCGCAGGGCCTCAAGGGAAACGCCGTCTGCAAAATGGGCCTGGTAGAGTTCCGGCGACGCAACGGCGACGTACTCCATCGACCCCAGCGAGATGATCTTGCACCCTTGAACCGGGGTCTCCATCGTGGTGATGACGGCGAGGGCGTCCCCGGATCTTAGGCTGGATTCCGTGTGCTCCTGATCGTCGGGAAGAATGTCGAAGAGGATGCCAAGCTCCTTCGTTGCCAACTTGATCAGTTTTGGAAACCAGGTTGCCAGACTATCGTTGTTCACCCCGATGCGGACCGTGGCGGCAATGCCCTCTTCGCCGCCGACCAGCGCGCGCATCCGCTCGGCCAGTTCCTGCTGCAGAAGACCCACCTGTTCGACATGACGGAAGAACTGCAAGCCGGCCTCAGTCGGGACGCATGGCCTGCCACGCGCGACAAGCACCACACCAACCTTTTCCTCTAACTGCTTGATTCTCTGACTGACCGCAGATTGCGTCACTTTCATCGATTTTGCCGCCGCTTCGAAGCTTCCTTCGCGGATGACAGCCGCGAGGATCGTCAGTGAATCATAGTCAAAGCGTGACATTGTTGCCCCTAAAACATAAGAAACGCTTATGTTGCACAATTCACTTTAACGCAGAAGTGCAAGAAACGCAAAGGCGAGCGCTGATCTTGCATAAGCTGCGCTCATGTTCGGTAGCGTAGAGGTACACAATGAGCCGAAAGCCTTTAGTTTGTTCAACAATTTGGCTAAAGTTAAGGCAGCAATGAGGGGGAAACATGTCCGGTCGTGTCTTGAGAAGAAAATATATTCGGCCGTTCCTGGGTCTGGAACGCTATCGCAGGATGGACGCATGGCTGATTGTTGGCGGATACGTCGGCCTCATCCTCGCATCAATCATCTTGGGTAGCTACCTGCTGTCGCTTCCGCTTTCCGCTTGGACGGTGGCAGGCGCGGTCGCCACGGCGACCTTCATCGGCACCCGTCTGCGGGGCATCAATAACATCGTGCATGAATGCAGCCACGCGACCTTCGCCGAAGACCGGTCGGACAATGTGACGATCGGGCGGTTTTGCGCAGCACTCCTGCTGAAATCCTTCCGCAAGTACCGTGACGACCATCTGTCGCACCATGCCCACAACGGCGATTACGAACATGACGCGGAATTTGGCCTGATTAAGAAGTTCGGACTGCATGACCCGATCACCCCGCGGACGATCCTGCGCCATTTCTTCGTGCCACTGACCGGGCAGCACTTGCCGCTCTACACCAGCGTAAACCTCTCGGCTGAGGATGGCCGACTGTTCTATGGTCTCAAGCTTGCGCTCATCGGTGCGATGGCGATCTTCCTGCTGCTTGAACCGGTGGCCGCGATCGCCTTCGTCATCCTGCCGCTGTTCTACATCTATCCGACGATCAACTTCTGGACAGATTGCCTGGATCATGCCGGGCTGGTAGGCGCGAACGACGAGATCGAAGCCTCGCGCAATGTGCTGGCACCAACGCTGGTGCGGCTCATCTTCTTTCCGCGCAACGACTCCTATCACCTTGTACACCATCTTTTCCCGCAGATTCCGGCACGGCACCTGCATAAGGCCCATCACGAGCTGAGCAGTGACCCGAGCTACCGCCGCTTGCCCGCTGCCGTGGGTCGGGTCGATCACAGGGCCGTCGATCAGCCGATGGATGCATCCCTTTAGGGATCTGGCTGGCGCCTCGAATCGCCATTTTTCCATCGGCTTGCGTCCGGCGGCGAGCGACTTTCGCACGGTAGCAGAAGGACGATTCCTGGCGCCTGCACGGCAGTTGTGATGCCGAAACGGCAACAATACGCGGCCGACGCACCCGTAGAGAGCGAATGTCGGAATTGTCATCTATTCCGAAATGTGAACAGACCGTTTCCGAAAATGAGCAATATAAGTATTGCTAATCATGCATTAGTTGAGTAATTTGATTCTTGTAGCGAGTGGTTTTGTGTAGTGTTCATCTGGTCTTCAAGCGGGTTCTAGCCGTGTTAATCCCCTTCCACGGTCAAGATCTGCGTGTTCAAGAGTGAGTTTAGCGCAGTGTTGCGCTGGGCAGTTCGTGAAGAAAATGATTTATTTGCATGTGGTTGCACGGTAACTCGACCAGACCTTGCAACTTCGTCTAGCTGCCGTTCGGCAACAGTGCTTCCGAACGGCAGCAGGCAAACCCTTTAGAGGCTTCCGTGTCCTGACGCGGTCGCCGCATCCAAACTTTGAGCGACGACGCGCCACGGTGACTGACGATCAACGCGGTGATGTTGACTGAACGGTGATCCCAAGGCCGATTTTTGGCATCGGGCACCGTTTGCGATACCCAGATTTTGCCATCTTTTACCGCAAAACCAGAGAAGTCCCAACTTCGAAGGTTTGTCTAAGATGAAGATCTCGCTCCAAGAAATCGACATGCTCAAGATCCAGATCTACGAGGATTTTCTGCAGTCTATTGCTTCGGTTCGTGCCGGACAGAACTCGGAGATCGCGTTCGTGGAACACGAACGGCGTGTCCGCTATCTAAGACAGAAGGTCGCTGTTGCGGAGGCCCGCCCGGTTCAGCTGAGGCTGGCAAGCTAAGCGCGAAAGCGAATGATCGGCTGTGCTGTTGATTAGCAAGCACAATGGGCCGGCCGCCTGATCCATGGCGGCGAAGTTCACATTCAAGGTATTCTGGCTCAGACGGACCGGGGCTCTTGCATGGCCAGCGGCGGGAACTGCCCGTCCGGCGTCGCCTGGTCGACTGCGTCGGGCAAAGCCTGGCTGAGGCGCGCCAAAAGCTCGCTGCGGGAAAGGCCGGTCTTTTCAACCAGCTCGGCAATGGTTTCGTCGTCCAGCGTCTGCTCCAGTTCGTCGGTACCGATACTCTCGTTGCGACCCGAGCCAACCCAGCTTTGCGCCTTGGTCTGTTGACCAGCGTTGGTGAAGCGTTCCATGAACTCGGACAGGCCAGCCATCAGGCCGCCAGAAGCAAGTCCGCCTGCACCGGCTCCGGTCAGGCCGCCGTCGGAGTGACCGCCGGTCAGGTTGTCTGCCACGTCACGCAGCGTGTCGAGAAGACCCCCCTCGTGACCGCTGCGGCCGTCAGTCGGATTGCGGTTGGGATCATCGCCTGAACCGGAGTTCAGCATCGCGCCCAGTCTATCGCGGTTCTGGTAGCCGGCGACGGCCAGCAGGCCCAGAAGCGCGATCATGGATGGACTGCCTTTGGCCATGGGATGGTCCTTTCCTTTTAGGTTGCAAGAGATCAGGTGCGGCGGCGCATCGCCCCGTAGATGGCAAGCACGATGACGGCGCCAATCACGGCGCCGATCAGACCTGCGCCATCCTCGGGCCCGTACCAGCCAAGTCCTCGGCCCAGGAACGACGCGACGAAGGCACCGACGATGCCAAGGATTGTGGTCATGACGAACCCTGACGGTTCATTGTCGCCAGGCATCACGAACTTTGCGATGATCCCTGCGACAAAGCCGATCACAATTGTCCAGATGATGCCCATGGCCGAACTCCCCTTCCGGACTTCATGTCCGATGAGTTCCTAACGCCGAACGCGCGATTCCGTTCCGGGCATGTCGGCGTAGTTTGCGATCCTCGCCACCCATTCTGGGTCAAGGGCCAAGGTCGGCTCATCCAGCGACATAAGCGCTGCGTCCAAAGCCATCGCGCGGCCGATGCCGACGCGTTGCGCTTGGCCGCCGGACAGCGCGGCGGGGTAGGATCCCGCCTTGTCCGCCAACCCGGTTTCGCACCGAATCCAGCCTTGTCAGAACCCGTGGCGGTGCAGTTCGGCCTCGATGAGCGCCCGTGACCCTTGGTCACGGGTTGGGAATGCGGCAAAGTATTGAGCGGACGTGGCATCGGACTTGCGACGAAGCACTTCCTGTTTCCAGCGGGCAGCTTGGGTGTGACGCCCCGCAAGACTGTTGGCGATCAGAGCAATCATGGCGATCAGGTAATGCGCACCGGGGGTGGCTGCGGCCTTGTCGCCCCAGCGGGCCGCGGCCTGATAGTCGCCAGTCTGCATCAGCATCTGCGACCGTACCCCGTGGATGCCATACAGCAGCGGGTCCAGTGGGCTGAGTTGCAGCGCGGTTTCCAGCCCGCTGTCCGTCGCGCCACCGTTGCCAAGCAGCATCGACGTGAAGGCCGAGGCATAGAACCCCTGTGCGTAGTTGGGGTTCAGCGTGGTGGCCCGAGTCAGCCAGTCGAGTGCCGTGTCAGGCTCGTTCGTCAGCCAATAGGACCGCCCCATGGTAAAGTTGGCAAACGGGTCCAACGGGTCCAGTTCGATCCCGCGTTCGGCGTGGCGGCGCGCGGCCCGCGCCGCAGAGGTGACATCGGGGTCAAGGTGCAGAAACGCCTCAAGAAAGCTGGTGAATGACAGACCTGCATGGGCGCGGGCAAAGCGCGGGTCCATGCTGACGGCCCGCCCGAAATGCACCTTGGCCCGTTCGGTATCAAGGGCGGTAAAGCGATAGAGGTGGTGCAACCCCAGATGATAGTTGGCCCAGGCATCCAGCGGCTCGGTCCCGCCCTGCATCGCCAACTGCGCTTCGTTCAGCGGTATGTAGACTTCGAGGGCTGAAATCAGATGCGTCACAATCCGGGCACGCAGATCGTCGATTGCGTCAAGTGCGCCTGCAAGGCGGTCACCCCACAGCACCGCATCGGTGCTGGTATCGACAAGCGCCAGCGTGACCGACAGACCCGTGCCCCGCAGTTCCAGATCGCCGGACAGGACATAGCGCGCGCCAAGGGCAGTGGCGACCAGACCCAGGTCCGGCTCGGTCTGGCGGAACCGGAAGGATGAGCCCCGCGCGATCACCGCAAGCCAGCGCAGCCGCGAGAGCGCCTGAATGATCTCGTGCGGTATCGCATCGGCGAGGATGGTAAACTCTGCCGGGATCACAAGGGCGCGGAAGGGCAGGATGGCGATGGACGGCCTGGTGGGAAGCGGGGTGGTCGCGTCGATTGCGGCAAGGCTTGCGGTTGCAGGGCAGGTTTCCTGCACCTTGGCGACAAACCGGAACCCTCGGCCATGCACGGTCTGGATCACGGTCTGTGCTTTGCCGTCATCACCAACCGCCTGCCGGGCAGAGCGGATGCGGCTGGCGATGCTGGCGTCTGACACCGACCGACCCTGCCAGATCGTATCGGCAAGCTCGTCCTTGGTCACCATGCGGTCGCGGTGGCGGATCAGATGCACCAGCACCAACAGCACCTGCGGCTCTAGCCTGACGGGCTGGCCGTTGCGGAGCAGTTCGAACCGTTCAGGGTCAACGCGAAAATTGCCGAACATCCACGCCATGTCGCAGACTACCAAAAAATGTGGCCCTCTGCATGAAATCTTCAGGATTGGATCAAGCTATTCCTGACGGAGAGCGCAATCTGACGACGCGGCGGACCCTTTGGTCGGCCAAATCGCAGAAGGATCATCCGCATGGACGCGCAGACCATTCGCACGACAAAGGGCCGGGGGCGGCTTTATGACAGCATTCTGGACACTGTAGGCGACACGCCTGTGGTGCGGATCAATCACCTCGCCCCGCCGGGTGTCAGGGTTTACGTCAAGGCCGAGTTCTTCAATCCGGCTGCGTCGGTCAAGGATCGGCTGGCGCTGAACATCATCGAGGCGGCTGAACGGGCGGGCACCTTGTTGCCGGGGCAAACCGTGGTCGAGGCGACCAGCGGCAACACTGGCATCGGGTTGGCGATGGTCTGTGCGCAGAAGGGCTATCCTCTGGTCGTGACCATGGCCGACAGCTTTTCGGTCGAGCGGCGGCGGCTGATGCGGATGCTGGGGGCCAAGGTGATCCTGACGCCGCGCGCGCAAAAGGGGACGGGCATGTATATGAAGGCCGTGGAACTGGCCGAAAAGCACGGCTGGTTTCTGGCGCGGCAGTTTGAAACGTCGGCCAATGCCGATATTCACGAGGCGACGACTGCGCGGGAAATCATTGCCGACTTTGCAGGCGACAGGTTGGACTATGTGGTGACCGGCTATGGCACTGGCGGCACGGTCACCGGGATCGCGCGGGTGCTGCGTCGCGAGCGGCCCGAGACGAAGATCATCTTGTCGGAACCCGCCAATGCCCCTTTGGTCGGCAGCGGTGTGGCGCAGGAACGGATGACGGGCGGTGGGCCAGCTGTCAGCCACCCCAGCTTTCAGCCGCACCCGATCCAAGGCTGGACGCCAGATTTCATCCCGCAGGTGTTGCAAGAGGCGATTGATGCGGGCGGCTATGATGAGCTGATTCCGGTGGCGGGGACGGACGGGGTTGCTTGGGCCAAAAAGCTTGCCCAGCGCGAGGGGATCCTGACGGGCATTTCCGGTGGAGCCAGCTTTGCCGTGGCGATGGGAATTGCCGAAACGGCGGCACCCGGCACGGTCATTCTGGCGATGCTGCCCGATACGGGTGAACGCTATCTGTCGACGCCGCTGTTCTCAGACATTCCCGAGGACATGGATGCGGCCGAGTTGGAGCTGTCACTGTCCACGCCGGGGTATCAGCTGGGCTGACCCACCGCGCCCGCGCCTTTGGCGGCCATAGTCCCTGATGAAAGGAGTGCCTGATGGCACGCGATGTGACCTGCACCAGCGAAACGCTCGACCCCGTCGATTGGGAGCACGCAAGGCAACTGGCGCATCGGATGGTGGATGATGCCATCGACGATCTGCGCGATATTCGGGATCGTCCCGTGTGGCAGGCGATGCCCGACCCGGTTCGTGCGGCATTTGGCACGCCGGTGCCGCACGAACCGCAGCCTTTGGACAATATCTGTGCAGAGGTCAAAGCCAACATTCGTCCCTACCGAATGGGCAATGTGCATCCCCGCTTCTGGATGTGGTATATGGGATCCAGCAACCTGACAGGTGCGCTGGCCGATTTTCTGGCGGCGATGGACGGTTCGAACCTTGGCGCGGGCAGTACTGGGGCAAGTCTGGTGGATCGCCAGACCACCGACTGGATTCGCGAGATGATGGGATTTCCCGCCACTGCCAGCGGCACGCTGGTCAACGGCGGGTCGATGGCAAACATCGTCGGACTGATGGCCGCGCGCAACCACATGGCGGGGGTGGACCTGCGACAAACCGGGGTGGCACCCATGCCGCAACCGCTCCGCTTCTATGCCTCGGATCAGGTGCATGCCTGCCACGACAAGGCGATGAACCTGCTGGGGCTGGGGCGGCAGAGCCTGACCCGGGCGCCGTCGGATGCGGCGTTCCGGCTTGATCCAGCCAAACTGCTGGCGGCAATTCAGGCAGACCGCGCCCGGGGCCTGCGCCCGGCCTGTGTGATTGCCACGGCGGGGACCACCAACACCGGGTCGATTGATCCCCTGCCAGAGATCGCCGATCTTTGCGCGCAGGAGGGGCTGTGGCTGCACGTCGACGGATGTGTCGGCGCGCTGGTCGCGATTGCGCCGCAGAACCGGCATCTGGTGGCAGGGATCGACCGGGCGGATTCCCTTGCTCTTGATCTGCACAAGGGTCTGCACGCGCCGTTCGACGTGGGATGCGCCCTGTTGCGCGACCGCCGTCAGCATCGACAGACCTTTGCGGAAGATGCCGAATACTTGCAGAAAACCGCGCGCGGGATCGCCTCTGCCGAGCTTCTCAGCGACTACAATCTGGACACGTCACGCGGCTTCCGGGCGCTGAAAGTGTGGATGATGCTCAAGGAGCACGGGGTTGCGAAGTTCGGCCGGTTGATCGATCAGGCCATCACGCAGGCCCGCTATCTGGACAGCGTGTTTGCTGCCGACCCGCAGATCGAACGGATGGCACCGACGGTCGTCGATATCCTGTGTTTCCGTTTCAACCCCGGCGGGCTGGCCGAGGACGCACTTCGGGCGCTGAATGTCGAGATCATGGTGCAGATGCAGGAAACCGGCATCGCTGCGGTGTCCGATACCACGATCCACGGCCGTCACAGTCTGCGGGTCGCCATCTGCAACCATCGGACAACTCTGGCGGATTTGGACGCCCTGCGGGCCGAGGTTTTGCGGATCGGAAACATCTTGCGGTGAGATCAATCGATGTCCTGACCCACTGCGTTTGCACGTGAAATCAGAGTTGATTTGGCCCCGGAGTTGGCGCACCCTGAAACGGTGAGTATGGCACATCGACGTTGCTTTGTGCCGTAAGACGGAGGCACTTGATGTCCCTCAGTTCACTTCACGGAGGCGGATTTTCCGCCGTGACGATTGACCCCTGCGTCGGGGTTGAACGCTTAAGCCGGCAAGAGGTGAGCTTCAACGTTTATGGGGCCGAGGGGGTTCTGAATACCCCACAGCTTGTCGGCAATGTCACTGAATTGGACGCGCCATCGACCACGTTGACCATTGTGAACGGGGCGCGGGTTGCGGAACTGGTCACCGGGGAAGGGCTGAAGTTCTACTGCCGCATCGCGCCCAGCGTGAAGGGTGGTGACCAGCCTGAATCGGCTGATCTGGAACAGTTGGCGGAGCTTCTGAAAACGTCCGGGTCAGGCCGCAGCGCTGCTGCGCCGGACACCGACATTCCCGCCGCCTACACCTATCTGGGGCAGTTCATCGCGCATGAACTATCCGACCTCCGCGTGCTTGATCCGACGGGCATGGTCACCATCCGCTCGGCGGCACTTGACCTTGACAGCCTGCTTGGCGCGGTTCCGGACACTCCCCTGTCGGCACAGGCGCAAATCTGGAAAGGCGGGGTGGGCATCGGACAGGCGCGGTCCTTTGGTCCGGACGTGCACTACGAGGATCTGCCGCGCAGGGCGGACGGCAAGGCGCTGATCGCTGATGCGCGCAACGACAGCAACCTTGCGCTGGCACAGCTGCATCTGGCGCTGTCCAAGTTCCACCAGCGCATCGCCCAGGACGAAGGCCGCCGCAGTGACGACGGTGCGCAGCGCATCACGCGCCGCCACGTCCAATCCGTGGTGTTGCACGACTACCTGCGCCGGGTGATCGAGCCGGGGGTTTACGATGACATCCTGCTGCATGGTCGGCGTGTCATCCACCCCGGCGGCTTGCCGACCGACACGCCGTTCCTGCTCCCCATCGAATTCGCCGCCGCCTGCTTCCGTGTGGGGCACAGCATGGTGCGCGAGAAGTACGAGGCTTGGGAATATGGTGTGCGGCCCATTCGCCTGAAGACTTTGCTGCACATGACAGGCCAGGGAGGCGGTTTCTTCGGGCTGCGGCACCTGTCGGAGGAGTGGCGGATCAATTGGGCGTCGATGCTGGAACAGCCCAACCCGCCCAGCGTTCGCAACATGGCCGCAGGCATTGACGCAACCCTTGCGCCGGGCTTGCACCGGCTGCCGGACCGTCTTTTCCCGCCCAGCACGCCAAAGGGGGACGGCACCGGTTTGACCAGCGTCGCCCGGGCAACCCTGCTGCGGCAAAGAGGTTTCGAGTTGGGCTCCGGGCAGCAGACGGCCCATGTCGTCAACGGTGCAATCGGCCCGGGGCCGCAGGTTCCGGTGCTGACCCCGCCAGAGATCGCCGCGGCGTTCTCGGACAGCGGCGCGCCCGACACGCCGCTTGCGGAATTCCTTTGCCAATCCGGGCTGCATGCGAACACGCCGCTTTGGCTTTACTGCCTGGCAGAAGCGCGCACGCTTTGCGGGGGTCGGTGCTTCGGCCCGCTGACCAGCCGGATCGTGATGGAAACGATCCATGCCGCCATCGAGGCTGCGCCCGACGGGATTGTCGCGGGCGACGGGCGGACGATCACATTTACCGCGAAAGAGTCACTTTCGGGCAGAAATGAATTTCATTTGCAGGAGCTGATCGCGCATGCCGCGCGGTGGCAATCATAGGAGAGACGCGCCATGCCGTCCATTATTGTGCTGACACAGGAACTTCCAGCTACTGATATGGCCAACATTCCGCCTTCCCATGAGCAGGCTTTGCTTGCCGGAATGAAGATCTTCGGGAACTTCCATATCAACAACTATGATCAGACTTCCTCCCAGACTGCTGCGGAATCCCTGAAGCGCGCGTTTCAACATGCGATTACAAATGGCTGCACCGTCTATTATTGGAGCAACAAGCTGTCCCGGTTTGTCAAACTGACCAATCCAACTAGATCTGGGGTCAACATCAACTTTACCGAGTCTGAAGGCGGCAATTTCAAAATTCACGTTCATCTGGACGAAGGCGGGAATAATCCAAAGATGAACATCACGATGCCGATCGGCGACCACACCACCTATCTGGACCTGTTCAACGCCCTTTCGGCGCAGGACCATAATGCGGGGTCGATCGAATTCTTCGCCGCCGCGACCCTTATCAGTCGCTGCAAATAGTCATTGCCCGCGCATCGCAGTTTCAAGCGCCGCGCGCAGGCTTTCGCGGTCCGCAGCGTTGCGGATCGGGTAAGCGTCAGTGAACCAGTTCAGCACCGCCTCGGCGGTCGGGGGGGTGGTGCCGGCCCAGACCGGGCGCACCGCGTCGATCAGACGCCCGAACTCTTGCCGTGCCGCGTCAATCTGGCCAAGGCGCACCAAGGATGCGGCGGTCCAGCCGGGGTTGTCCACGATCCGGTCGCCCGAAAGCCGCGCGGCCGCCACGGCCTCTTCATGCCGCGCGGACAGAAAATGCACCGAGGCGATGTAGCACCACTGGTAATCGCTCAGCAGGGGCGAGATGCGCTGGACATGCGCGACAAGGGCCTGCGCCCGGTCGGGATGACCGACAAAGGCGTAGCCCATGGCGCAGGATACCAGCGTCGCGGCGCTGTTGGGGTTCAGGCGCGCCGCCAGATCAAAATGGATCGCCGCACGGTCGAAGGCATTGGTCATTGCGGCGGTCCAGGCCACGGCAAGGTGGTTGCGGGCGTCGAGGGGATCAATTTCAACGGCCCGCTCGGCATAGGCGTGTGCCTGCCGCGCACTGGCAACGGACCGGGACAGGCCGGGGCGCACCACATGCTGCACGTTGCGGAAACTGGCAAGGCTGGAATAGGCCGGGGCAAAGCCTTCATCCCGCTCGATGACGCGCAGCAGGATCGCCTCCGCTTCGTCGGCCGCCGCTGGCTCCCAGCGTGCGAAGATCTGTTCTGCCCGAAGCCACTCGTCATGGCTCAATGCGTCATTCCCGCCCGAACGGGTGACCCGGTAAAGGCGGTCAGCAGAGATGTAGGTTTCAAGATGCGCTGCGATCCGTCCGATGATGGTGCGCTGCAGATTGGCCCAGTCCTGAAGACTGACGGTGTATTCGTCGCTCCACACCACACGATTTGCGGTGTCACGAAGCCTTACCCGCAGTTGCGGACCCGACGCAGTTGCAAGGTAAGTGCCTGAAATTGCATATTGCCCGGGCGCAGGGTCCGTTTGTGTGGCGATGCCCGGTTCGTCCGTGTCGGTCACCGACCATTCGCGAAAACGCGCCAGATTTGCCAGAAGCTCGCTTCGAAAGCCTGCCATGACATGGTCCTCGACCAAACCACTCCCGCCAAAGGACAGAACGTCAATGCGCAAGAGTCGCGTGCGCGCGGATTGACTGGCGACAGTATCCGGTTTGGACGGCCTCGGCTCGGCAACCGAACCCTCGCGGGCTGACCGCAGCGCCTCGGTCACATCAGCGCCGGGTGCAAGATCGAAGCGGCTTCGCAGGTAGCTTTCCAGTCGGGCATATTCTCCAAGCGCCGCTGCCCGATTCCGGTTCAGCGCGTGATACCAGATCAGAGCGGCCGAGGCGGCTTCGTTGCCCGGGTCGATCCCGATGATTGCCTGTGCCGCATCGCGGCTGATATCGTCCCCCAGCGTGGATCTTCCCAGAAGACCGGACAAGGCCGCCAGCATCCGCGACCGCCACGATGCCCGCATCACTTGAAGCCATCCCGTGAACACCGGGCTTAGCCCGTCAAAGCCGTCCAGAATGAGATCCGGCCAGTCGGTCGTCTTGAGCAGAAGGTCCGGCACCCGGCCCCGCCGGATCTCGCGTTCAGCGACCACAAGGTCGGTGTCGAAGTGCAATTCGTTCAGGCCAATGCAGCCGTCGGCGGACACAACAAGCCGCGCAAGATCCCCGGAAAGCGATTGCATCAGCTTTCGGCGGCATTCGGCAAAAGCGCGGGCTGCGGCCTTCTGCTCTCCCGGCCAGAGCAGGCTTGCCATCTTTTCATGGCGCTGTCGTAGTCCTTCGCTCAGCACCAGGAACCCAAACAGGGCAGAGGATTTTCTGCTTGCCGGAAAGTTGACCTCTGCCCCCGGAAACCGCAGCGCCAGTTTGCCGACAAGCGTCACCAGCGGAATCTCAACGTCCGGCGTTTGGGATACGGCACCTTCTTCGGGGATGAGGTAGAGCGGTATCTGCTCGGCGATGTTTTTAAGGGGAGGGCTGCCAAAGGATTCAAAGCGATACCCGCTTTCTTGCCGAACCTCGTTATATGCAAGTTCCGACAGGACACAGCTGCCCGGCAATGCCTCGGCCTGAATGCGGGCCGCCACATTGACAGCGTGGCCGTAGATCGCTCCATTGACGTCATGCACGTCTCCGGCATGAATTCCCACGCGGAACCGGGTGCGCGTCGCCTGCCCTTCCTGGCGCTTGGACACAAGACGATGCAATTCCATGCCGAATTCGACAGCATCCATCACCCGCTCGAACAGAACGAGATAGCCATCGCCCGTCGTCTGAACGAGCCGCCCTCCAAAGCGAGCGCCAAGTTCTTCGACAAGATCGCTGCACGCAATCATGAAGTCCAGCGTTCCAAGCTCGTCGCGGCTCATGAGGGCGCTGTATCCGACAATGTCGGCGAACAGCACGGCGTGATGTCGCGTCACGGCTGTACTCGGCTGTCCGTGGCGGACATCCGACCGTTCATCGGTGCTGGCGACAAGCTCAGGCATCGTGATCCGGAATTTCGCTGATGTATTCGCTGGATACACTAGAGCGCCATTTTCGGCAAATTCGAATGTCGCCACCGGATTGGCCGCGCCATGTGATCGCCGCGGTTGCCGGGGAAGACGCCATTGCGCAGTGGCCCCGTTTTCCGCAAGGCGCGACGCTTGCGCAGCACCGCCTCGGGCACGGCGCCGGGGAAGACGTCGCGACTGCCCGAACGCGGGCGGTTGGAGAGCTTGTGGAGATCGCGAGTTGCTGCGTCTGGGGCGACGAGGACATCAGAACAGCCGCGCAAGCGGACTTGCCGGGCCAAAGTTTCGGGCCGTCTGAACTATGCGGCTTCTCGACGGCCCAGACAGCGGATCGGGAGTTGTGGAACCGGCACCTCACGGGTCTCGACTGGATTCCTGAAACGGCAGACCCGGCTCAGCCGCTCGACTGGATGCAGGCGAAATGCCTGTTCACCGGTGAGGCGATCTTCGTTCCGGCGGATTGCGTGCTGATCGGACGGCGTGCACCCGGGGACGTGGCGGCCTGTGCCATCGCGGATACGAACGGCTGTGCCGCAGGCGCAACGAAAGAAGACGCGTGCCTGCGCGCCCTTTTCGAATTGATCGAGCGCGATGCGGTGGGGCTATGGTGGTATGGCCAAAGACACGCGCCTGTCATCGAACAAGCCTCGCACGAGGTCTGCGAACCTGTCCAAATGCACCTAGAGCGGCGCGGACGACGCCTGCTGCTCCTTGACGTCACGTCTGACCTTGGCGTTCCAACGGTTGCAGCTTTGGCCATGGATGCAGCTGGTGGCCACGTCGGGGCGGGCTTCGCGACACGGGCGAACCTGAATGCCGCCGTTTGCGCGGCAGTTACCGAGCTCATGCAGATGGAACTCCGGGTCGCCGCCGCGCAATCCGGGCTATCGTCTGATGCTGTGCTGAAGCCAT
Source organism: Tabrizicola piscis (assembly GCF_003940805.1). NCBI lineage: Bacteria > Pseudomonadati > Pseudomonadota > Alphaproteobacteria > Rhodobacterales > Paracoccaceae > Tabrizicola > Tabrizicola piscis. The sequence continues at coordinate 1,315,439 of NZ_CP034328.1, forward strand.
GGTTCCAAGAGGTCCGCTTCAAGCAGCTGATCCCATTTCTGGATCAACCGCGCATCGAACAGGTTCCTCATTCAAAAGCCGATATTGACCTTGATGTCTGCATGACGCGCCTGAAGGCAGCCGGCTGTCGGTTTGCCATACTTGATTTCACACGTCCCGAGTTCGCCGTTCCGGTCATCCGCGCAATCGCACCTGACCTTTGCCACTGGAAACCACGTTTCGGCCGCAAGAGGCTGTCAGCCGGCAACGGCGCAATCAACCCTCAGCTCTTGCGCATATGAGCGAAGGATACTTTTTCAGAATCAAGGAGATAAATGGTGCTGCAAGAGAGGATTGAACTCTCGACCTCTCCCTTACCAAGGGAGTGCTCTACCACTGAGCTACTGCAGCGCCGTTGATGGCGGGGGAGATAGACGCAATCGGGAAAGGGTGCAAGAGGGTTTTCCTTGGTCTCGCACCGGTCTCTGGACCGCCATCCCCACCTGCGCTATGGAGACCCATGCGCAGCCCATCCGACCCGTCGAACCGCGAAAGGCCCGGAAACCCCAAGCCTGCTACGGCGCGGGAGGACCGGCTCAAGGCGGCGCTGAAGGCCAACATGGCGCGCAGGAAGGCTCAGGCGAAGGCCAGGACCAACCGGGATACCGGGTCCGGCGAAACCGACAATAACGGATAGGGCAGATGGATTCGATACTGGTGCGCGGCAATGGGGCTTTGTCGGGGGCAATCCCGATTGCGGGGGCGAAGAACGCCTGCTTGACGTTGATGCCCGCGACGCTTCTGTCGGATGAACCGCTGACGCTGACCAACGCGCCGCGCCTGTCGGACATCGCCACGATGACCCAGTTGCTGCAATCGCTGGGGGCCGAGGTGGCAAGTCTGCAGGACGGCCTTGTGCTGGCGCTGTCCAGCCATTCGATCACCAACTTCAAGGCCGACTACGACATTGTCCGCAAGATGCGCGCCTCGATCCTTGTGCTTGGGCCGATGCTGGCGCGCTATGGCCACGCGGTCGTGTCCTTGCCGGGCGGCTGCGCCATTGGGGCCCGGCCGGTGGACCTGCACCTCAAGGCGCTTGAGGCGATGGGCGCCGATCTTGACCTGCGCGATGGCTATGTCCATGCCAAGGCCCCCGGCGGGCGGCTGAAGGGCGCGGTTGTGGATTTCCCCTTTGTCTCGGTCGGGGCGACCGAAAACGCGCTGATGGCGGCAACGCTGGCCAAGGGGACGACCGTTCTGAAGAACGCAGCGCGCGAGCCCGAGATTGTCGACCTCGCCCGCTGCCTGAAGAAGATGGGCGCGAAGATTGAGGGTGAGGGTACGTCCACCATCACCATCGAGGGGACCGACCGCCTTGGCGGGGCCACGCATCAGGTGGTCACCGACCGGATCGAACTTGGCACCTACATGCTCGTCCCCGCCATCTGCGGCGGTGAGGTGGAATGCCTTGGCGGCACGCTGGAACTGGTGGGTGCCTTCGCCGAAAAGCTGGATCAGGCGGGCGTGTCGGTGACCCAGACCAACCGGGGGCTGAAAGTGTCGCGCAAGAACGGCCGCGTCCGGGCCGTCGATGTGATGACCGAACCCTTCCCCGGCTTCCCGACCGACCTGCAGGCCCAGATGATGGCGCTGCTTTGCACGGCTGACGGTGTGTCTGTGCTGGAAGAAAAGATCTTTGAAAACCGGTTCATGCATGCCCCCGAATTGATCCGGATGGGCGCAAGGATCGACGTGCACGGCGGCACTGCCACGGTGACCGGGGTGGAACGCCTGCGCGGCGCGCCGGTCATGGCGACCGACTTGCGCGCGTCAGTCTCGCTGATCCTTGCAGGGCTTGCGGCGGAAGGTGAAACCGTGGTCAGCCGCGTTTACCATCTGGATCGCGGGTATGAGCGGGTGGAAGAAAAGCTGCGCGCCTGCGGGGCGCAGATCGAGCGGATCTCGGCATGACCGATGCCCGCTTTCAGGATGGCGGTGAGGGGCCGCTGCATCTTGTGGCGCAAGACGCCGAAGATGTGCGCGTGATCTCGACCCTTGTGCAAGACGCGGTCCTGCCGGTGACCGAGATCAGCCACGACCCCAAGCGCCGCCGCTTTGCGCTGATGCTGAACCGGTTCCGTTGGGAAGACCGCAGCCAGGCCGAGGCGGTGGGCCGGCCCTATGAGCGTGTCCGGTCGGTGCTGGTGGTCGAGGATGTGCTGAAGGTGCAAAGCTTCGGCATTGACCGCAGCGACAAGGATCTGGTGCTGTCGCTCCTCTCGGTCGACTTTGCGGCGGGCGCGGATGGCACGGGCCGCCTGACGCTGACCCTAGCAGGCGATGGTGCCATTGCGCTGGATGTCGAGGCGCTGGAAGTGCGGCTGGAAGACGTGACCCGCCCCTACCGCGCGCCCTCGGGCAAGGTTCCAACCCACGACTGATCGCCTCACCCCGGAATTTTCAAAAATTCCGGACCGGAGCCTTCAAAGGCTCCGACCCGATGTCTTCGAAGAAATCGGCCCCGGCCCAACGCTGTCGCACTGGTCCGGCTTGAGGCCCCCGCCCCCCCGCGCTATCTGGGGCCCAACTGCTGAAAGGTCCCAGCCATGCCCGTGTTCCTGAACTCTGCCGATCCGGGCTTTGAAACCGCTTTCGGCGCGCTGCTTGGCCAAAAGCGCGAAGAGGCCGAGGATGTGGACCTCGCCGTCGCGCAGATCATCGCCGATGTCCGCGCCCGGGGCGATGCCGAGGTGATCGACCTTACAGCGCGTTTCGACCGGCTGGTGCTGACCCAGGACACCCTCGCCTTCTCAGACGACGAAATCGCGGCTGAAATTGCCAAGGTCTCGCCCGAAGATCGCGCCGCACTCGAACTGGCCGCTGACCGCATCCGCGCCTACCACGCCCGCCAGAAGCCGCAGGATGACAGCTGGACCGATGCCAGCGGCGCGACCCTTGGCTGGCGTTGGACGCCGGTTTCCGCCGCGGGGCTTTATGTGCCGGGGGGGACCGCCTCCTATCCGTCCAGCGTGCTGATGAACGCGATCCCGGCCAAGGTGGCGGGGGTTGAACGCCTTGTCATCGCCTGCCCCACCCCGGGGGGTGTGGTCAATCCACTGGTCCTGCTGGCCGCGCAGATTGCAGGGGTCGATGTGGTCTACCGCATCGGTGGCGCGCAGGCGATTGCCGCGCTGGCCTATGGCACCCAGACCATCGCCCCGGTCGACAAGATCACCGGCCCCGGCAATGCCTATGTCGCCGCCGCCAAGCGCCGGGTCTTTGGCCGCGTCGGCATCGACATGATCGCCGGGCCATCGGAAATCCTCGTCATCGCTGATGGCGACAACGACCCCGACTGGATCGCGCTTGACCTCCTAAGCCAAGCCGAACACGACGCTTCGGCCCAGTCGATCCTGATCACCACGGATGCCGCCTTTGGCCAAGCCGTCGCCGCCGCCGTCGCCAAGCGGCTGGAGATGCTGGACCGCCGTGCCATCGCCGGGGCCAGCTGGCGCGACAACGGGGCCGTCATCACCGTCCAGACCCTTGACGAAGCCGCCGCCTTGTCCAACCGCATCGCGCCCGAGCATCTGGAGCTTTGCACCAGTGACCCCGATGCGCTGAGCCAGAAGATCACCCACGCCGGCGCGATCTTCCTTGGCCAGTGGACGCCAGAGGCGATTGGCGATTATGTCGGCGGCCCGAACCATGTGCTGCCTACGGCACGCTCGGCCCGGTTTTCATCCGGCCTCTCGGTGCTTGATTTCATGAAGCGCACCACCCTTGCCAAGATGACCCCAGCCGCGCTCAAGGCCATCGGCCCCGCCGCCGAACGTCTGGCGATCAGCGAAAGCCTGCAGGCGCACGGCCTTTCCGTCCGTGCCCGCCTTGACCGGCTGAACGATTGACCGGCTGAACGATTGCCCCCTTCGCGCTTGCGAAGCGGGCAGCGGTCGGGCATCAAAACAGGGTTCGCGCTGAAGGGCTGCACATGAACCGTATCTGCCACATCGAGATCGACGAAAAAGGCCTCGCCCGCCCCACGCCCGAGATCGAGCAGGAACGCCGCGTGGCGATCTATGACCTTTTGGAAGAGAATCTCTTCGTCCTGCCCAAAAAGCCCGACCGAGAGCTTCCCGCAGGGCCTTACCGCGTCAAACTTGCCATCCGCGACGGCCGCCTCGTGTTCGACATCTGTACCGAGGACGGCGAAAAGGCTGCTGAATTCCACCTGTCGCTGGGCCCGTTCCGGCAGGTGGTGAAGGACTACTTCCAAATCTGCGAAAACTACTTCGACGCCGTCAAGCGCCTGCCCCCCAGCCAGATCGAGGCGATCGACATGGCCCGCCGTGGCATCCACAACGAAGGCGCCTCGATCCTGCGCGAACGGCTGGAAGGGAAAGCCGACGTCGACACCGACACCGCGCGCCGCCTGTTTACCCTGATCTGCGTCCTGCACTGGGGCTGAGCTTGGGCGATTTCCCCCAGTCGGTACTGTTCTGCTGCGATCACAACGCCGTCCGGTCCCCCATGGCCGAGGCACTGATGAAGCAGATGTACGGCCAGCGCGCCTATGTCCAATCCGCCGGCGTCAAGAATGACATGGAGGTGGACGGGTTTTCCGTCGCCGTCTGTCAGGAAATGGGGATCGAACTCAGCCGCCACCGCTCACGCAGCTTTGAGGAGATGCAGGAATGGGGCGATGACCTGTCGCAGTTCGATCTGATCGTCGCACTGTCCCCCGCCAGCCAGCGCATGGCCCTGGAACTGACGCGCTTTCACCATCTGGATATCGAGTATTGGCCGATCCTTGATCCCACCGGCCTTGGCGAAACGCGGGATGCAAAGCTGTCAGCCTATCGCCAGACCCGCGACCAGATCAGGGAAAGAATGCTGACACGCTTCGGCCCGCCGACCGAGGGGGGTGAAGGCACAGCCTGACCCTCAGGTCGCGGCGGTGACGCCCTGGCCAAGCAGATCTTCGACGAAGAACGCGGCGAACTGGGCACGGCCCGACACTCCGGCCTTGGCGTAGATCCGGGTCAGTTGCGCGCGGACCGTTCCAGCCGCCGCGCCACGCATCTCGGCGATTTCGGCAACGTCGAGGCCCTTCAACGCCAGAAAGGCCACGTCGCGCTCGGCGGGCGTCAGGGCCCAGGCCTGGAACTGTCGCTCGATCACGTCGGACAAGGCCCCGCGGGCCACGTCAAGCGCGGCTTCCTGACTGCGCAGGAACTCGATCGTGCGGCGCAAGGCGTAAGCGCCGAAGAAGATCCCAAGGACAAGGGCGACCGTCACGGTCGCCTCAAAAATGAAATGGATCGAGGTCGGGTCCTCGCGCAGGTCACCGATCACATCGCCGACGAAGAACACGGTGCCAAACGTCTGGATCAAGAGGAACGCCGAAAGCGCGGCCGTCTGGTGACGCGCCGCACTTTTGGGGTCGGTCGGGGGCCGGCGCAGAACCGTCATTTCCGCCGGTCGCCCTTTGCCCCGAACAGCATGGGGGCCAGAAGGTTGCGCCGCAGCAGACGGCCTTCGACGAAGACACCGGCCACATGCAGGGCCGCCAGAATCAAAAGCAGGTTTGCCGCCACCTCATGCACCTCTTCCGCAACATCACCCATAACCGAGTCCTGATCACTGTCCCCGTCGCGGACCAAGGCAGCCCAATCGCCTGATGCAACCGCCGCCTTGTCGGCGGCAACCTGCATCGGCGTCGCTCCGCCGGTCATGACAAGACCTGTGGCCACAACAGCCGCAAGTGCCAGCCAGAACATATACACCATAAGCGCACCCGCCGGGTTGTGCGAGGGGTAGTCGCGCGGCTTATCGCCGCTGAACAGCCCCCGCAAATGCGCAACTGCGCGGACCGGGTTCGGGGGAAAGGCGGAAAAGCGCGCTTCCCTTGGACCAAGCACCCCCCAGACCAGCCGCAACAGCAGCATCGCCATCACCATCCAGCCGATCAGGACATGGGCAAGGCTGCCACCTTCGGTCACCAACGCATTCAGCAGAACTGACACGGCGATTCCCCAATGCGACAGGCGCACCACCGGGTCCCACAGGGCCGGTGGGCTGGCAAGCTGGTCCTTGACGGTTGGCGTGCTGACGGTCTGCGTACGGACAGTCCGGGGGGTTGCCATGTCAGTCTTCCGCCTTGATGTCGACCACCGCGCCGGATGCGGGGTCGATATAGACCTCCATCATCGCGCCAGTGGCGCTATCCTTGCACTTGGCCTCGATCTTGCCGTCTTCGGCTTCGAACTCGTCAACCGTGCAGCCAGCGGCTTCCAGCGCAGCCGTTGCCGCGACCGGTTCAGTGCCGACGACATCGCCAATGGCGGGCATGGCGACAGCCGCCATCGGGGCAAGGACGGGAAGCGCAGCAAGGATGATCAGAGACAGGACTCTGGGTTTCATGGGGTAGCCTTTCATAATCGGTCCGCGATCTCAGGGGCGGACAGTCGACCGGGGCACCACGCTCCGGGCTGCCCTTCCCTTCTCCTGACTGCCGACCATCGTCTATCTGCCGAATGTTTATCCGGCCCGCTCTAAGCAAGCGCTGACAGCGGTTCTTCGCTGGTCGGTCCCCTTGCGCCGAGGCGCGGCAGGGGCGATATGTGCAAAAGACTTCAAGGAACCCGCCATGGCCCTGCCAATCCGTGACCAGATCCGTTACTGGGGCATCGTTGCCGTGGTGTTTCTGCTGCTGCTCTGGTTCCTTGGCAACGTGCTCTTGCCGTTTCTTGTCGGCGGGGCCATCGCCTATTTCCTTGATCCCGTGGCCGACCGGCTGGAGCGCGCAGGCCTAAGTCGCGTCGCGGCCACGACCGTAATCTCGCTTGCAGCGCTGGTTCTGGTGATCCTGCTGGTGCTGGCGGTGATCCCCACACTGGTCAACCAGTTGACCGCGCTGGTCAACGCCGCCCCCGATATTGCCAAACGCTTGCAGGAATTTCTCCTGGCGCGGTTCCCGGATCTGGCCGACAGCACCTCGACCATCCGCCAGACCCTTGCCGAGATCGGCGCGGCGATTCAGGCGCGTGGGGCGGAACTGGCCAATGGGCTGCTGTCCTCGGCGCTTGGCGTCATCTCTGCCATCGTCTTCATCGTCGTCGTCCCTGTGGTGGCCTTCTATCTGCTTCTGGACTGGGACAAGATGGTGCAGCGGATCGACTCCATGCTGCCCTTGGACCACGCCCCCACGATCCGCCGTCTGGGCCGCGAGGTTGACGCTGTCCTTGCCGGGTTCGTGCGGGGGCAGGTTTCGGTCTGCCTGACGCTGGGCACCTTCTACGCCGTGGCGCTGATGGCGGCGGGGCTGCAGTTCGGGCTGGTCGTCGGCGCGATTGCCGGGGCGATCACCTTCATTCCCTATGTCGGGTCGATCATCGGCGGCACGCTGGCCGTCGGCTTGGCGCTGTTCCAGTTCTGGGGTGACTGGGTGCAGATCGGGATCATCGCCGCGATCTTTGCCTTCGGCCAGTTCATCGAGGGCAATGTGCTGACGCCCCGGCTGGTCGGCAAGTCGGTCGGGCTGCACCCGGTCTGGCTGTTGTTCGCGCTGTCGGCCTTTGGGTCGGTCTTCGGCTTTGTCGGCATGCTGATCGCCGTGCCGGTGGCCGCCGCGATCGGGGTGCTGACGCGCTTTGGCGTGCAGCAGTACCAATCAAGCCTCCTGTATCGCGGCACCGCATCCAAGGCCGAGGCCAAGGCAAAGGCCGACGCGGGTACTGAAGGTGCGGGTACAGAAGGTGTGGGCGCAGAAGTTGTGCGCTCAGAACCCGAACCCAAACCCCAGACACCCGCCGCCAAGCCCCGGCGCAGCCGCAAATCCACGGCGACGGGCGGAGACGGCGCTTGATCCGTCAACTGGCCTTTGACCTGCCGCCGACAGAAGCCCTTTCGCGGGCAGATTTCTTTGTGTCCCCATCAAACACTCTGGCCCTGCAGGCGGTCGAAGGGTGGCGCGACTGGCCGGGGGGCAAGCTTGTGCTGGTCGGCCCGGAAGGATCGGGCAAGACCCACCTGACCCATATCTGGGCCGAGGCGTCGGGGGCGGCGATCCTGCAGGCCCGCGACCTTGCCGAGGTGGATATTGCCGCACTCGCCGGTCGGGCCGTAGCGGTCGAGGACGCGCAGCAGATCGGCATGGCCGAGGCGGCCCTTTTCCATCTGCACAATGTCGTCACCGCCGGGGGCACCCTTTTGCTGACGGCAACCACACCCCCGCGCGACTGGGGCCTGCGGCTGGCCGATCTTCTCAGCCGGATGCAGGCGGCGCAGGTCGCCCAGCTGATGGCCCCCGATGACGGGTTGCTTTCGGCCGTGCTCGTCAAGCTTTTCGCCGACCGTCAGGTTGCGGTGGCGCCAAACCTGATCCCCTATCTGGTCAGCCGCATGCCCCGGTCCGTGGGCGCGGCGCGGGGGCTGGTGGCGGCGCTGGATGCGCAGGCGCTGGCGCTTGGCCGTCCGGTGACCCGTGCCCTTGCCGGTGATGTTCTGGACAGGTTGGGGAACGGGTGAAACAGTGTCACGATCCTGTCACGAAGCGCGCGGCATAACCCGGCCATGACCCAAGCAGATTTCCTTAAATCGCCCTTCCCCGCCCCGGTGGACCTCCCCTTCGCCGAGACCGCCGGGCCAGCGCGCTACTTCAACCGCGAGCTTAGCTGGCTGGCCTTCAACTGGCGTGTGCTGGAAGAGGCCGCGAACCCCGCAGTGCCCCTGTTGGAACGCCTGCGCTTCCTGTCGATCAGCGCCACCAACCTGGACGAATTCTACACCGTCCGCGTGGCCGGCCTGCGGGCGCTGGTGCGCACCGGCAATGCCACGCTGTCGGAAGATGGCCGCAGCCCGGCAGAACAGCTCCACCTGATCAACGCCGACGCCCGCCGCCTGATGCAGACCCAGCAGACCACCTTCAACCGCCTTCGGCGTGAGATGGAGGCTGAGGGTATCAGCATCGTCCCCCGGTCCAAGCTTACGGCACGCGACCTCAAGCATCTTGAGGCGCATTTTCTGAACAACGTGTTCCCGGTGCTTTCGCCGCTGGCCATCGACCCGGCACACCCGTTCCCGTTCATCCCGAACACGGGCTTCAGTCTGGCGCTGGAACTGGAACGCAAGACCGATCACCGCAGCCTCAAGGCCCTGCTGCCCATTCCCCAGCAGATCGCCCGCTTCGTGCCCCTGCCCGGCAAGCCGGGCGAGCATCGGTTCCTGGCCTTGGAAGAGCTGCTGCTGCTGCACCTTGGCATGCTGTTCCCCGGCTATTCCGACAAGGGCCATTGCAGCTTTCGCGTCCTGCGCGACAGCGACCTTGAGGTCGAGGATGAAGCCGAAGATCTGGTGCGCGAGTTCGAGACTGCGCTGAAGCGCCGCCGCCGGGGTGAAGTCATCCGCCTCAAACTGTCGGCGGGTGCCCCGGAAACCCTGCGCGCGCTGATCATGGAAGAACTCGCCGTCACCGAGGATGAGGTGGTGGAGGTCAAGGGCCTCCTTGGCGTGGCCGATCTCAAGGAACTGATCCTGTCCAGCCGCAAGGACCTGATGTGGCCACCCTTCACGCCCCGCGTGCCGGAACGGGTGCAGGACCACGACGGCGACCTTTTCGCCGCGATCCGGCAAAAGGACATGCTGCTGCATCACCCCTACGAAACCTTCGACATGGTGATCCGCTTCCTTGAACTCGCGGCGCGCGACCCGAACGTGCTGGCAATCAAGCAGACGCTGTACCGCACCAGTTGGGACAGCCCCGTGGTCAGCGCGCTTTGCGAGGCGGCCGAGGCGGGCAAGTCGGTGACGGCACTGGTCGAACTCAAGGCCCGGTTCGACGAAGCGGCGAACATCCGGCAAAGCCGCCGGCTGGAACGCGCCGGGGCGCATGTCGTCTACGGCTTCGTCAACTACAAGACCCACGCCAAGATCAGCACCGTGGTCCGGCGCGAGGGTGACCATCTGGTGACCTACACCCATTACGGCACCGGGAACTACCACCCGATCACCGCGCGCATCTACACCGACCTCAGTTTCTTCACCTGCGATCCGGCCTTGGGCCGCGACGCGACCAAGGTGTTCAACTACCTGTCCGGCTATGTGCAGCCCGAAGGGCTGGAAAACCTCGCCATCTCGCCCACCACGCTGAAGCCCCGCCTGCTGGAACTGATCGCCGCCGAGGCGGATCATGCCCGTGCCGGGCGGCCGGCGGAAATCTGGGCCAAGATGAACTCGGTCATCGAACCGGATGTGATCGACGCGCTTTATTCGGCAAGTCAGGCCGGGGTGAAGATCAGCCTTGTGATCCGCGGCATCTGCGGCTTGCGGCCCGGCGTGAAGGGCCTGTCCGAGAATATCCGCGTCAAGTCGATCGTCGGACGGTTTCTGGAACACAGCCGCATCGTCTGCTTTGGCAGCGGCCACGGCCTGCCGTCCCGCAAGGCGCGGGTGTTCTTCTCCAGCGCCGACTGGATGGGCCGCAACCTGACCCGCCGGGTCGAAACCCTGGTCGAAGCGCATAACCCCACCGTCAAAAGCCAGATCCTAAGCCAGATCATGGCGGCAAACCTTGCGGATGAGGCGCAAAGCTGGGTCCTTGCCCCGGATGGCAGCTACACCCGCGACCTTGGCCCAAGCGACGGTCATCTGTTCAACTGCCACCAGTTCTTCATGGAAAACCCCTCGCTTTCGGGCCGGGGAACGGCGGGCGCGAAGGATGCACCGCGTCTGGTTTCCGGCAAGGATGACGAAGCTGCCGGGGCGCCTGCAGGACTTTAGACCACGCGATCCGAATTGCGTCGAAGGAACCAGTCCTTTGCCCTATGGTTGACCACGCGCAAGGGGACCGTCACGATGCGGCCGCAAGACCAAGGGGATTCTGACATGGCAGCCGATGGACCCGCGCCCTTGACCGAGGACGACGATGACGGCCCCTTTGGCCGCCCGCTGTTCGATGACCCCTCGGCCCGTGCCCTGTCGCGCGTGGGGGTGGTGGACGTCGGATCAAACTCGGTCCGGATGGTGGTGTTTGACGGGGCTGCGCGCAGCCCGGCCTATTTCTACAACGAAAAGATCATGTGCGGCCTGGGCAAGGGCCTTGCCGAAACCGGCCACCTGCACCCACAGGGTCGCATCCGGGCGCTGGCCGCGCTGCGCCGCTTCGCCCTGCTGGCCGAGGGGATGAAGATCTCTCCCCTCACCGTCGTGGCCACCGCCGCCACGCGTGAGGCGACCGACGGGCCCGAATTCCAGGCCGATGTTCTGCGCGAAACCGGCCTGCGCCTGCATGTCATCGACGGCGATGAAGAAGCCCGGCTGTCCGCGCAAGGGGTGCTTCTGGGCTGGCCGGACGCCAAGGGCATTGTCTGCGACATCGGCGGCAACTCCATGGAACTGGCCCGGATCGGCGACGGCAAGGTGGGCAAACGCGTTTCCACCCCACTGGGCCCGTTCCGCTTGCAACAAATCTCATCCGACCCGAAGAAACGCCGCGACCATATCGGCAAGGTGCTGCGCGACGTGCAAGCGGTGCTAAAGTCCAGCGGTGAACGGATCTATCTGGTCGGCGGCAGTTGGCGGGTCGTGGCCCGGCTGGATATGGAGCGACGGAATTATCCGCTGACCGTGCTACACGAATACCGGATGACACCCAAGGGGCTGGATGACACGCTGGACTGGCTGGCAGGGGCCGATCTTGCCGTGCTGCGGGGCCGGACCGGGACCAGCGCCGAACGGATGGAACTGGTCCCTCTGGCCTGCGAAGTCCTGCGCGAGCTGCTGGAGCAGTTCAAGCCGTCGGAAATCGATGTGTCGGCCTATGGGATACGGGAAGGACTCCTCTACGAACACATGCCGGAAAAACTGCGGGCCCGCGACCCGCTGATCGAAGCGGCGCGGATGGCCGAAGTGGTGCAGGCCCGCATCCCGGGCTTTGGCAAGAAGCTGTACGATTTCCTGCTGCCCCTGTTCCCGGATGCCGACAAGGCGAAACTGCGCCTGATGAAGGCCGCCTGCCTGCTGCACGACACGACATGGCGCGCCCACCCCGATTTCCGGGCCGAGGCCTGCTTTGACAATGCCACCCGGGCCAACCTTGGCGGGCTGGACCATCCCGGCCGGGTGTTCCTTGGGCTGGCCCTACTGCACCGCTACAAGAACAGCCGCTCCGGCTCGCGCTTGGAACCGATGTTCCGCCTGCTCAGCGAAGACGAAATTCAGGCCGCTGAGGTGCTGGGCAAGGCCATGCGGTTCGGGGCGATGTTTTCGGTCGGCGATCCCGCCAAGGCGGGGCGGCTGATCTGGCATCCAAAGAAACGCCAGCTGGAGCTGGAGCTGACCCCCGCCGGTGACGGCCTGTTCGGCGAGGTGGCGCAAGCGCGGTTTCAGTCGCTGGCGCTGTCGCTGAAGGCCGAAACCCGCGTCACCCGGGCCACCTGATGCTGCGGCTTGATCATCTCGCAATCGTCGCCGGGCGGCTGGAAGACGGCGTGGCCGCCGTGGAAAGCCTGCTTGGCGTGCCGATGGCGGGCGGGGGCAAGCACCCCTTGATGGCCACCCACAACCGGCTGCTGGGGCTTGGCGACCTCTATCTTGAGGTGATCGCGATCGACCCTGAGGCCCCGGCCCCGACCCGCCCCCGGTGGTTCGACATGGACAGTTTCCGCGGACCACCGCGCCTTTCCAATTGGGTGGCGGCCTGTGATGATCTTGCGGCCGAAGTGGCGCAGGGGCCACAAGGCATCGGCACTCCCATCGCGCTGCAGCGCGGGGATTATCGCTGGCAGATGGCCGTGCCCGAGGATGGGCGACTGCCCTTTGACGGTGCCTGCCCTGCGCTGATCCGCTGGGAAGGAACCGCGCATCCAGCCCGCGCCCTGCCCGACACCGGGCTAAGGCTTTCGCGGCTGGAGATTGCGCACCCACAGTCCGCCGCCTTGCGCAAGGCGCTGGCCGGGCGGCTGCAGGACCCCCGCGTCGTGATCCTTGACGGGCCGGTCGTGGCCCTTCGCGCCACCATCGATACACCGGAAGGTCCACGCGAACTATGCTGATCCGCCTTGCAACTGCGGCGGACGCTGCAGCAATCGCCACCCTCTGGAACCCCTACATCCGCGACACGCCCGTTACCTTCAACGCCGCCGAAAAGTCCGCCCTGGACGTCGAGCGGATGATCGAGGATCGAAACTCGCTTGGCCATGCAACCTTTGTGGCGACGGACGGCGACCTGCTGGGCTTTGCCAGCTACGCACAGTTTCGCGGCGGGGTGGGTTATGCCACCTGCATGGAACACTCGATCCTGCTCGCACCCGATGCGCGGGGCAAGGGGGCCGGGCGCGGGCTGATCAACGCCGTCTGCGCCCATGCAGCGGCGGCAGGGGCGCATCAGATGATCGGCGGCGTCTCGGGCGAGAACAGCGAAGGCCGCGCCTTCCACGCCGCCATGGGCTTTGCCCATATCGCGACCATCCCCGAGGCTGGCTTCAAGTTCGGCCGCTTCATCGACCTTGTGCTGATGCAGAAATTCCTCTGACATCTGCCCCCGGCGCAGGTAAGCTTGCAGCATCATGTCGATCTGGACCCGCATCGCCGAAGCCTTGTCCGCCCTTGCCAAGGGTGAACCGCTGTCTGTTGTCTTTGACCGGCTGCTGCGCGCGCCTGCCCCCGAACAGTCGGTCGGCTTTACCATCGCCGTACTCGCACTGGGTGCCAAGATGGCCAAGGCCGATGGCACCGTCACGCGCGACGAGGTGACCGCCTTCCGCCGCATCTTCACCTTCCCCGAAGGCGAAGAGGCTCATGCCGCCCATGTCTTCGACCTTGCACGGCAGGACATCGCGGGATTTGACGCCTACGCCCGCAAGATTGCCCGGCTGTTCAACCCCGAAGGCCAGCGCATCTGCGCCGACGATCACCACGTTCTGGTCGATATCCTTGAGGCGCTGTTTCAGATCGCCATCGCCGACGGGTCCTATCACGCGGGCGAAGATGCGTTCCTTGCCCATGTGGCCGACGAATTCGGTCTGGACGAAGCCTGTTTCCGCATCGTCCGGTCACGACTGGTCGAAGGCGCACCGCGCGATCCTTATGACGTCCTCGGCCTGCCGCGCGATGCCAGCAAGGAAGCCGCGCGCAAGGCGTGGAAAGACCTTGTGCGCGACACCCACCCTGATGTGATGCAGGCCCGCGGCGTCCCGCCCGAGGCGATGAAGCTGGCAGAACGCCGGATGCAGTTGATCAACGAAGCCTGGCGCGAAATCTCGACCAAGGAAGCCGCGTGACCGCGCCGCGCCCGCTTCGGTTGGCGACCTACAATGTTGAATGGTTCAACAACCTCTTTGATGACCGGGGCCGACTTCTGGCCGATGACCGCCCCTCCGCCCGCTACAAGATCAGCCGGGCCGAACAACTGGGCGCGTTGGGGATCGTCTTCTCTGCGCTGGACGCCGATCTGGTGATGGTGATCGAGGCACCAGACACCAACGGTCGCCGCTCGACCGTCAAGGCGCTGGAACATTTTGCCCGGACGTTTGGCCTGCGGGCCCGCAAGGCGATCATCGGGTTTCCCTCGGAAACCGAACAGGAAATCGCCTGCCTGTACGACCCGGACCGGCTGACAGTGCACCATGACCCCCAAGGCGCAGCCTCAACCACCCACGGTTCCACCGACGCGCCGCGCTTTGATGGCACGTTCCGCTATGATCTTGACGCCGACATGGTTTTCGAAAGCATCCGATTTTCAAAGCCCCCGCTGGAACTTGCCGTCAAGACCGCAGAAGGGGCCGCACTGCGCCTGATCGGGGTCCATGCCAAATCGAAAAACCCCTACGGTGCCGTGGGACGCGAGGCGCAGATTCGCCTGTCGATCCAGAACCGCCGCAAGCAGCTTGCGCAATGCCTGTGGCTGCGCCAGCGCGTCGAGGCGCATCTTGCCGCGGGCGAAAGCCTCGTGGTGATGGGCGACTTCAACGATGGCCCCGGGATCGACGAATTCGAAAAGCTCTTCGGTCATTCCGGGGTGGAAATCGTGCTTGGCACCACGCCCGATCCGGCTCTGCAACTGACCGACCCGCATGCCGCGATGGCCCTGCAAAGCAAGGTGGGACTTGCCCCAACCACCGCCCGCTTCTACCTCGCCCCGCAAAAGCGGTTCTTCGAGGCCCTGCTCGATTTCATCATGGTCTCGCCTGACTTGACAGCACGATCGCCGGACTGGCGCATCTGGCACCCGTTCAATGACCCCCGCGTGACCGCCGTCCCGGAACTGAGCGAAGCCTTGTTGCAAGCGTCCGATCATTTCCCGGTCACACTGGACCTGCCAGTTGTCATTTGAAATGCAGGGCACCAGCCCCCATATTGACGATATGAAACTCGCCCTTGCCCTTTGCCTCGTCGCCGCCCCTGCCTTTGCGCAGGACACGGCCCCCACCCCTGCCCCCCCGGCAGAGGAGGATGAAGGCTTCAGCCTGATGGAAGAAGGCGCCAAGCTGGTCCTGCGCGGACTGCTAAGCGAGATGGAGCCTGCCATAGATGAGATGGAAAAGGCCCTGACCGAAATCGGCCCCGCTCTGGAAGGGCTTGGGGAAGAGGTCGGCCCGAAACTGCGCCAGCTGATCGCCCTGATCGACGATTTCAAGAACTACGACGCCCCGGTGATGTTGCCGAACGGCGATATCATCATCCGTCGCAACGCGCCCTTGGTGCCAAAGCCCGAATTTGCCCCCGGTCCGAACGGCGAGATCGACCTTTGATCGCATCGGCCGATGCGCCATGCGATCACCCGGCTGTGCAAACTTGTTGTCTTTCGGGTTTTTCCTGATGATCCTAGCGCACCGCGGCAACGGCAAAGTTATCCAAGCAGTCTTGCACCAGGTCCGGTCGCACCAGGTCGAGTAAGGAAGAGGGGTGGTCCTTGCAGATTGACGAAAGCAGCTGTCCTCTCTGCGCTACGCCCGCGTCGCAGCTTCGGTCGTGGCTGAAAATCCCGATAGACGTCAAGCGGCGCACGCCGATCGACACGGGCAGTTTGGTGTGGTGCGCCCCGTGTTCTGTTGGAACCATGCGGCAAATGCCGACAGATGAGGAGCTTTTGGCAAGCTATGATCTGCCGGAGTATTACACCCATGGAAAATCACATTTCCCCCTCCTAGCACCCGGCATTGCCGACCGCGTCCTGATCAAACTTGCCTATCTGCGTGATCAGGGCCAGCTGATGAATGCCCAAAGGCTTTTGGCCCGGCACCCGGACGCCACGTCCATTCTGGACATCGGCTGCGGGTGCGGCGACTTTCTTGCCGGATTTTCTGGCGGTGAGCGGACGCTGGTTGGCGTCGATCCTGACCCGCTTGCCCGTCAGGAAGCCGCCCTCAAGGGGCTGCAGGTGCTGGCGGGCACTGCAGAAGACCTTCCGGCAGACGTGCAGAACCGGCAGTTTGACATGGTCATCCTGTCGCATGTGCTTGAACATTGCCGTGACCCGAAGGCGGCTTTGCGCAATGTCCGCAGCCTGCTTGGGCCAAGCGGTCTGTTCTATTGCGAAGTGCCGAACTGCGGTTCGATCTACTTCCAGACGCATGCCGCGATTTCGGAAATGCTGGATGTGCCGCGACACCTGCATTTCTTCACCAAGGACTCGCTCGCCCGGCTTTGCGCCCAGACTGGCCTGGACGTGATCGGCTGGAATTATCACGGCTATACCAGACACTTCGGCGGCAACTGGCGGGCCTGGGAAAACCAGATCCATGACATGTTGACCGAACGCGGGGCGGCAGGCCGCCGCCCACGGCGAACGTGGTCCAATTCCCTTCGGCTCTTGGCGCAATCGACCTTTGCGCCCCCCGAACGCAAATATGATTGCATCGGCTTCTTCGCCCGTGCGGTTCCCTTGGACGCCGAAGGCGCGCCGGCTGGCCGTTAGCCTCGGGCCTTCCGGATCAGTTCAAGAATGTCCTTCGCCGCCGCCGGAATGTTGGTTCCGGGCCCAAAGATCGCCTTGACCCCAGCGTCATACAGAAACTCGTAATCCTGTTGTGGAATGACCCCGCCACAGATGACCAGAATATCCCCGGCACCCGCCGCCTTCAGCGCCTCGACCAGTTTTGGCGCAAGCGTCTTGTGGCCGGCGGCCTGCGATGAAATCCCGATCACATGCACATCATTGTCGATCGCATCCTGCGCGGCCTCTTCCGGGGTCTGGAACAGGGGGCCCACGTCGACATCAAACCCGATGTCCGCAAAGGCGGTGGCAATGACCTTGGCACCGCGGTCATGGCCGTCCTGTCCCATCTTCACCACCAGCATCCGGGGGCGGCGGCCTTCCTCTTCCGCGAAAGCCTCGACATCCTTCTGGATCGCCTCAAACCCCGCGTCGCCCTCGTAAGCGGCGCCATAGACCCCGGCGAGCGTTTTCACCTCGGCCCGGTGGCGGCCAAAGACCTTTTCCATAGCCATGCTGATTTCTCCCTCAGTTGCGCGCGCCCGTGCCGCATCGACGGCAGCCTCCAGCAGGTTGCCGCTGTGGCCGGCGCGGCGGGTCACTTCGGCCAAAGCCGCCTCAACCCGTGCAGGGTCGCGGCTGGCGCGGATGGTGGCCAGTTTCGCCACCTGCGCCTCACGCACCGCGACGTTGTCGATGTCGCGGATGCTGATCGCGTCCTCTTTCTCCAGCCGGTACTTGTTGACGCCGACGATCACCTCATCCCCCCGGTCGATCATCGCCTGCCGCTTGGCCGCTGACTCTTCGATCCGCAGCTTGGGCATGCCGGTGGCGACGGCCTTGGTCATGCCGCCCATCGCCTCGACCTCTTCGATGATCTTCCACGCCTCTTGTGCCATCTGGTCGGTCAGGCTTTCGACGTAATAGCTGCCAGCCAGCGGGTCGATCACCCGGGTGACGCCGGTTTCTTCCTGCAGGATCAACTGTGTGTTCCGCGCAATCCGCGCCGCGAAGTCGGACGGCAGCGCAATCGCCTCGTCCAGGGCATTGGTATGCAGGCTTTGCGTGCCACCCAGCACCGCCGCCATCGCCTCATAGGCCGTGCGGACAACGTTGTTGTAGGGGTCCTGCTCCTGCAACGACACGCCCGAGGTCTGGCAATGCGTGCGCAGCATCAAGGATACCGGCTTCTTCGCCCCAAACTCGGCCATGATCCGGTGCCATAGCATCCGCGCGGCGCGCAGCTTGGCGGTTTCCATGAAGAAATTCATCCCGATGGCAAAGAAGAAACTCAGCCGCCCGGCGAAATCATCCACATCCATCCCACGTGCGATGGCGGTCTTCACATATTCGCGCCCATCGGCAAGGGTGAAGGCCAGTTCCTGCACCAGGTTCGCCCCGGCCTCCTGCATGTGATAGCCCGAGATCGAGATCGAGTTGAACTTCGGCATCTCCTTGGCGGTGTATTCGATGATATCCGCGACGATCCGCATGCTGGGTTCCGGCGGATAGATATAGGTGTTCCGCACCATGAACTCTTTCAGGATGTCATTCTGGATCGTCCCCGAAAGCGCTGCACGGGGGACGCCCTGCTCCTCACCCGCGACGATGAAACTGGCCAGAACCGGGATCACCGCGCCGTTCATCGTCATCGACACGCTGATCTTGTCCAGCGGGATGCCGTCGAACAGGATCTTCATGTCCTCCACGCTGTCAATCGCCACCCCGGCCTTGCCGACATCGCCCACCACGCGCGGGTGGTCGCTGTCATAGCCCCGGTGCGTGGCCAGATCGAAGGCCACCGACACGCCCTGCTGCCCCCCCGCAAGCGCGTTGCGGTAGAAGGCGTTTGATGCCTCGGCGGTCGAGAACCCCGCGTATTGCCGGATGGTCCACGGGCGGCCCGCGTACATCGTCGCCCGCACGCCCCGGGTGAACGGGGCCAGCCCGGGCAGGCTGTCCATATGGGCCAGACCCGCCGTGTCAGCCGCCGTATACAGCGGTTTGACGGCGATCCCCTCCAGCGTGTTCCAGGTCAGGCTGTCCGGCCCGGCCCCCTTCAGGTCTTTCGCGGCCAAGGCTTCCCAGGCTTTCAGATCATCGCTCATGCTGTTCCCTGACCGATGCGTCGCATCGTCCCTTTTGAAATTGCCGTCGTGCGCCTATATCGAAAGGAAAGAGAGGCCAGATGAGACCCTTGCACGCGCTTGTTTTCGCAGCCCTTCTGCCCTTGGCCGCAGTGGCCCAGGACAGCCCGGTCGAAACGCCGGTCTTCGGACCGGTTTCTGCGGCCGATGTCGTGTTTGACGAACAGAAATTCGTCAAGCGACCCGTCGTCGTCTTCGCCGACAGCCCCAATGACCCCAGTTTCATCCGGCAGATGGACCTGCTGGCCCGCGCCTACCCTGACCTTGAAGAACGCGACGTCCTCCTTGTCACCGACACCCACCCCGAAGCGGACAGCGAATGGCGCCACAAACTGCGGCCGCGCGGGTTTTCGCTGGTCATCATGGACAAGGACCTGCGCCCCGTCATCCGCAAGCCCAACCCCTGGACCGTGCGTGAGATTACCGCCGCCATCGACAAGCTGCCCCTGCGTCGGCAGGAAGTGCTGGAACGGAACCCGGCAGGGCGCTGACATCACTCAAATTCCAGAATGATGTCGTCAACCCGCAGGCTGGCACCCGCACTCGCGCGGACGGCCTTGACCACGCCGGTGCGTTCGGCCTTCAGGATGTTCTCCATCTTCATCGCCTCCACCGTGGCCAGCGCCTGACCTTCCTGCACTTCGTCCCCCGCTTCGACGTTGATCCGCACGATCAGGCCGGGCATCGGGCACAAGAGGTACTTCGACGTATCCGGCGCCGCCTTTTCCAGCATCAGGCCGGCCAAGGCGTGCTGGCGCGGGGTGCGAACGTGGACCTTAAGGTCAGCTCCACGCAGGCGCATCCGGAACCCCATGGGGATCTTCGCAACCTTGATCGCGATGGGCTGGCCGTCCACGGTCAGCCGGGCCAGCGGTTGGCCCGGTGTCCAGTCTGATGCGACGCGCAACGCAGCGCCATCCGCGAAGGTCACCGTTGACCCGTCAGGATCGGCGGCGACCGTCACCGGGTGCTCCGTGCCTTGCAGGCTGACCACCCAGGCGTCACCGACGCGGCGTTCGTGGTTGTCCATCGTGCCGGAAATTCGCGTGCGCCGGATCTCGGCCACCCGGTTCATCGCGGCGGCGGCCGCTGCCACACGGCGCAGCGTGTCGCCGTCCAGCGTCGCCCCCTTGAAGCCGTCGGGATATTCCTCGGCGATGAAGGCCGTCGTGATGTTGCCGGATTGAAAGCGCGGATGGTCCATCACCGCGCCGACGAAGGGCAGGTTGTGGCCGATGCCCTCCACCTCGAACGTGTCCAAGGCCAGACGCATCTCGTCAATCGCGGCGGCGCGGGTCGGGGCCCAGGTGCACAGCTTGGCGATCATCGGATCGTAGAACATGCTGATCTCACCGCCTTCGAAGACGCCGGTATCGTTGCGGACAATGCCGGTGGCCGTGGCCCCTTCGACGGGCGGGCGGTAGCGAGTCAGACGGCCGATAGATGGCAGGAAGTTGCGGTAGGGGTCTTCGGCGTAAAGCCGGGATTCCATCGCCCAGCCGTTGATCTTCAGGTCTTCCTGACGGAACGGCAGAGCCTCGCCATAGGCCACGCGGATCATCTGTTCGACCAGATCGACGCCGGTAATCAACTCGGTCACCGGGTGTTCGACCTGCAACCGGGTGTTCATTTCCAGAAAATAGAAATTCCGGCTGCCGTCGACGATGAATTCCACCGTCCCCGCACTGGTGTAGCCCACGGCCCGGGCAAGGGCGCAAGCCTGTTCGCCCATCGCCTTGCGGGTTTCGGGGTCAAGAAAGGGGCTGGGGGCCTCTTCAATGACCTTCTGGTTCCGGCGCTGGATGCTGCATTCGCGTTCGTGCAGATAGACGGTGTTGCCGTGCTTGTCGGCCAGCACCTGAATTTCGATGTGGCGGGGTTGTGTCACGAATTTCTCGATGAAGATGCGGTCGTCGCCGAAACTCGCCGCCGCCTCGTTCTTTGACGACTGGAAACCCTCGCGCGCCTCGGCATCGTCAAAGGCGATGCGCATGCCCTTGCCGCCACCGCCCGCACTGGCCTTGATCATCACCGGATAGCCGATCTGGGTGGCAATCTTCACCGCCTCATCCGCGTCGGCGATCAGGCCCATATGGCCGGGCACGGTGGACACCCCCGCCTCCATGGCCAGCTTCTTCGACGTGATCTTGTCGCCCATGGCTTCGATGGCAGGGGATGGCGGGCCGATGAAGACCACGCCCGCCGCCTCCAGCGCTGCGGCGAAGTTCATGTTTTCGCTCAGGAACCCATAGCCGGGATGCACCGCCTCGGCCCCGGTCGCCTTGATCGCGGCCATGATCTTGTCGATCACGATATAGGACTGTGCGGCGGGGGACGGGCCGATATGCACCGCCTCATCCGCCATCTTGACGTGAAGCGCGTGCCGATCCGCGTCGGAATAGACCGCGACGGTCTTGATGCCCATCTTGCGCGCCGTCTTGATCACCCGGCAGGCAATCTCGCCCCGGTTGGCGATCAGGATCTTCTTGAACATCGGTTTCCCCTTCAGACGCGCAAAAGCAAAGGACCACCCGGGCGATTGGCCCGGATGGTCCTTGCGGTTGGTAGAAACCGCCCGAAGGCGGCGAGATCAGTAGCCCGAGTTACAGGGCGGCAGGCCAAGTTCGATGCCGCAGGACGCAACGCCTGCAAGGCCGCCGATGACGGCGCCGGTAAGCATGTCACTCTTGGTGGCATCGGCGATGACGGCGCCCGCAGCGGCACCCGCAAGCCCGCGCGACGTGGGGTCCTGCATGCAGCCGGCCAGCGGCGTTGAGAGAAGTGCGAAAAGGATAAGCGACTTGCGCATGGATGACTGCCTCGATGGTTTGTTGTTATTGCGGCGGATTCTACCGCAATATCCGCAATTTCAAAGCAGAATTTCACACCGCGCACGCAGTCGGCACCGCGCGCTGCGAAAGGGAACGGTCCGGCCTGGGACGGGCCGGACCGCAGGGAAGGGGTAGGGGTATTACTGTAATTGCGCCGGCTGCAGCTATGCTCACCTTGGCCGACCTTGAAACAATGCCGCGCCGCTCCATGCATTGCAAACACATCAGAAACGAGCGCTGCGTCCTGAGCGAAAGCTTGCCAGATGACATGGGCGGTTGGCGCGTTCATGCCTATTCGTCCTCGTCTTCCCAGTCGTCCGCCTCGATCCGGGGCGCGTCGGGGGCGAAAACCTCCGGGAAGGCGGCCTCGGCGCGGCGGCGATCGATGCGCAACAGCGCGTCATAGCTGGACGGGTTGAACGGGTCTTCGGCGGGCACAACCTCGCGCCCGAACAGCCAGGACAGCCGGCCGGCATCCAGATTGCCACGCTCGAACGGCTCTTCGCCGAAGTGCTGCCAAAGCGCGCCCATGAAGGCCGCGTCGGCCAGCCGATCCACATGCTTGCGGTCCTTGTACCGTTCGCGCGCGATCAGCTTTGTCGGGCCATCCTTCTTGTTGGCCCGGCGAATGGTGAACTGAAAGTCGGTTCCGGTAAGCCTGCCGGGAAATCCGCGGTGCTTCAGCATCTGTCCTGTCCTTTGCCATGTCGACCGGACGGACCGATAAGCGAAAACAACGCGATAGCCCATAGGGCTGCAAATCTGCGGAAAAAAGGGATCTTTGGGCGATCGAGCGTCTCAGCGCCATTTGCGCTGGCCGGGATCAGGTGGGGTGCGGGCCCTGTCAGCGAACGCCGACAGGCCCGCGCCGAATTATTTGTACTTGCCGGTTTCGGTCGGCTCGACAGTGATCGGCTCGACCATGACTTCTTCTTCTTTCTTGGCGCAAGCAGCCAGGGCAGCGCCCATAGCGAGAACCAGAATGATACGTCCGCTCTTCGACATCCTCTACTCCATCTTTCTTGGGGCGCTTTTTCGGCACCTGCGTGCACCAGCCCCCGATCCGCGTTTCTGGCCGCCAGAATTCGGCCTGCGCCAACATTACCCGAACCGGGCAAGGAAGCACACAGGCGGTGAACCAAGGTCTCGACCTGTTGTGTTCCTACATCAGCGCCCATGGCCTGACCAGTCGGAAAAATTGACCCCGCGCCCCGCATCAGAACGCCGCCAGAATGCAGGTGCCATCGGTCACTTCGAACGCCTCGAAGAACTGCACGACGTCGGGCGCAGCCTCGCCAAACGGCACGTCCTCCCCGGCAAGCGAGATGATGATCTGCTGCGGCTCCGGCACCATCCCGTCGATCCGGGCCAGCGCATAGGTGTCGCACAGGGCCTGCATGTCATCGGCTGATGCCGGGATGTCCGCCTCGGTCAATCCGGGTGCCAGAAACCGAAACCGCGCCGTCGCGCCGTCAGGGCCGGGCACGTTTGTCACCACTTCAATCAACCGCACCTCCCGCCCCGAAGGGACCGGGATCGCATCCGCCGAAGGCTCAGCCTCGTCGCAGCCGCCTGCCGCGGCAAGAACCGTGAACAGTGTCGCGATGGAAAGGCGATGGAGGACTGACATGGGGCCTATAGAGGGATATTATCGTGTTTTTTCCAAGGGTTGGCCAGCTTCTTCCCCCGAAGTGAGGCAAAGGCGCGGGCAACCCGGCGGCGGGTGGAATGGGGCATGATCACCTCGTCGATAAAGCCCTTTTCGGCGGCGACAAAGGGATTGGCAAAACGGTCCTCATAGTCCTTCACCCGGGCGGCGATCTTGTCGGCATCGCCAAGCTCGCTGCGATACAGGATCTCGACCGCGCCCTTGGCCCCCATCACCGCCACTTCGGCCGTGGGCCAAGCATAGTTGAAATCGCCCCGCAGATGCTTGGACGACATCACGACATAGGCCCCGCCATAGGTCTTGCGGGTCAGCACCGTCACTTTCGGCACCGTCGCCTCGGCATAGGCGAACAACAGCTTGGCCCCGTGCTTGATGACACCACCATATTCCTGCCCCGTCCCCGGCAGGAACCCTGGGACGTCAACCAGCGTCAGGATCGGGATCTCGAACGCGTCGCAAAACCGGACAAAGCGCGCGGCCTTGCGGCTTGCATCAATGTCAAGGCAGCCCGCCAAGACCATCGGCTGGTTCGCAACCACGCCAACCGACTGGCCCTCCAGCCGAATGAAGCCAGTGATGATATTCCCGGCAAAGGCCGCCTGGATTTCGAAAAAGTCCCCCTCATCCGCGATCTTGCTGATCAGTTCCTTCATGTCATAGGGCTGGTTCGGGTTGTCCGGCACCAGCGTGTCAAGGCTGGGCTCGACCCGCGCCGGATCGTCGAAGAACGGGCGAACCGGGGCCTTCTCGCGGTTGTTGAGCGGCAGAAAGTCGATCAGCCGGCGGGTTTCGGCCAGCGCCTCGACATCGTTTTCAAACGCGCCATCCGCCACCGAGGATTTGCGGGTGTGGGTCGCCGCGCCGCCCAACTCCTCAGCCGTCACATGTTCATTCGTGACCGTCTTCACCACATCCGGCCCGGTGACGAACATGTAGGAACTGTCCTTCACCATGAAGATGAAGTCGGTCATCGCGGGCGAATAGACCGCCCCCCCGGCGCAGGGCCCCATGATCAGGCTGATCTGGGGGACCACGCCCGAGGCCATCACGTTGCGCTGGAACACCTCACCATAGGCGGCAAGCGACCCCACGCCTTCCTGAATCCGCGCGCCGCCGCTGTCGTTGATCCCGATCACGGGGGCGCCATTCTGGATCGCCATGTCCATGATCTTGCAGATCTTCGCGCCATGGGTTTCCGACACGGACCCGCCGAACACGGTGAAATCCTGCGCAAAGACATAGACCATCCGGCCGTTGACCGTGCCCCAGCCGGTGACGACGCCGTCGCCTGCAGGGCGCTCGGCCTCCATCCCGAAATCGGTGCAACGGTGGGCGACAAACATGTCGAATTCTTCAAAGCTGCCTTCGTCCAGCAGCAATTCGATCCGCTCCCGCGCGGTCAGCTTGCCCTTGGCATGCTGGGCCGCAACGCGTTTTTCGCCGCCTCCGGCACGGGCGGTGGCGCGGCGAGCCTCAAGCTCGTGCAGGATATCTTTCATGGTTCCCCCCAAGGGCTTTGGCGGGCAGATTAGGCGAAGCGGGGGTGTCAGAGAAGCACGAAACAGAAAATTTGCAAACTCTCTGCGCATCACTGCTGTCAAATCGCAAATCTGCAAAATCTGGCGCAGATCTCACCGGGGCTTTATGCAAGGCAAAACCCTGTGAGGATCCCATGACCACCCTGCCCGTGCCCCTTGTCACCATCGGCCTGCTGCTTGCGTCGAACGTCTTCATG
Source organism: Tabrizicola piscis (assembly GCF_003940805.1). Taxonomy (NCBI): domain Bacteria; kingdom Pseudomonadati; phylum Pseudomonadota; class Alphaproteobacteria; order Rhodobacterales; family Paracoccaceae; genus Tabrizicola; species Tabrizicola piscis. Next base: position 1,340,733 of record NZ_CP034328.1, read on the forward strand.
ACCTTCGCCTGGTATGGCCATCTGAAATTCAAGACGACGGCGCTGGTGACGGTGATCTTCATCAGCTGGGGTATCGCGTTCTTTGAGTATCTCCTGATGGTCCCCGCCAACCGGATCGGCCACGGCTACTATTCCGCTGCCGAACTGAAGACGATTCAAGAGGTCATCACCCTGTCCGTCTTTGCAATCTTCTCCGTGTTTTACCTGAAAGAGCCGTTGATGTGGAACCATCTGGTCGGCTTTGCCTTCATCGCGGCGGGGGCGTTCTTCATCTTTCACAAATGGGCCTAAGGGCAGCTTTTCCGCACCCTGCCCTGTGCGCCAGCGCGGTAGACAAACCTGCGTTGCAGGCGTAGCCCAAAGGCATGCAGAAAACCCCCCGTTTCCTTGACCGGACAACCCCGCCCAAGATCGTCACGCTGATCCTTCTGGCCGGGCTGTCCGCCCTGACCATGAACATCTTCCTGCCGTCTCTGCCCGGGATGGCCACCTATTTCGGCGTGCCCTACGGGTTGATGCAGCAATCGGTGGCCCTCTATCTGGCGCTCTCGGCGGCGTTGCAGATCGTGATCGGCCCGATCTCTGATCGCTACGGACGCAGGAAGGTGCTGATCGTGTCGCTGATCCTGTTCCTGATCGCCACGGTCGGCACGCTGTTCGCCCCCAATGCAACGGTCTTCCTGATCTTCCGCATGGCACAGGCGGTCATCGCTTCGGGCATGGTCCTCAGCCGCGCCATCGTGCGGGACATGGTGGCCGATGCACAAGCCGCCAGCATGATCGGTTATGTCACCATGGGGATGAGCCTTGTTCCCATGATCGGCCCGGTCATCGGCGGGGTGCTGGATGATCTTTACGGCTGGCACGCCAACTTTGCCCTGCTTCTGGTGCTGGGGGCGGGTGTCCTTGCGCTCGTCTGGGCTGACCTGGGCGAGACGGCGACCCTGCGCCGCGTCAGCCTGATGGATCAGGTGCGGACCTATCCGGGTCTTCTCACCTCACGCCGGTTCTGGGGCTATACGCTGGCGGCGGCCTTCGCGTCGGGCTGCTTCTTCGCCTATCTCGGCGGCGCGCCCTATGTCGGCGACAAGGTCTACGGCCTCTCCTCGACCGAGGTTGGCGCGCTCTTTGCCCTGACCGCCATCGGCTATGCGGCGGGCAACTTCTTTGCCGGGCGGTTCTCGGTGCGGGTCGGGATGAACCGGATGATCCTGATCGGCACACTGGTCACCACGGTGGGCCTTGCCGTGCTGGCCCTGTTGACGCTGGCGGGGCTGTCGGGGCCGGTGGTATTCTTCAGCCTGACCGTGTTCATGGGCATGGGCAACGGCATCTGCCTGCCCAATGCCAATGCCGGGATGCTGTCGGTCCGGCCGGAGCTTGCCGGCACCGCCTCGGGCCTTGGCGGGGCGATCCTGATCGGCGGGGGCGCGGCGCTGGCGTCCCTCGCGGGCGTGTTGCTTGGCCCGGGGTCCAGCGAGATGCCGCTGATCCTGCTGATGCTGACCACCTCTGTCGCCTCGGTCATCGCGATCCTCTTCGTCATCCGCCGGGCCCGCCAGATCGGCGCCTCCTGAATCCATAGTTGACGCGCTGGCTTTGCAAAGCCACGGTTCGCTTTGCAAAGGGGGGCGGGAATGGCCACGCAGAAACTGTATGCCGGCGTGAAGCTGCGCGAGATCCGGGGACGCCTTGGCCTGACGCAAAAGGCCTTTGCCGACAAGCTGTCAGTGTCCCTGCCCTATCTCAACCAGATGGAAAACAACCACCGCCCGGTCTCTGCCGCCGTCGTGCTGGCGCTGGCGCAAGAGTTCGGGCTGGACGTGACCGAACTGACCGTGGGCGAAAGCGAGCGCCTTGTCACCGACATGCGCGAGGCGCTGGCTGACCCGGTGTTCACCACCCCGACCCCCGCCGTTGCCGACCTGCGGCTGGCCGCCTCAAACGCCCCGGCGCTGGCCCGCGCGTTCCTTGACCTCCACCGCGCCTATCGCCAGACACATGAACGCCTCGCCTCGCTGGATGAGGCGCTGGGGCGTGAAGATGCCAGCCTCCGCCCCTCGGCCTGGGAGGAAGTGCGGGACTTCTTTCACTATTGCGACAATTACCTTGATGCGATGGACCGCGCCGCCGAACACTTCGCGGCCTCGGCCATCAACGGGAAAACGGTCGAATCCGCCGCGCAGGACTTGCTGCGCCGGTCCGGCATCAGTTTGCACTATTCCGACAAGGCGCCCTTGCGGCACTACGATCCCCATGCCCGGCGGCTCGATATCTCCGCCCGCGCCTCAGGTCCGTCACAACGGTTCCAGCTGCTGCATCAGGTGGCGCTTCTGACCCAGAACGACCTCTTGGAAGCCACGCTGGACCTTGCCCGCTTTTCCACGCCCGAAGCCCGCGACATCGCCAAGATCGGTCTGGCCAACTACTTTGCCGGGGCCGCCCTGCTCCCCTACCGCGCCTTTCTGGCCGCCGCCCAAGAGGTGCGGCACGATCTGGAACGCCTCGCCGACATCTTCGGTGCCAGCATCGAACAGGTCGGCCACCGGCTGTCCACCCTGCAGCGCCCGGGTGCCAAGGGCATCCCGTTCTTCTTTGTCCGCGTCGATCAGGCCGGAACGATCACCAAGCGCCACTCCTCCACCCGGTTGCAGTTCGCCCGTTTCGGCGGCGCTTGCCCGCTGTGGAACGTCCACCGCGCGTTCGAAGCGCCGGGCCAGTTCCTGCGCCAACTGGCCGAAACGCCGGACGGGGTGCGCTATCTGTGCCTTGCCCGTGATGTGTCGAAACCGGCGGGGGCCTTCCTTGCCCCCGTCCGCCGCTATGCCATTGGTCTGGGGTGCGAAGTCCAGCACGCCGCGCAGATGGTCTATGCCGACGGGCTGGACCTGAAAGGCCGGTTCGAACCGATCGGCATTTCCTGCCGGATCTGCGAGCGGACGAATTGCCACCAACGGTCTGTCCCGCCGCTGGAGGGCCGCCTGCGGATCAACCCCAACGCCCGGGACATCCTGCCCTACGAAATCGCCTAGCCCTTCTGCAGCGCTGCCTGAATCCGGTCCTTCAACTGAAGGCGGGATTTGCGCAGCACTTCTTCCTCGGCATCGGTCAGCAGATCCAACCGGGTTTCGGCCCGGTGAATCTTGTCGTTCACCGCGTCATAATCCACCAAAAGCTTGGCGAAATGCGCATTGGCAACCTTCAACGCGCTGATCTTCTGCGCATCGGCAGGAAATTCGTCATGCAGCGTGTGCGGTGTGTTGGACATCGGGCCTCTCCTTTGACTGTCAGGTGCAGTCTACCGGAAGGCCCAGCGCCCAACCTTGACAGGGATCAAGGTTGGACGGCTATCGCTGGCCCGACTAACGCTTACCCGTCTAGCGCTGCGCCGTGCGCCAGTTCGGATTGACCCAGGCTTCAAGGTTGGATGCCGGCAGTGGCGTGCGCCCAAGGATGTGGTCAGCCGCCTTTTCCCCAACCATGATCGACGGCGCATTCAGGTTGCCATTCGTCACCTGCGGGAAGACCGACGAATCCGCCACCCGCAAGCCTTCAACGCCGATCACCCGACATTCGGGGTCAACCACCGCCATCGGGTCAGATGCCCGCCCCATCCGCGCCGTACCGCAGGGGTGATAGGCGCTTTCCACATGCTCGCGCAGGAAATCATCCAGCTGGTCGTCCGTCTGCACGGCAGGCCCGGGCTGCAATTCGTCCTTGATGTAAGGCTTGAACGCCTCCTGCCCGAAGACTTCCCGGGTGAGGCGGATGCAGCTGCGGAAGTCCTCCCAATCCTCGGGGTGGGACATGTAGTTGAACCGGATGACCGGCGAATCGGCTGGGTTGCCGGACCGCAGCGTGACCGACCCGCGCGATTTTGACCGCATCGGGCCGACATGGGCCTGAAAGCCATGGCCCGATGCCACCGCCTTGCCGTCATAGCGCACGGCAATCGGCAGGAAATGATACTGGATGTCGGGATAGTCGACCCCGGCCTTCGACCGGATGAAGGCGCAAGCTTCGAACTGGTTCGATGCCCCCGGACCCTTACCGGTGAACAGCCACTGGGCCCCCACCCAAGCCTTGCCCCAAAGGTTCCAGTACTTGAACAGCGTGATCGGCTGGCTGGCCGAAAACTGCATGTAGATTTCCAGATGGTCCTGCAGGTTCGCGCCCACGCCGGGCCGATCCGCAATCACCTCGACCCCATGCTCGCGCAGATGCTCGGCCGGGCCGATGCCGGACAGCATCAGCAGCTTCGGTGTGTTGATCGACGACGCCGCAAGAATCACCTCACGCCCGGCGCGGATGACCTGCACGTCACTGCCGCGCTGGATCTCCACGCCGACAGCGCGCTTGCCCTCCATCACGACGCGGCGGGCAAAGCCGCGCACGACCTGCACATTCCCCCCCGCCACCGCAGGTTTCAGATAGGCATTGGCCGCCGACCAGCGCCGACTTTTCCAGATCGTCGCCTCCATCGGGCCAAAGCCTTCCTGCTGCTGGCCGTTGTAGTCAGCAGTGACCGGATAACCTGCCTGTTCCCCAGCCTTGATGAAGGCATCAAACAGCGGGTTGCTGCGGCTGCCCCGGGTGATGTGCAGCGGACCATCCGTGCCCCGGAACTCTGGCCCCGACCCGCCATGCGAATGTTCCATCCGCTTGAAATAGGGCAGCACATCGGCATAGGCCCAGCCATCCGCCCCCATCTCGGCCCAGGTGTCATAGTCGCGGGCATGGCCCCGGACATAGACCATCCCGTTGATGCTGGACGACCCGCCAATCACCTTGCCCCGCGGGGTCGCAAGGATGCGGCCGCCCAGATGCGGTTCGGGTTCGGTGGAAAACCCCCAGTCGTAAAGCGCCATGTTCATCGGGTAGGACAGCGCGCCCGGCATCTGGATGAACGGCCCGGCATCAGACCCGCCATGCTCGATCACCATCACGCGCTTGCCAGCCTCGGCCAGCCGGTAGGCCAGCGCCGACCCGCCCGAACCGGCCCCCACGATCACATAGTCAGCGTGCATCCCCTGCCCCCCGCAGCAGTTCCGCCTCAAGCAGCCGAAGCGCCAGCTCCACCGCCGCCGCCCCGTCCGGCGGCCCGGATTTCAGAACCTCGCGCAGGTAAAGCCCGTCGATCATCGCCCCAAGGCTTTCGGCAATGGCCGGCGCGCGCGCCCCCGCCAAAGGGCGCAAGGCCGATGTCAGGTTCGATTTCAGCCGCCCCTGATAGATCGCCAGCAGGCGCTTGGCCTCGGGCACGCTTTGCGCCAGCACCCAGAAGTTCAGCCAGGCGCTGACCGCCTCGCGCCGAAAGTTTCCGGGGCTGAAGGACGCGTAGAGGATCGCCTTGATCCGCCCTTCATCCCCCTTGACCGCGGCCAGCGCGCCCCGCACCTCGGCACCGTAAAGCGTCAGGATATGCCGCATCGCCGCAAGGAACATCTCCTCCTTCGACCCGAAGTAGTGATGCGCCAGCGCGGAAGACATCCCCGCCCGCTTGGCAATCTGGCTGACAGTCACATCCAGCGATCCAATGCGCCCGATCTCGACAATCGTGGCTTTCACCAAGGCTGCCTTGCGGATAGGCTCCATTCCAAGCTTCGGCATCGGTGCGGTCCTATAAACTACTTGCCAAACCGTATCAGCACGAAGTTTATTGACTCGTCAATCAACAAAAAACGGGGAGCCCTATGTCCATCCGCACAACCCTCCTGACCACCGCCGTCACTTTCGCACTCGCCGGTTCTGCCTTTGCCGAAGGCTGCGACAGCATCATCTTCTCGGATGTCGGCTGGACCGACATCACCGCCACCACCGCGGCCACCACCCTCGTCCTTCAGGCCCTGGGGTATGAGACCGAGACCAAGGTTCTTGCCGTCCCGGTCACCTACACCGGCTTGGCCGAGGGGGACATCGACGTCTTCCTCGGCAACTGGATGCCCACGATGGAGGCCGACATCGCCCCTTATCGTGAGGCTGGCACCGTCGACACCGTCCGCACCAACCTTGAAGGCGCGAAATACACGCTGGCCACCAATGCCGCCGGTGCAGCCCTTGGCATCAAGGATTTCGCCGACATCGCCACCCATGCCGAAGCGCTGGACAGCAAGATCTACGGGATTGAGCCCGGCAACGACGGCAACCGCCTGATTCAGGACATGATCGCCGGCGGCCCCTTCGGCCTTGATGGCTTTGAAATCGTCGAATCCTCCGAACAGGGGATGCTCGCCGAAGTCGCCAACAAGGACGCGGCGGGCGAACCCATTGTCTTCCTCGGCTGGGAACCCCACCCGATGAACGCCAACTTCGACATGACCTACCTGACCGGCGGCGACGACTACTTCGGCCCGAACCTTGGCGGTGCCATCGTCGCAACCAACACCCGCGCCGGCTATGTCGCGGAATGCCCGAACACCGGCAAGTTCCTGCAGAATCTCTCCTTCACGCTTGCGATGGAGAATGAAATCATGGGCGCCATCCTGAACGACGGCACCGACCCGGCCGAGGCCGCCAAGACCTGGCTTGCCGCCAATCCCGCCGCCTGGGAAGGCTGGCTGGACGGGGTGACCACCAAGGACGGTGGCGACGCCAAGGCCGCCGTCATGGCAGCTCTGCAGTAATGCGAAGGGGCCCCGGGGAAACCTGGGGCCCTGTCCTTTCTGGGCGGTAGGGATTCATGGAATTTCTGACAGCATGGCAGATTCCGGTCGGCGCCACGGCAAAGATCGTCTTTGACTGGTTGAAAGCGAACTTCAGGGCCGCGTTCAACAATTTCGGCGATGCGACCGAGGCTGCAATCGAAGGCCTGGTGACCGCCCTGCAATGGCCTCCCGCGCTTGTCGTCGTGGCGTTGTTCATGGCGCTGACTTGGGCGATCCAGCGGCGCTGGCAACCGGTGCTGGTGGTCCTGATCGGCTTTCTCTTCATCATCAACCAAGGCTACTGGGAAAAAACGACCGAGACTTTGGGCCTCGTCGCCTTCGTCTGCCTGATCTGCATGACGCTTGGCGTGCCCATCGGCGTTGCCGCCGCGCACCGGCCCCGGCTCTACCAGACCATGCAGCCGGTGCTTGACCTGATGCAGACCCTGCCCGCCCCGGTCTATCTGATTCCCTTCGTCATCCTCTTCGGCATTGGCGTCGTGCCCGCCCTGTTCGCGTCGATCATCTTCGTGGTCCCGACCTCCATCCGCCTCACCCATCTTGGCGTCTCCACCACCCCCACCGCGCTGTTGGAGGCTGCAACCGCCTTTGGTGCCACCCCGCGGCAAGTGCTGTGGAAAGTGGAACTTCCCTACGCCTTCCCGCAGATCATGGCGGGCCTGAACCAGACCATCATGCTTTCGCTCTCCATGGTCGTGATCTCGGCTTGGGTCGGGGCTGCGGGCCTTGGTGTTCCGGTGGTTGAGGCGTTGAACCGCGTCCGCCCCGACCAGGGGTTTGAGGCTGGGACCGTGATCGTCGCCCTCGCCATTCTACTGGACCGCATGCTTCGGGTGACGCGCAAATGACAAATCCGCAGACCAATGGCCCAGCCGTCCGGTTCGACAACGTCTCCATCGTCTTTGGCGACCACCCCGACCGGGCCTTGCCCTTGATGGATATGGGCGAAAGCCGAGGCGATATTCAGACCTCCACCGGTCAGGTGCTCGGGGTCCACAACTGCACCCTTGACGTGGCCGAGGGCGAGATTCTTGTCCTCATGGGCCTTTCCGGGTCCGGCAAATCCACCCTTCTGCGCGCGGTGAATGGGCTGAACCCTGTCTGCCGTGGCGCCGTGCATGTCGATGACGGCAATAAGCTGATTGATGTCACCCACGCCGATCCGGCCACCCTGCGCCGCATCCGGCAACGGCGCGTGGCGATGGTGTTCCAGCAGTTCGGCCTTCTGCCCTGGCGGACAGTCCGCGAAAACGTGGGCCTTGGCCTGGAACTTGCGGGCCTTACGCCCGCGGAACGCGCACCCCGGGTCGATGCGCAGCTAACCTTGGTCAACCTGACCCAATGGGCCGAACGCAAGGTGGGCGAACTTTCCGGCGGCATGCAGCAGCGTGTCGGCCTTGCCCGCGCTTTCGCGACCGAAGCGCCGATCCTGTTGATGGACGAACCGTTTTCGGCGTTGGACCCCCTGATCCGGGCAAAGCTGCAGGATGAACTTCTGGACCTGCAAGCCAAGCTGAAACGCACGATCATTTTCGTCAGCCATGACCTTGATGAGGCGTTCAAGATCGGTAACCGGATCGCGCTGATGGAAGGCGGGCGGATCGTGCAATGCGGCACCGCGCGCGAGATCATCGCCAATCCCGTCAGCGACTACGTCGCCGAATTCGTAGCGCATATGAACCCGCTCGGCGTCCTGACCGCCCGCGACGTGATGACCGCCGGGGAAGGCTCCGGCCCCGAAGTCACCCCGGAAACCCCCGTAAAGCATGTGATGGAGGCGTTGCGCAACGGCGCCGACCTGCTGGTCGTGGCGGCGGGCGGGCAGCGGCTGGGCGTGATCCGGGCCGCTGATGTGATGGGCCGCTTGCTGAACCCGCGCAACGGCTGACGGAGTCGGTCCTTAGGCGCGGGACGGGCCGTTCAGGGCTTTGCACGGTGCGTTGTGCAACCGGTCCATTGTCCCTACCAAACGGACGCAGCGTTGCTGCCGTCCGCTGGGACAAAACCTAACCATTGGTAAACAGCACCATCCAAGGCATTGATTTTGCTTGGTGAGGTCAGTGTCCCTGCCCGGGACATCCCTTAGCCCTTCGCCACCTTCTTCGCCGCAGGCTTCTTGGCCGCAGGCTTCGCCGGGGCAGCCTTCTTCGCCACAGCCTTCTTCGCCACAGCCTTCTTCGGTGCCGCCTTCTTCGGCGCAGCCTTCTTCTTGCCGCCGCCCTTCCCCGCCTTCTCAGCCACCAGCGCCAACGCCTCCTCCAGCGTCACCGCCTCGGGTGTCAGCTCCTTCGGCAAGGTGGCGTTGACCTTGCCCCACTTGACGTAAGGCCCATAGCGGCCGGGCATCACCTGCACCTCACCGCCATCGGGATGGTCGCCCAACACCCTAAGCGGCCCCGCCGGCGCCGCCGCCCCACGCCGCCCCGCAGCCTTCTGCGCCAGCACTTCCATCGCGCGGTTCATGCCGATGGTGAACACCTCTTCGACATCCGGGATGTTGGCGTAGACCGCCCCATGCTTCACATAGGGCCCATAGCGACCGATCGCGGCCTCGACCGGCTCACCGGTTTCGGGGTGGGGGCCGATGATCCGGGGCAGCGACAGCAGGTCCAGCGCCCGTTCAAGGGTCAGCGTATCCGCGCTCCACCCCTTGGGCAGGCTGGCGCGGTCGGGTTTCGGCTGCGCCTCGGTCGCCTCGCCGCGCTGGACGTAAGGCCCGAACCGCCCCGCCCGCAGCGAGATGGGATTGCCGTCGGCATCTTGCCCAAGCACCTTGCCATCGACGCCCCCGGCATCCTCACCCCCAGAGATGGGTCTGGTATAGCGGCATTCGGGATAGTTGCCGCAACCGATGAACGCCCCGCCAGACCGCGAGGTCTTCAGATGCAGCCGCCCGGTGCCACAGACCTGGCATTGCCGCGGGTCAGAGCCGTCTGCCCGCAAGGGGTACAGGTGCGGCGCCAGAAAGTCGTCGATCTTGGTGAGAACCTCGCCAATCCGCAAATCGGCGGTTTCGGCGACGGCAGCGGAAAAGTCCCGCCAGAACCGGGCGAGAACATCCTTGTAGTCACGATCCCCGGCCGAGACGTCATCAAGCTCCGTCTCAAGATCCGCAGTGAAATCATACTCCACATACTTGCGGAAGTAGTTGGTCAGGAACGCCGTCACCAAGCGCCCCTTATCCTCGGGGATCAGGCGGTTCTTGTCCTTGCGGACATATTCGCGGTCCTGGATCGTGGTCAGGACGGACGCATAGGTCGAGGGGCGGCCGATGCCGAGTTCTTCCATCCGCTTGACCAGCGTCGCCTCGGTATAGCGGGGCGGGGCTTGGGTGAAATGCTGGTCGGGCGTGACACTGCGTTTCTCGGCACCCTCACCGGCCATGATCTGCGGCAGGCGGCCTTCGTCATCGCCTTCTTCATCCCGGCCTTCGTCGTAGATCTTCAGAAAGCCGTCAAACAGCACCACCTGGCCATTGGCGCGCAAGCTGACCTGACCGTCGGCGGACGCGACATCAACCGTCGTCCGCTCCAACCGCGCGGCGGCCATCTGGCTGGCGATGGTGCGTTTCCAGATCAGATCGTAAAGCCGCTTCTGGTCGGTATCGGCCAGACGCAGCTTGTCCGGGGCCGCAGCCATATCGGTCGGCCGGATACATTCATGCGCTTCCTGCGCGTTCTTGGCCTTGTTCTTGTACATGCGTGGGCTGTCGGGGACATAGGTCGCCCCAAACCGGCGCTTGATTTCATCCCGCGCGGCCATCACCGCTTCGGGTGCCATGTCGATGCCATCGGTTCGCATGTAGGTGATCAGCCCGGCCTCATACAGGCGCTGTGCTGCGTTCATGCATTGCTTTGCGCCCATGCCATGCTTGCGGCTGGCCTCTTGCTGCAGGGTCGAGGTCATGAAGGGCGGATAGGGGTTGCGGGTGGCGGGCTTTGCCTCGACCGCCGAGACGGTCAGCGCGCGGGAGGACACGGCCTTGACCGCCAGTTCCGCCGCCTCAGCCGTGGGGATATCGAACTTTGACAGCTTCTTGCCGCCAAGCATGGTCAAGGTCGCCTCATATTCCTGCCCGCGGGGGGTCAGAAGCAGGGCCTTCACCGTCCAGTATTCCTGTGGGCGAAACGCCTCGATCTCCAACTCGCGCTCGACGATCAGGCGCAGGCAGACCGATTGCACCCTGCCCGCCGATTTTGCCCCCGGCAGCTTGCGCCAAAGGACCGGCGACAGGGTGAAGCCCACAAGGTAATCCAGCGCGCGGCGGGCGAGGTAAGCGTCGACCAGCGGCTGATCGACCTGGCGGGGGTTCTTCATCGCCTCGGTCACCGCGTCCTTGGTGATGGCGTTGAAGGTCACACGGGCGACCGTCTTGCCCTTCTTCAGGCTGGAGGCGAGCGCCTCTTGCAGGTGCCAGCTGATCGCCTCGCCCTCGCGGTCAGGGTCGGTGGCAAGGATCAGGGTGTCATCGGTTTTCAGCGCCTCGGCGATGGCCTTCACATGTTTGCGGCTTTCGGGTGAGACTTCCCACAACATGGCAAAGCCGTCCTCGGTATCGACCGAGCCATCCTTGGCCGGCAGGTCGCGGACATGGCCGTAGGAGGCCAGAACGGTGAAGTCGGGACCAAGATACTTGTTGATTGTCTTGGCCTTGGCGGGGGATTCGACGACGACGACTGGCATGATATCCCAACTCTCCCGAGGCCCAGCGAATGGCCGCGCACCATGTGGGACAAGCGCAGGTCTTGTCAACCGGGGGACGGACGGAAGCCCTTCGCTGGTCAGGATGACGCTGTGCTTCAGTCCAGCCGCGCCAGAAGACCACCGGGTTGGCGGGCAATGCGGCCATCAAGTTCCAACGACAAAAGCTCAGGCGCCAGTTCCGCTGGTGTGATCGCAAGGTCGCGCAGAAGCTGATCTTCGGCCAGCGGGCTTGGGCCAAGCCGGGACAGGATCATGTTGTGCAACAGCGCCGTTTCCTTGAGCGGGCGTTGCTTTGCCACCGGACCGGGCAGGGAAGCCATGGGCACATGGATTTCGGGGCTGGCATGGCCTAACACGCCCAATGCCTCAAGCACATCGGCTGGACTGCGCACCAGAACGGCACCATCGCGGATCAGCATGTTGCAGCCAGCGGCCCTTGCGTCAAAGGGGTGGCCCGGTACGGCCATCACCTCACGCCCCTGGTCAAGGGCCATGCGGGCCGTGATCAGACTGCCGGACTTCGACGCGGCTTCCACCACGATGACCGCCCGACCCAGGCCCGCCACCAGCCGGTTGCGCAGCGGAAAGTGGCGCGCCTGCGGTTCAAGCCCGGGGGGCTGTTCGCTGATCCGGCAGCCCTTGGCCGCAATCTCGGCCGCGAGGGCGGTGTTTTCGGGGGGATAGATGACATCAACACCACCCGCCATCACTGCCACGGTGCTGGCCGGGCCTTCCGCAAGGGCGGCGGCGTGGGCTTCGCCATCAATGCCGCGCGCCATGCCCGATACGACGGTAAACCCCGCCGCCACCAACCCCTGCGCCAGCCGCCGCGCCATCCGCATCCCGAGGGAGGAGGCGTTGCGCGCCCCCACCATGCCGATCGCGGGCCGGTTCAGCAGGCTGACATCCCCGAGCGCCCACAGGACCGGGGGCGCGTCGGCCAGGGACAGCAGCGCATGGGGGTAGTCCGCGTCGCCATGGACCAGCAGCCTGGCACCGGCCTTGGAGCCCTGCCGCATCTCAGCCTCGACGACGCCAAGGGGGCACACTTCATACTCCTCCACCCCCGCGGCGCGGGCGATGGCGGGCAGGGCGGCAAGGGCGGCGCGGGCGGATCCGTGTTCCGCCATCAGGCGGTGATAGGTCACGGCCCCCACCCGACGGGACCGGACAAGGCGCAGGGCGTCCAGCCGGGTGTCCAGCGACATTCCATGTCCTGATTGCAACAGCTGACCGTCTGCCATGTTCGACCCCACGTCTTGACCCTGCGTCCTGACGATTCTCAGCCTGCACCCGGCAGGGTTAATGAAGACTGAATATGGGCTTGCTTCTTTGCCAAATACTCCCGCCGGAGGCATCCGCACTCTCCACCGGCGCTGCGTGATCAAGGATTGAACCCGGCTTCGATTTTTGATCAAATGCCGTAAAGACTCCGAGGCCCCGGAGTCGCCCAGGGGAGCGAAGACCATGCTGAACGCCGAAGTCGCCAAGCGCCGTGACGATGCCATCTCGCGCGGGGTGGGGATGATGACCCAGATCTATGCAGATCGCGCCCTGAACGCGGAAGTGTGGGACATCGAGGGCAACCGCTATATCGACTTTGCCGCCGGGATCGCGGTGGTGAACACCGGGCATTGCCACCCTAAGGTGATGGCGGCGGTGGCCAACCAGATGACCAAGTTCACCCACACCTGCCATCAGGTGATGCCGTATGAAAACTACATCCGGCTGGCGGAGCGGCTGAACGACAAGGTGCCGGGCGATTTCAAGAAGAAGACGATCTTCGTGACCACCGGCGCCGAGGCTTGTGAGAACGCGGTCAAGATTGCCCGCATCGCCACGGGCCGCAATGCCGTGATCGCCTTCGGCGGCGGGTTTCATGGCCGGACCTTCATGGGCATGTCGCTGACCGGCAAGGTGGAGCCCTACAAGAAGGGCTTCGGCGCGATGATGCCGGATGTGTTCCACGTCCCCTTCCCGATGGACCCGCATGGGATTTCGACCGCCGATGCGATGAAAGGGATGGAGAAGCTCTTCAAGGCCGACCTCGACCCCGCCCGCGTCGCCGCGATCATCTTTGAGCCGGTACAGGGCGAAGGCGGCTTTTACCCCGCGCCGACCGACCTTGTCCGCGCGATCCGCACCCTGTGCGACAAGCATGGCATCGTGATGATCGCTGATGAGGTGCAGACCGGCTTTGCCCGCACCGGTGCCCTGTTTGCGATGGAAGCCCACGGCGTTGCCGCCGACCTGACCACCATGGCCAAGGGCCTTGCCGGTGGCCTGCCGCTGGCTGCCGTTACGGGCCGTGCCGATCTGATGGATGCGGCCAATCCCGGCGGGCTTGGTGGCACCTATGCCGGCAACCCCCTTGGGATCGCCGCCGCCAACGCCGTGCTTGACGTGATCGAGGAGGAAGACCTTTGCGCCCGCGCGAATGAACTTGGGTCCCGCCTCAAGCAGCGGCTGGAAGCGATTCGCGCTACCGCGCCGGAAATCATCGACATTCGCGGCCCGGGGTTCATGGTGGCGGTCGAATTCGCCAACCCGTCCACCAAGGAACCCGACGCTGGCTTCACCAACCGCGTCCGGCTTGAGGCGCAGAAGCGCGGGCTGATCCTGTTGACCTGCGGCGTCTACGGCAACGTCGTGCGCTTCCTTGCCCCCATCACCATCCCCGATGCCCATTTCGCCGAGGCGATGGAGATTCTGGAAGCCTCGGTCGCGGCTGCGCGTCAGGCCTGATCCCGAACCTTCCTGAGCACGAAACCCGGAGGGCCGAATTTTCGGCCTCCGGGCTGTTATCCGGGCCTGGTGGCGCACCCCACCTTGAGCCCCGAAAACCCTCCGGGAACCCAGCGCGCGCGCTTGTCTTAACGCGCAAACTTGCCGGTGGTTCCGCCATTTTTCGATGAAACTGTCATATGGCAGGGCACCGCCTGTCAGGCATGAGATGATGGCGAAGGGTTAATCTTTGCCGTAATCTGCGCCTGTTCGCGGATTCCCCGCATGGAGCCATATCATGACCCGTTACTTCCTGACCCTTCCCCTGCTCGCCCTGCCATTGGCCGCCTGCCAGACGACCGAGCAGAATGCAGCCCTGGGCGCCCTTGGCGGCGCGGCAGTCGGTGCGGCGGTATCGTCTGACAGCGACCGCACCAAAGGTGCCCTTATTGGCGCGGCCGTGGGCGCGGTGGCTGGTGCCACTTTGATTGGCCCGGCCCCGACGCGTGGGCAGTGCTACTATCGCGACCAGTACGGCCAGCAATACATCGCCGATTGCTGAGGGCGGCACAGCCGACCCAACTGGACAACACGCGCGGAACGACGGGGCGGCTCCATGCCGCCCCGTTTGGCGTCTGGCCCTTTCCAGCGCAGGGCCCGCAGGCTAGAAGGGCGGCCAGTTCTTGCAAGGCCGCTCATGCCTGACCCTACCCCCGGCATCACGCTTTCTGCCGCCACGGTGATCCTGTCTGATCGCGTGGTGCTGGACAGCATCAGCCTGACCCTGACCGAACAGCGCATCGGCATTCTGGGGCGCAACGGGTCTGGCAAGACCACGCTTCTGCGCCTGATTGCCGGGCTGATTGCCCCGCAGCAAGGCAGTGTCCGACTTGATGGCATTGACCCCTATTCCGACCGCAAGGCCGCGCTGGCTGCCATCGGCATCCTGTTTCAGAACCCCGATCACCAGATCCTGTTTCCCACGGTCGAGGAAGAGCTTGCCTTTGGCCTGATCCAGAGCGGAGTGTCTCAGGCTGAGGCCTTGGCACGGGTGCATCAGGCCTTGGCCAGGGAAGGCCGGGCGCATTGGGCGAAGGAACCGGTGTCCAACCTTTCGCAGGGCCAGCGGCACTATCTTTGCCTGCAGGCCGTGCTTCTGATGCAGCCGCGCACGATCCTGCTGGACGAACCGCTCGCCGGTCTTGACCTGCCGACCCAAGCGCGGTTGGCCCGGCGCTTTGCCGACCTGCCACAGCGGCTGGTGACGATTACCCATGACCCGGCTGCCGTCGCGGCTGCCGACCGCGTTTTGTGGCTGGAGGGTGGGCGCATCGCAGCCGACGGCCTGCCCGCCGACGTCCTCCCCGCCTTTACCGCCGAGATGGCACGGATCGGAGAGCGCGATGCTGACGCTGACCTCACCCGTTGAGATCTGGGCGCATCGGCTGCCGGCCGGGCTTAAGCTGGGCCTGTTGGCGCTGGCGACTACCGGGCTTTTTGCGCTGACCTCTCCGCTGCCGCTGGCGGTCTTTGCTGCTGCGACAGGGGCGCTTTATCTTTCGGGCGGTGCCAGCTTTGCCACCACCGGTCTGCGCCTGCTGCGCCCGCTGTGGCCCTTTGTCCTGATCGTCGGCCTGTGGCACCTGTGGACCGGCGAGCCTGCCCAAGGTGTGGCGATCCTGCTTCGGATGCTGACCGCTGTGGCGCTGGCCAATTTCGTGACCATGACTACACGGCTTTCCGACATGATCGGCGTCTTTCAATCGCTTGCACGACCGCTGCAAGCCTTTGGCCTGTCGCCCCGCCGCCTTGCCATCGCCATGGCGCTGGTCATCCGCTTCATCCCCGTCATGCTGGACCGCTTGGGTCAGATCACCCAATCCTGGGCCGCCCGGTCGCCCCGCCGCCCGCGCTGGCGGGTGCTGGTCCCCACCACCCTTGCCGCCCTGGACGACGCTGACCGCGCCGCCGAGGCCTTGCGCGCCCGGGGTGGGGCTGGTTAAAGGGCGGGAAACGGGGGACCCCATGGAACGCAATCTGACCCATATCGCGCTTTTTGCCGCCCTGATCGCGGTGTTGGGACTGATCCCGAGGATCGACCTTGCCGCTGGCGTGCCGATCACCGCGCAATCGCTGGGCATCATGCTGTGCGGGACGGTGCTGGGTGCCAAGCGCGGCGCCCTTGCGGTGCTGCTGTTTCTGGCCCTTGTCGCCGCAGGACTGCCGCTGTTGTCGGGCGGGCGTGGCGGGCTTGGCGTCTTTGCCGGGCCTTCCGTGGGCTTTCTTGTCGGCTTCCCGATCGCGGCTTTTGCGGCTGGCTGGATCATGGAGCGGACGACGCTTTCCCCCGGAACCGCCGCCACCGCCGCGTCGATCATCGGTGGGATCGGGGTGCTTTATCTGTTCGGCATCAGCGGGATGGCCCTGAACCTTGGCCTGTCGCTGACCGAGGCGTCCTTCCTTGGCATGGCGTTCCTGCCGGGGGATGTGCTGAAGGCGGTGGTTGCCGGATTGATCACGCAAAGCCTGGCACGGATGCGTCCGGCGTCGCTGTTGTCACGCGCCTGACGAGTCAACCAGCAGCGCCGTCCCGATCCCCCCGGCCGAGGCTATGGCGGCAAGGCCCCGGCCACTCTGCAGCCCGTGGAACAGCCGCACTGCCAGAATCGCGCCGGACGCGCCAATCGGGTGCCCCCGGGCCAGTGCCCCGCCCCCCGGGTTGACCAGCGCAGGGTCCAGCCCCGCGCCCTTTACCACCGCGATGGCCTGGACGGCGTAGGCCTCCATGATCTCGGCCATGGCGAGGGGCTCGCCCTGCCAGAGTCGCTGAATGGCGGCGAGGGGGGCAAGGCCCGGCTCCTCTGGATTGCCGCCGACGGTGGCCCCGTTCAGGATCGCAAGGCCCCTGCCCTGCGCTATGCGGTCCGACACGACCAGGCACACGGCTGCCGCATCCGCCGCGACTGCTGCTGTGGCCGCCGTGATGCTGCCGGCAACGATGGGTGCGCGGGCCAGAAGGCCGGGGGACAGGCGGCGTGGGAAAGCGTCCTGCGTGACGCCTGCCAGTGGAACAATCTCGGCGGAATGGTTGGATTTCAGGGCCTTGGCATGGCTTTCCAGCGCCCATGCCTCTTGGGCTGCGCGGCTGATCCCCAAACGCTGCGCCAAAGCCTCGGCTGCGTCGGCCATGCCGGGGTCGCGGTCCGGCCATGGGGTGAAGGGGGCCTGGTCATAGGCGACAGGCAGCCCGCCCTCCGGGTCTGTCCGCAGCCGCAGGGGGCGGCGCGAGGTGCTTTCGACACCGCCGGCCACCACCACATCCGCCGCGCCGCTGTCCACCAGCGCCCGGGCCAGCAGGATCGCATCTAGCCCGCCCGCGCATTGCCGGTCGATGGTCAGCCCGGGCACATGCCCCAGCCCCGCCGCCAGCGCCACCCGCCGCGCCGGATTGCCCCCCGCACCCAGCGCGTTGGCGAGGATGACCTCATCCACCTGATCCGGGCGGATCCCGGCATCGGCCAGACAGGCCAGCAGAACCGGGCTGGCCAGATCTTCGATGGAAAGCCGGGCAAAGGCCCCGCCGCGCGGCACCACCGCTGTTCTGCGCGCGGCGATCAGGCGGGCCATTTTACCTGCGCCTCCAGCGCGCGAAGGTCGGTCTTGCCGGATGGCAGGGTTGGCCAATCCTCCACCCAGATCAACGCCTTGGGCGCCTTTAGCGGCCCAAGCTTCGCCCGCAGTGCCGCCAGCACTCCTGTCTCAACCGTTCGGTCGCCCTGCACCAGCGCGACCAGCACCGTCCCGCGTTTCGCATCGGGCACTGGCAGGACGGCGGCCTGCGTCAGGCCGGGCAAGGTTGCCATGAACCCCTCAATCTCTTCAGGGAAGACGTTCTGATCGGCCACTGTCACCATGCGCCCGGCCCGTCCGTGCAGGTAGAGGATCCCGTCCTCCATCCGCCCGACCTCGCCGACAGACAGCCAGCCGTCCTGCCAGCGCGCGGTTCCGGGGTCCCCAGCGTAGCTGGTGAAAAGATAGGGGCTTTTTACCCAGATCTCGCCCGCCCTGACGGCAAGCTCTACCCCCGGATACGGCCGACCGACCGCCCCCTCTGGCGTTGTGTCGTCGGCAAGGGTGATGAAGCTCGCCTCTGCCGCGCCGTAGAATTCGTGGACCCGTGCCGCAGGGGCCATGGCCCGCACCGCAGACCGCAAAACGGGGTCAAGTTTGGACCCGCCGACCAGAATGACCCGCAGGTCAGGGCAGAGGCCCGGGCCAAGCAGCCGCAGCTGGGCGGGGGTGGCGTAGAGGTGGGTGATCCGCCGGTCGGCAAGGGCGGTCAACTGGCGATCAGGTCGCAAAAGATCAAGCAGGTGAACGTCGGCCCCAAGGTGCAGCCCCTCGATCGCGCCGTATAGTGACAGCGAATGGACCAGCCGCCCCAGCACCGCAACCCGCGCGCCGGGGCCGATGCCGAACCCTGCGTTGACTGCAAAACTTGCAGTCCATGAGGCTTGGGTCCGAACGATCCGCCGGGGCTGCCCGGTGGAGCCGGAGCTCAGGGTTTCAAACAGCGGTTGGTCGCCTTCAGCCGGCGCGGGCTGGTCCAACGCGCCCAGCCGAAAGGCTTTCAGGCCAACTGCTTGTGCCAATCCCTCACCCGAATCCGCCACCACAGACCCGGCGGGCGGTTGCCGCGCAACCTCATGGCCCGCCGCATCGAACAGCCGCGCCTTGGGATGCCAGCGGAAGCCCTCGGTCATGCCTTCAGAAGGCTTGCCATCCGGCGCAGCGCCAGAAGATAGCCATCCGTCCCGCAACCTGCGATCACCCCATCCGCGCGGTGGCTGACGTAGGAATGATGGCGGAACGCCTCACGCTTGTGGATGTTGGAAATGTGCACTTCCAGCACCGGCCCATCATAGGCGTTCAGGGCGTCCAGAATGGCTATGGAGGTGTGGGAATATGCCCCCGGATTGATGATGATCCCGGCCGAAGTGCCGCGCGCCGCCTGAATCCAATCAACCAGCTGGCCTTCGTGGTTCGACTGCAGCGCGCGGACGGCAAGACCCAGATCCTCGGCCAGATCAGAGACCTTGGAGGCAACATCGTCCAGCGTCTCATGGCCGTAGATTTCCGGCTGGCGCAGGCCAAGCAGGTTCAGGTTCGGGCCGTTCAGAAGGGTGACAAGCTTTGGCATGGGGCCTCCGCACAGGGTTGCTGCGACATTAGCCGATCAGCGCCAAGGGGCAAGCCCAAGGAAAAATGACGGCCTTCCGACCTTGCTGGGGACAAGGTCGGAAAGCCGCCCAGGGAGACATCGTTTGCCTATAGAAGGCTGAATTCAGGCCACTTTTTCCAAGACCACATCGGGTGTGATGCCAAGGGCGCGCACAACTTCCCGCGTCAGGTGGGGGCGGTTCAGGGTGTAGAAATGCAAATCCTCCACCCCGTCTTGCAAAAGCCGGTCGCACAGGGCGGTGCAATGGGTCAGGGCAAGCAGATCTTCCCGCCCATCGCGGGCGGCAGTGGCGAAGGCCTCGTCCAGCTTGGCGGGCACTTGCGTGCCGCAGCGGGCGGCAAAGCGCTTGGCACCAGCCCAGCTGGTGATCGGCAGGATGCCGGGGATGATCGGGGCGGTGATCCCGGCCTTCACGCAGGCATCGCGGAAGCGGAAGAAGGTGTCAGCGTTGAAGAAGAACTGGGTGATGGCCGAGGAAGCGCCTGCGTCAATCTTGCGCTTGAGCCAAGTCACGTCCGAGGTGCTGTCAGCGGCATCGGGGTGCGGTTCCGGGTAGGCACCGACGCGGATCTTGAACTTGCCAGTCCTCGCCAGCTTTTCAACCAGCTCGACCGAGTTGGCAAAGCCCATCGGGTGCGGCACGAACCGCTGGGCGCCTTTCGGGGCATCACCGCGCAGTGCGACGATTTCCGTCACGCCCGCCTCGGCATAGGATTCGGCGATGGACAGTGTTTCGGTCTTGGTCGCATCGACGCAGGTCAGATGCGCGGCGACGGGCAGGCCATAGTTGCGATGGATGGTCGAAACCGCCTCATGCGTCAGGGTACGGGTGGTGCCGCCTGCGCCGTAAGTCACGGAAACGAAAGACGGTTTCATGGGCGCCAGCGCCTGCACGGTTTCCCACAGCCGGAAAGAGGCGTCCAGGGACTGCGGCGGGAAGAATTCAAAGCTGATACGGGGCGCGGATTGGGGGGCCATGGTGGTCTCCTTCGTTGACCCTCTTGTCTCAGGTTTCTTGATGTGAGACCAATTCATAGTTTTCACGTTCTTCATGAGATTCGTTCATGTATGTCGAGCTGCGCCACTTGCGGACAATCCGGGCCATCCAGCAGGCCGGGGGGCTGGCGCGGGCGGCTGAGGTGCTGAACATGACCCAGTCGGCCTTGAGCCATCAGGTCAAGGGGCTGGAGGATCAGGCCGGGATGGAACTGTTTGTCCGCCGGTCGAAGCCCATGCGGTTGTCGGCGGCGGGGCACAGGATGCTGCGGGCGGCGGAACGGATCCTGCCCGAGATTGACGCGATGGAGGAGGAGTTCCGCGCCTTGCGGGCGGGGCGGACTGGGCGGCTGCACATCGCGATTGAGTGTCACGCCTGCTTTGACTGGCTGTTCCCGGTACTGGAAATGTTCCGCCACGCCTGGCCCGAGATTGACGTGGACATCCGCGCCGGGTTGGCGTTCGAGGCGCTGCCGGCGCTGAACCGCGAGGATGTGGATCTGGTGATCTCATCCGACCGGGAGCCGCCGCCGGGGATCGTGTTCAACCCGCTGTTTGATTATCACCCGACCTTCGTCGCCTCCTCGCTGAATCCTTTGGCGGAAAGGGCGTTTATCCGTGCCGAGGACTTCAGGGACCAAGTGCTGATCACCTACCCCGTCAGCCGTGACAAGCTTGATATCTTCACGGAAATCCTGACGCCCGCCAAGGTGGAGCCCCGCGCCCAGCGCACGGCGGAACTGACGGCGGTGATCCTGATGCTGGTCGGATCGAACCGGGGGGTGGCGGTCTTGCCGGACTGGGTGATGCGCGAGGTGAAGTCGAACGCGGACTACGTCACCCGGCCCTTGGGGCCGGACGTGGTGACGAAGCGGATGTATGCGGCGACGCGGGCCGAGGATGCGGGCAAACCCTACATGGCGCATTTCCTGCGGTTGGCGCGCAGCGAACCGGTCAAGTTGCAGCGGGGGGCGTAGGTGGTTACGCCACAGTAAGCTTGGGGTTGGGTTCGGGAAGACTGGGCTTTCTTTGGCGCCGTTCCGCCCCCCACCGCTGCCCCACGCGGGGGAGGGAGGTGCGCGGCGGGTGATGTCAGGCAGGTAGCCGGCGCATCAGCCGGAGTTTTCCACCGCCATTCCGGCATTGCCGATCATCAGGTTCCGCCCGGCATAAATGTCGCCCGCAAGCTGCAGGGCAAAGCGGTCCGCGTCGCGGAGGCGCACCTCGTTCAGGGTTTCCTCGACCCTGTCATCCTCGGCCCCAAGGTGGCGCAGTAGTTTTGCGCCCATCAAGATGGCTGATTCGAAGGTTTCGCGCATCGGTTCATCCACCCCCGCCTTGATCAGTTCGATGGAATGGCGGCGGTCGAAGCTGCGGGCGAAGACCGGGATCAGGGGACATTCGTGGCGCAGCATCTCGGCAATGCGAACGGCGGCACCGGGATTGTCGATGGCGATGACAACGGCGCGGGCGTGGGAGGCCCCGGCGGCATGCAGGATGTCCAGCCGGGTGCCATCGCCGAAATAGACCTTGAAACCAAAGTCGCGGGCGGTGGTGATCGCCTCGGGGTCGGTGTCGATGATTGTCAGGCGATGACCCATCCGCAACAGGGGTTGGGTGACCACCTGACCAAAACGGCCAAAGCCGATGAGCAGGACCGCAGCACCGTCATCTTCCGGCGCAGGAAGACCTTCGACCGACACCTGCGGTTTCGGCATCAGCCGGTCATGCAACAGGATGAACAGCGGGGTCATCACCATGGACAGGATGATGACGGCGGTCAGGATGGCGTTTTCCTCAACGTTGATCAGACCGACCGAAAGGGCGGCGGCGTAGAGGACGAAGGCAAACTCACCCCCTTGGGCCATCAGGACCAAACGTTCGACAGCCTCACGATGGCTGGCCTTGAAGGCGCGCGCCACGACGTAGATGGCGAACATCTTCAGCGCCGTCAGCGCGACGACAGCCGTGAGGATCAGTTGCCAGTTGCGGGCAACGACCGACAGGTCCAGCGCCATGCCGACCGCAAGGAAAAAGAGGCCAAGGAGGAGGCCGCGGAACGGCTCGACGTCCGCTTCCAGCTGATGGCGGTAGGAGGATTCCGACAGAAGGACCCCGGCAAGGAACGCCCCCATCGCGGCAGAAAGCCCGCCCACCTGCATCCACAGTGCCGCACCAAGGACGATCAGCAGGGCAGCGGCGGTCATCACCTCGCGCGCTTGGGCGGCGGCGAGGAGCGAGAAGATCGGGTTGAGCAGGTAACGCCCCGCCAGGATCAGCGCGGCGATGGCCCCAAGGCCAAGGGCGATGCCCTGCGCCCGATCGGCAAGGGTGACGGTCTCGCCACCCGGGGCAAGGAAGGCCACCATGGCGAGGAGGGGGACGATGGCAAGGTCTTCCAGCAGCAGGATCGAGACGATGCGCTGGCCCTTCGGGGCCGAGATGTCGCCGCGTTCCTCAAGCATCTGCATGACGATGGCGGTCGAGGTCAGGACAAACCCCGTGCCCGCCACCAGTGCAGGCGCGAAAGGATAGCCAAGGGCGAGCCCGACAAGGGACAGAAGGGCCATCGACAGCAGGACCTGTGCCAGACCGAGGCCGAAGATATCACGCCGCATGGACCACAAGCGCGAGGGCTGCATTTCCAGCCCGATGATGAACAGAAACATCACCACGCCAAGTTCGGCCACATGCAGGATGGCCATGGGATCAGAGAAGAGGCCCGCGCCGTAGGGGCCGATGGCAAGGCCTGCCGCCAGATAGCCAAGGACAGACCCCAGACCCGCGCGCTTGAACAGCGGGACCGCGACGACAGCGGCACCCAGAAGGGTGACGATGGCGGGAAGATCGACGCCTGCGCTTTCAGTGGCCATGGGAACTCCTTTGCCTGTGAAGGGTGGCGGGAAGCGGCGCGCTTGGCAAGCGGACGCCGGGCTATGCGTGTTGTGGCTTTCGGAATATCCTCTGTGCACGAGGTGATGATGCTGCGCCTGTGCTGGCCACTTTTGCTGTGGGGGACTGCCGCTTCGGCAGAGTGTCGGCTGGCGCTGGCGCTTGCCGTGGACGTGTCACGGTCGATTGACGCGGTGGACTACGCGATCCAGACCGAGGGGATGGCGACGGCATTGCAGGACGCCGAGGTGCAGGCGGCGATCTTTTCGCCTGAAGGTAAGGTGGCACTGGCGGTATATTTCTGGAGCGGGTCGGGGCATCAGCAGATGGTGCAGGACTGGGTGCTGCTTGAGGGCCCCGAGGATCTGGACCGCGTGGTCTGGGCACTGCGCGGCACTGTGCGGCCCGACGTGCGCTTGCCAACGGCGCTGGGGGCCGCGCTGGTCTTTGGTGCCGGGCTGATGGCGGAAGCCCCGCCTTGCGCGCGCCGGGTGCTGGATGTGGCGGGCGATGGGCGCAACAACGAAGGGATTTCGGTTCGCACCGCCTATGATCGGGCGGATTTCGGCAGTGTTGTTGTGAATGCGCTGGCCGTGGGCGAACATGAACAGGACGTCACCCGATACTTCCGCGATGAGGTGATCCGGGGGCCGGGGGCCTTTGTCGAAGTGGCACCGCGTCAGGTGGATTATCCGCCGGCAATCCGCCGCAAGCTGTTGCGGGAACTGGAGGGGCCAAAGATCGGGGATGCAGGCCCAGACCGCCTTGGAAAGAATGCGAAATCCTGACCATGCTGTCTTGAGAATGTCATTGACTCGCCCATGTTTGATGGAAACCTGCGAATCATTGAACACTGTATTCGGAGATGTGCATGCGCGGGTTTTTCGCAGCTTTGGCCTTGGGGCTGGCAGTAGGGGCAACACAGGCCGGGACGGCGCTGGCTGACCGGGTTGTGGCCCGAGTTTCAATCTCGTCCCAGACGATGAAGGTCTATCACGAGGGGCGGCATCTGTTCACTTGGTCGGTGTCGACGGCGCGGTCGGGGAAGATCACCCCGACCGGGGTTTACGCGCCCGAGTTCTTGTCCAAGAACCACCGCTCCAGCCGCTATAACAACGCCCCGATGCCCTACGCGATCTTCTACGATGGGCATTACGCGATCCACGGGACCGACCAGATCAAACGGCTTGGGGCGCCTGCCTCGGCTGGCTGCGTGCGGTTGCACCCGGACAATGCGGCGATCCTGTTCCAGATGGTGCGCGCCGAAGGCATGGACAACATGCGGGTCGAGATCGTCCAATAACCCGCGCCTCTTTCTTTCCCGCGCGCGACCCCCTATAGAGCCGGGCTTGAACGGCGCCCCGGGGGTGCCACGCTTGGGAGCGGATGATGCAAGGCTCGGCCAACCTCAACCTGATGATCAAGGCCGCGCGCAAGGCGGGCCGTAGCCTGGTGAAGGACTTTCGCGAGGTCGAGAACCTGCAGGTGTCCACCAAGGGGCCGGGGGATTTCGTGTCCAAGGCCGACCGCGAGGCGGAGCGGTTGATCAAGGAAGAACTGCTGGGCGGGCGGCCGACCTACGGCTGGCTGGGCGAGGAAACCGGGGGCGCGGCGGGGGCTGATCCGACGCGGCGCTGGATCGTTGATCCCTTGGACGGGACCACGAACTTTCTGCACGGGATGCCACATTGGGCCGTGTCGATCGCGCTGGAGCACAAGGGCGAGATCGTGTCGGCTGTGGTTTACGACCCGGCGAAGGATGAGATGTTCTGGGCCGAAAAGGGTTCGGGTTGCTGGCTGAACGACAACCGCCGCCTGCGGGTGTCCGGCCGCCGCGCGATGCATGAGGCGGTCTTTGCGACCGGCGTGCCGTTTGGGGCGAAAAGCACCCTGCCCGCCATGCTGCAGGACTTGGCCCGGTTGATGCCAGCCACGGCGGGTGTGCGGCGCTGGGGCGCGGCGGCGCTGGATCTGGCCTATGTCGCGGCGGGGCGGTTTGATGGGTACTGGGAGCGCGAGCTTTCGGCTTGGGACGTGGCGGCGGGCATCCTGCTGGTCAAGGAAGCCGGTGGCATGGTCGAAGGCCTGCGCAAAGGGCAAGACCCGCTGGATGGCGCGTTGATCGCCGGGAACGATGGTCTGTTTGACGCCTTCGCGGGCGTGATCCGGGGCTGAACGACACGCGGGTGCGCAAAACTTTTCGAAAAGTTTTGCAAAATCCTTCGAAGGATTTTGGCCCCTAGTTCCGGCGGCGGGGAATGATCGGCACGGATGAGCGTGCTGCCTCGAACTGGGTCTCGGGGTGCGGCGGATGGCCTTGGGTCGCTTTCCAGTATCCCTCAGCCCCGCGCCGCAGCCAGAGCGGTACCGTCAGCACCATCCCCGCGATGAAGCCACCCGCATGCGCCCAATACGCAACCCCGCCGGCATCGCTTGGGGTGGACAGGCCGGCGAAGATCTGGATCCCGAACCACAGGCCCAGAACGATCCACGCCGGGATCGCAAATATCCGGAAAAAGATCACGAAGATGAACAGCACATCCACCTTTGCCCGGGGAAACAGCAGTAGATAGCCCCCCATCACCCCGGCAATCGCGCCCGAGGCCCCGACCATCGGGATGACGGAACGCAGGTCGGCAAAAGCCTGCAAGCCAGCGGCGGCAACACCGGCGGCAAGGTAGAAGAACAGGAAGGGAAGATGCCCCATCTCTTCTTCCAGATTGTCGCCATAGATCCACAAAAACAGCATGTTGCCCGCAAGATGCATCCAGCCGCCGTGCAGGAACATCGAGGTGACAATAGTCTCATACCCCTCGCCCGCCATGATGCGGGCGGGGACAAGGCCCCATTCCAGAAAGAAGAACTGCAGCTGGAAGTCGTTCTTGCCGACGAAGTAGCCAAGGAAAACCAGTATGTTGATCGCAATCAGGGCGATCGTCACATAGGGCGTTTTTCCCGAAGGATTATGATCGCGGATCGGAAACATGGGCGGCAGAGTTTCCGATCCGCGGGGGGCCGTCAAGCATCAGCGACAGCGGCCAAAAGCTGCGCGTTGCCGCCTGAGGCGGTGGTGTCGATGCAAAGGTGGCGCTCAAGGCTGACATGGCCTGTGTCGGGGGCGCCGATCAGGGGCAGGATCGCGCCCGCGCGGCTTGCCAGCGACCGCGCATAGGCCCGGCCCGCATCTGTATCGCCCCACCAGAGCGCACCGGAAAACCCGTGGAGTGTGGCCAGCGCTTCGGGTGCAAGGCCGGGGGCTTCGACGGCGTGACCACCCAATCTCCGGACCTCTGCCGCCTGTTCAAGCGCGGCCTCGCGCCCCGGGCCAAGGCAGAGGAGGGGCGCACGAGGGGTCAGCATCAGGCGATTCGATTCGCCGGTCGGGCCGGGAAGGTCGCAGACGACCGGGGCAAGCGCAGGCTGCGGCGCGGCAAGCGCCATGGCAATGTCTTTCACGGTCGTCGTTGCATCGCTGGGGGCGGCTTCCGGCGTCGGGGCTATGGTGAAGCGGCCAAGGTAGTGCGGGCCCCCCGCCTTTGGCCCGGTTCCGGACAGCCCCTCACCGCCAAAGGGTTGGCTGCCGACAACCGCGCCAATCTGGTTGCGGTTGACATAGGTGTTGCCCATGTGGAGCCCGTCGACAATGCGTTGCACCCGATCGTCAATGCGGGAGTGCAGGCCGAAGGTCAGCCCGTAGCCGGTGGCGTTGATCGCCTCGACCACCGCATCAATCTGCTGGGCCTTGAAGGTGGCGATGTGCAGCACCGGGCCAAAGATTTCGCGGGGCATGTCGGCAATGCCGCCAACGGACAGGACGGTGGGGGCGATGAAGGTGCCCTGCCCCGGCGCGGCCAGTTCCTTCAGGATGCGGCCCTCACTTCGGGCAGCGTCGATGTATGACCGGATGCCAGCCTGCGCTTCAGCGTCGATCACCGGGCCCACGTCGGTGGCAAGGTGCCACGGATCGCCAAGAGCAAGGTCGTCCATCGCGCCGAACAGCATTTCGGTGACCGTGTCGGCCACGTCCTCTTGAACATAGAGACAGCGCAGGGCCGAGCAGCGTTGGCCTGCCGATTGGAAGCTGGAGGCAAGGATGTCGCGGACGGCCTGTTCCGGCAGGGCGGTGCTGTCCACCAGCATGGCGTTCAGGCCACCGGTTTCGGCGATAAGGGGGGCTGTGGGATCAAGATGGTCGGCCATGCTGCGCCGAATGGCCTGCGCCGTGGCCGTCGATCCGGTGAAGGCGACACCGTTGACGCGACTGTCACGCGTCAGGGCAGCACCGATGCTGCCATCCCCGGGAAGAAGTTGCAGCGCAGTCTTCGGGACACCTGCGGCGTGAAGATGGTCAATCGCCAGCGTGGCGATCAGGGGGGTCTGTTCAGCCGGTTTCGCCAGCACGGCATTGCCAGCGGCAAGGGCAGCACCGATCTGGCCGCAGAAGATGGCCAAGGGGAAGTTCCACGGGCTGATGCAGGCAAATGTGCCACGGGCCGGGTTTGCAAGCGCTGTGGCCCCGGCGGCGTAATAGCGCAGGAAATCAACCGCTTCCCGCAGTTCGGCGATGGCGTCTGCCAAGGTCTTCCCCGCCTCGCGCGCCAGAAGGGCGAAGATGCGGCCGTGATCGGCCTCAAGCCGGTCAGCGGCGCGGTTGAGGACTGTGGCGCGGTCCGGTGCGGCGGCGGACCATGGCTCGGCCAGTCGCAGGGCGGTGTCTACGTCGGGTTGGGCGGCGGTCAGGACATGGCCCACGAGCGCGCCTGTGGCCGGGTTCAGGACCGTCTGTTGCAGGCCGCCGACAAAACGCCCCGCAAGCCGGGGGGCGGCGTCGAAGGTCACCTCGGCGTGGGCAGAGCGGGCAGCCTCGATCGCCATGAGGTCGGACGCATCGGTCACGTCCCAGCCCTTGCTGTTGCGGCGCGGGGCGAAAAGTCCGGGGCCGGTTGCAAGTGCGGGGCTGGGGATCGCGGTCAGGCCTTCGACCATGGTCAGCGGGCAGGCCGCCACGGTTGCGGGGGGCACGTCCTCATCGACGATCTGGTTGACGAAGCTGGAGTTCGCGCCG
This sequence comes from Tabrizicola piscis, assembly GCF_003940805.1. Classification (NCBI taxonomy): domain Bacteria; kingdom Pseudomonadati; phylum Pseudomonadota; class Alphaproteobacteria; order Rhodobacterales; family Paracoccaceae; genus Tabrizicola; species Tabrizicola piscis. The sequence continues at coordinate 1,369,021 of NZ_CP034328.1, forward strand.
TTTTCCAGAAGCCGCCGGACGAGGTAGGCCAACAGGTCACGGTGCGCGCCGACGGGGGCGTAGATGCGGCAGCGGGTGGACTGGTCGGTCAGCACAATGTCATGCAGCCGTTCGCCCATGCCGTGCAGGCGCTGGAATTCGTAGTCGAGAGGGGTGACGCCGATTTCGCCCGCCAAGTGCAGGACTGCGGCCACCGTGTGGGCGTTGTGCGTGGCGAACTGGGGATAGATCCTGTCCGTCAGGGTCAGCAGTTTGCGGGCGTTGGCGATATAGCTGACATCGGTCGCCTGCTTGCGGGTGAAGACCGGGAACGAGGTCAGGCCAAGGACTTGGGCGCGCTTCACCTCGGCGTCCCAATAGGCGCCTTTCACGAGGCGGATCATGATCTTGCGATCAAGCCGGGTGGCAAGGGCGTGGAGCCAGTCGATCACCGCCCCTGCCCTGCGGCCGTAGGCTTGCACGACGACGCCAAAGCCGTCCCAGCCTTTGAGGGCGGGGTCGGAGAGGGTGGCTTCGATCACTTCCAGCGAAAGGGCAAGACGGTCGGCTTCCTCGGCGTCGATGTTGAAGCCGAGGCCGGCGGCTTTGGCAAGGGAGGCCAGCGCGCGGACCCGGGGTACCAGTTCCTCCATCACGCGGGCCCGTTTGGCGACCTCGTAGCGCGGGTGAAGCGCGGAGAGCTTGACCGAAATGCCGGGATTGGTGCGGATGTCATTGCCCTTGGCCGCGCGGGCGATGGCGGTGATCGCGCGGGAGTAACTCAGGTGATAGCGCCGCGCGTCGGCTTCGGTGCGGGCGGCTTCGCCCAGCATGTCGTAGCTGTAGGTATAGCCTTTGGCTTCAAGATCCTGGGCCCGGTCCATCGCCTTGTCGATAGTTTCGCCCAGAACGAAATTCCGTCCCATTTCCTTCATCGCCCGCGACACGGCGGTGCGGATGACCGGTTCGCCCAGACGCTTTACCGCGGCGCGGAGGTGGCGGGTGATGCCGCCTTCGGCATCGTCCAGCACCTTTCCGGTCAGCATCAGCGCCCAGGTGGAGGCGTTGACGAGGCTGGAGGCGGATTTGCCCAGATGGCGGCCCCAGTCAGAGGGGGCGATCTTGTCTTCGATCAGGGCATCCATCGTTTCGGCATCGGGGACGCGGAGCAGCGCCTCGGCCAGACACATCAGGGCGATGCCCTCGTCGGTGGAAAGGCCATATTCGGCCAGAAACACCTCCATCAACCCGGGCTTGGCGCTGGCGCGGATGCGGGTGACAAGGTCGGCCCCGCTGGCGGTAATTTTTGCGCGCGCGGGGGCGTCAAGGGCGGCTTCGGCCACCAGTCGGCGGACGAGGCCGGTTTCATCGGCAAGGCTTTCGGTCTGGATGACGGACCTGGACGACAGGGCAGAATCGGTGTGCATGGGGACCCTCGCTTTCCGCCCAGCATATACCCAAAGGGACAGGCTGTTTTCCCGAAGCTTTCCTGTTATGGAGGCGAAAGGCTGGATTCTGAAGGGAAAGCCAATGTCAGTTGACCGCGCTGATCTGGACCGTTTCGATCTTTCCATCCTGCGGGTGCTGCAGACCGAAGGGCGGATTTCCGCGGTCGAACTGGCGCGGCGGATCGGGCTTTCGAAATCACCCACTCAGGCCCGGATGAAACGGCTGGAAGAGGCCGGGGTGATCACCGGCTACCGCGCAATCCTTGACCCGATCCGCATGGGTCAGGCGCATGTCGCCTTTGTGGAGGTGCGGCTGTCGGACACGCGCGAGGCCGCGCTTACGGCGTTCAACAGGGCCGTTCTGCTGGTGCCCGAGGTGGAACAATGCCACATGATGGCATCAAGCTTCGACTATCTGCTGAAAGTGCGCACGTCTGACATCCAGGCTTATCGGCGCGTGCTGGGCGAAGTGATCTCCGCCCTACCGAATGTCGCCTCAACCTCGACCTATGTGGCGATGGAGGCGGTGAAGGAAGTGTTCTGACGGCACGAGGGGCATCCCTGCCCCCCTGCGAGTCAGTCCTTGGATTTGCCGGTCGAGATCGTGACCTTGGCATTGCTCGACGCCACGGAGACAGCTGGTTTTGCAGCCTCTTTCTTCGGCTTCTTCACTTCCTTGCGCTTGTTCATGCCCTTGGCCATGGCCGTGGTCTCCTTTTAATGGTGGCCCTGATGGGCCGTTAGGCCAACCCTATCCCCTTGGCCTTGGCTTTGCACGGGCATTTGCAGTCAAGCCGTGCGATGGGCTTGCCTCCGGCCGGGTCCGGCAGCAGTCTGACGACAACAAGGAGTGTCGATCATGACTCTTGACCCTGCCCAGATCGGGGCCGCCATCCAGCCGTTGAACCGGGCAAGGTCGATGCCCGCTGGGTTCTACACTGACCCTGCGATCTTTGCTGCGGAACGCGCGCAGGTGTTCCTGAAGCACTGGTTCTTTCTGTGCCGCGCCGAAGAACTGCCGGACCCCGGCGACTACCGCGCCTTTGACAGCCCGGGCGGGCCGATTGTCCTGATCCGGGGCAATGACGGGCAGTTGCGCTGCTTTGCCAACTACTGCCGCCATCGCGGGTCGATCCTGCTTGAAGGTTCGGGAAATGTGGGCGGACGGATCACCTGCCCCTACCACGCGTGGAGCTACCTGAACGATGGCAGGCTTTACGGCTGCCCGGACATGAAGGACGCCGAAGGGTTCGACAAGGTCGAGAACGGGCTGGTGGCGCTGGATCTGGACGCCTGGGAGGGGTTCGTCTTTGCCCGTTTCACCAAGGACGGGCCAAGCCTGCGCGACCATCTGGGGGATTTTCCAGACCGCATGGCCAGCCACGATCTTGGGAAGATGCGCTGCACCTGGCGCATGACCCTTGAGGTGGACTGCAACTGGAAACTGATCCTGGAAAACGCGATGGAGACGTATCACACCGGGATCGTGCACAAAAATACCGTGGGCGCGCAGCAGTCGCGCACGCCGGCCACGGTGGGGGACTGGATCTGCATTCAGGTCATCTCGGGCCGGTCGATTGCCACGCTGACGGATGAGGTGCCGCCGTTCGACCCGATCCCCGGCCTTGATGCCGAGGCGCGGCAGGGCACCTATTTCACCGTCGTCCTGCCAACAGTGCAGTTCGCCGTGGCGCAAGATTGCCTGTGGTGGCTGAAGACCTTGCCGGTCAGTGCCAACCGCACCGTGCTGGAGGTGGGCGGCTGTTTCCCGGAAAGCCGCCTGCTGCAGCCCGACTTCGCCCACCGTGCCGCGCCCTATTATGACCGGTGGGAACGGGTGGCCCGGGAAGATGTCGGCATTCTTGAAAAGCAGCAGCGGGCGCTGTCGTCGGCTCTCTACCGGCCAGGTCCGCTGTCGTGGCGCGACGACATGGTTCAGGCCATGGGGGTCTGGGTGCTGGACCGGCTGGGGATCTGATGCGGCAAGGCGAACGGCCACGATGAAACAACCGGCCCCATGACGCGGGGCCGGAGGATTGCGACCAAAGGCGCCGACACTGTGGGACAGCAACGGCGCCGTAAGCTTAGCTCACAAGGTCGCTTGGAAGCAGCCCGTCGGGCATGTTCTGATAGCACACAGGCCGTAGCCAGCGGCGGATCGACAGCGTGCCGACCGAGGTTGCGCCGAAGTTGGTGCTGGCGGGATAGGGGCCGCCGTGGACCATCGAATCTGCCACTTCGACCCCGGTCGGGAAGCCATTGGCAAGCACGCGACCGGCCTTGCGCTCCAGCACCGGCATCAGCGTCTGTCCAAGGGCTGTGTCTTCTGGATCAAGGTGCAGGGTGCAGGTCAGCTGGCCCTGCAGGCTATGGGCGATCAGGGTCATCTGGGCTGCGTCCTTCACCCGGACGATCACGCCAAGGGGGCCGAAAACCTCTTCCGCAAGCAGCTGATCGGCAAGCCAGTCTTCGCCCGAGACTTCGAACAGGTAGGGCGTCGCTTCACGGGCGTCGCACAAAGTCGTGAGGATGCTGCGCACCCCCTTCCCGGCTGCCACCCTGTCGCGGCCCGCGCGGTATGCAGCGGCGATCCCGTCGGTCAGCATGGTCTGGGGGCCGACCTTGGCAACGGCCGCATGCGCTGCCGAAACAAAGGCGTCGGCGTCAGGGCCGTCCATGACGATGGCGATGCCGGGGTTGGTGCAGAACTGGCCCGCACCCATGGTCAGGCTGCCAGCCCAGCCTTGGGCAATGGCAGCCCCACGGGCGGCAAGCGCGTGGGGAAGCAGAAACATCGGGTTGACGCTGCCAAGTTCGCCGAAGAAGGGGATCGGGTCAGGACGGCGGGCGCACAGGTCAAACAGCGCCCGTCCTCCGCCAAGGGAACCTGTGAACCCGACAGCGCGGATCAGGGGGTGGGTGACCAGCGCCTCACCCACGTTGCGGGACCCACCCTGCACCAGACTGAAGACACCGGGGTGCAGATCGCAGGCAATCCGGGCGGCGTCGATGGCTTGGGCCACAAGTTCGCTCGTGCCGGGATGGGCGGAGTGGCCCTTCACGACCACCGGGCACCCAGCGGCAAGCGCGCTGGCGGTGTCACCACCGGCAACGGAAAAGGCCAGCGGGAAGTTCGACGCGCCGAACACGGCGACCGGCCCGATGGGGCGTTGGATCATCTTGAGGTCGGGGCGTGGCAGCGGCTGGCGATCAGGCAGCGCGGGGTCATGGCGGCGGTCAAGGTAGGCACCGGCGCGGATGTGGCTGGCGAACAGGCGCAACTGGCCGGTCGTGCGCCCGCGCTCGCCGACCAGACGCGCGGCGGGAAGGCCGGTCTCCTGCGTCCCGATTTCGGTGATCGCATCGCCACGGGCGTCGATCTGGTCAGCGATTGTTTCAAGGAAGACGGCGCGCTGATCCCGGCTGGTCGCGGCGTAGGAGGGGAACGCGGCCTCGGCCCCTGCACAGGCCTGCGCCACAAGATCAGGGGTGCCGACCGCAAAGTCATGCGCTGGCCCATGGGCTGGGGAAGAGGCGAAGGTTCCTGGACCCGCAAGCCAGGAGCCTGCGATGAGGTGTTTGCCAGTCAGCATGTCAGTTTCCTTGGATCGGTGGCGCGCCGGGGTGCCCGGCCCACCGTGGGGTCAGAAGTCGAAGGGATCGGTGAACAGGCGGCGGCCAAGGGTCAGCGCATCGGCGACATGGACCATTGGCGACAGATCGACGTCAGAGGTCCCGTCGGCGACCAGCTGTGCCATTCTGGCATAAAGCGCCGGGTATTCCCCCATGATCGAGTTTTCGCCCGCAACTTCGACCCCGCCAAGTTCCAGCCGGTTGCCCCCCATCCGCAGGGCAAGCGGGCCGGCGTTGGTGTCAACCTCGATGTTCCAAGTCTGCGGACCGGTCTGGCGCCAGTCGAATTCGGCGGTGACGCCACCGGAAAACGCCAGATCGGCGGCGATGGGGGTCTGGCGATTGGCAGGGAACGTCAGGGTCGCACTGGTCAGATGGACCGGAGCAGGGAGAATCTCTGTCAGGATCGACAAGGCATTGATGCCGGGATCGAACACGCCCATGCCGCCGGGTTCGAACACCCAGTCCTGACCGGGATGCCATTTCCGCACATCCTCGCGCCAGGTGATATGGGCGCGGGTGACGGTCTTGTCGGCCAGCCATGCCTTGGCTGGCGCCACAGCATGGGCCATGCGACTGTGCCAAGTGGCGAAAAGCGTCAGGCCCTTGCCAGCGGCCATGGCCTGCAGCGTGTGCACTTCGGCCAGTGTTGCTCCCGGAGGTTTTTCCAGCATGACGTGCCGCCCCGCCTGCAGGGCGGCTTCGGCATAGGCATAGCGCGGGACGGGCGGCATGCAGAGCGACACAGTGTCGATGTCCGGCCGGGCGGCGAGCATTTCGGCAAAGTCGGTGTAGGCGTCGATTCCGTCCACCGAACCGGAACGCGACACGGTCGCCGCCAGCTCCCAGTCAGCGCTGGCCGCAAGCGCGGGCACATGCTGGTCCCGCGCGATCTTGCCGATGCCGACGAGGGCTATCTTGCGGGCCATCAGTGGCTGTCCTTGCCCACCGGGGCACCCCGGCAACCCTTGAGGAAATCAAGGTCAGCCCCGGTATCCGCGCCTTCGACATGGGCATGGTGCAGCCACGCATACCCCCCGGCGGGGGCTGCCACGCTGGGCGTCCACGCTGCCAGTCGCGCGGCAAGCTCGGCCTCGGGGATGTCGAGATGCAGGCGGCGGTTCGGCACGTCCAGTTCGATCATGTCGCCGTTCCGGACCACCGCCAGCGGTCCGCCCGCCGCCGCTTCGGGCGAGGTATGCAGGACCACTGTGCCATAGGCCGTGCCGGACATGCGCGCATCTGAAATCCGGACCATGTCGGTGATGCCCTTGCGTAGGATCTTGGGCGGCAGGCCCATGTTGCCCACCTCGGCCATGCCGGGATAGCCTTTGGGGCCGCAGTTCTTCAGCACCATGATGCAGGTTTCGTCGATGTCGAGCGCTTCGTCGTTGATCTTGGCCTTGTAGTCGTCGATCCCCTCAAACACGACAGCCCGCCCGCGGTGGGTTAGCAGCGATGGCGTCGCCGCCGACGGTTTCAGAACCGCCCCTTTTGGCGCGAGGTTGCCTTTTAACACCACGATGCCGCCGGACTGTGTCAGCGCCTTTTCTTTCGGCAGGATCACATCCTCGTTGTGGTTCTGCACGTCCTTGACCTGATCCCACGCGGTCTGGCCGGACACTGTCAGCGCGTCCTTGTGCAACAGCCCCGCTTCGCCCAGCCGCTTGATCACGACGGGCAGGCCACCGGCGTAGAAGAATTCTTCCATCAAATACTTGCCGGACGGCATCAGGTTCACGATGGTCGGCACGTCCCGACCGCAGCGGTCCCAATCATCCAGCGTCAGGTCAATGCCCACCCGGCCCGCGATGGCCAACAGGTGGATGACGGCGTTTGTCGACCCGCCGATGGCCGCGTTGGTGCGGATGGCGTTTTCGAACGCTTCCTTCTTCAGAATGTCCGAGGGTTTCAGGTCATCCTTGACCATCTGCACGATCCGCCGCCCGGTCAGATGCGCCATGACGCGGCGGCGGCTGTCCACCGCCGGAATGGCGGCGTTGCCAGAGAGTGCCATCCCCAGCGCTTCGGCCATCGAGGCCATGGTAGACGCGGTGCCCATCGTATTGCACGACCCGGGAGAGCGGCTCATCGACGCTTCGGCCTCAAGGAAATCTTCCTTGGACATCTCGCCCGCTTTCACCGCTTCGGAGAACTTCCACAGATGCGTGCCGGACCCGACCCGTTCGCCGCGGAAATGGCCGTTCAGCATCGGCCCGCCGGTCACCACGATCGAGGGCAGGTCGGTGCTGGCGGCGGCCATCAGAAGGGACGGCGTGGTCTTGTCACAGCCGACCATCAGCACGCAGCCATCCATCGGCTGACCGCGCATCGCCTCTTCCACCGCCATGGCGGCGAGGTTGCGGAACATCATCGCCGTGGGCCGGAAGGCGGATTCGCTGGCCGAGAACACCGGCACTTCCACCGGAAAGCCGCCGGCTTCGTAGATGCCGAACTTCACCTTTTCGGCCAGATCGCGCAGGTGGGCGTTGCACGGGGTAAGCTCTGACCAGGTGTTCAGGATACCGATCACCGGGCGGCCATCGAACAGGTCAGCGGGCAGACCCTGATTTCGCATCCAGCCGCGGTGATAGATGTTGTCCTTGGACGTGCCTCCGAACCATTCCTGCGAGCGGAGTTTGCGGGGCCAGGCGGCGGGTTTGAAGGTCATGTCACTCTCACAGGGCTTTGGCAGTCACGGCGCCGCTTTCAGCAGGCGCGATGGCGAGGGGGTTTCGTAGCGGCAGCCCGAACGGGGCGGCCTCGATTTCAAAGGTATCGCCGGGTTGGGGTACCAGTCCATCGGCAAAGGACAGGGTGGCCGTGCCGAACATGTGGACATGCAGGTCCCCCGGTTGGCGGAACAGGCGATACTTGAAGTGGTGATGTTCAAGGTTGGCAAGGGTGTGGGACATGTTCGCTTCGCCCGACAGGAAGGGCTTTTCGAAGATGACCGCCCCGTCCCGCCAGATGCGGCTGGTGCCGCGGACGTCATGCGGCAGGTCCCCGACAAGGATCTCTGGCCCGAAAGACGCTTCGCGCAGCTTGGAATGGGCAAGGAACAGATAGTTGATCCGTTCGGTCACATGGTCGGAGAATTCGTTCGCAAGGGCCCAGCCAACGCGAGCCGGACTGCCGTAAGCATCAATCAGGTAGATCCCGGCCAGTTCCGGCTCTTCGCCGCCATCCAGCGCAAAGCCCGGGCTGGTCAGCGGATGACCGGGGGCAACGGCGGTGTGGCCATTGCCCTTGTAGAACCATTCCGGCTGCACGCCGACTTGGCCCGGTGCGGGGCGTCCGCCCTCCAGCCCCATGCGGAACATCTTCATGCTGTCGGTCAGGTTTTCGGCACCGTCCAGCTTGGCGTGCATCGCGTCACGGGTGGCGGCCGAGCCAAGATGCGTCAACCCTGTGCCGGTCAGGTGCATATGGGCTGGGTCCGGGTGGCTGATCGGCAAGGCAAGGTGGCCCTTCGCGGCAAGCGACACCAGGTCAACCGCTTCGCCCAGACCATGCGCGGCGATGACGGCGGTAAGCGGTTGGCCCAAGGACAGGGCTTCGGTCGCCAGGGCATAGGTGCTGGTCGCACCGCGCACGATGGCGGATTCCGTCCCCTCACGCGCGACCACGGCAAGGCTGCCATCGGGTTTCAGGATTTGTGACAACAGCATCTTGGCCCCGCCCTATTTCGATTTGTTGTAAACGTCGAAGATCACGGCGGACAAAAGCACCAGCCCCTTGATCACCTGTTGATAGTCGATGCCGATGCCCATGATCGACATGCCGTTGTTCATCACGCCCATGATCAGAGCGCCCACGACCGCGCCAAGGATCTTGCCGACCCCGCCTGACATCGACGCCCCGCCGATGAAGACCGCCGCGATCACATCAAGCTCGAACCCCGCCCCGGCCTTGGGGGTGGAGGAGTTCAGCCGCGCAGCGACAATCATTCCCGCAAGTGCCGCCAGCACGCCCATGTTGCAGAAGGTCAGGAACACCAGCCTTTCGGTCTTGATGCCCGACAGCTTGGCCGCCTTTTCGTTGCCGCCCAGCGCGTAGATGCGGCGCCCGGTGGTCATGTTCTCGGTAAAGAAGGCGTAAAGGACGGTGAGCGCGGTCAGGATGATCACCACGTTCGGCAGTCCGCGGAAGGTGGCCAGCTTGTAGCCGACGAAGATCAGCGCTGCTGACACGACCGCGTTGCGGATAACGAAGACCACCATCGGTTCAGGCTCGATCCCGAAGGCAGCATCGCGTTTGCGGGCCTGCCAGCCAAGGATGACGATTGCCAGCGCACAAAGGCAGACCAGCGCGATGGCGGTCACGTTGGGTTTGTCGACGCCAAAGACGTCGGGGACAAAGCCGGTGGACAGCGACTGGAAGGTTTTCGGGAACGGCCCGATGTTCTGCCCGGCCAGCAACCACAGCGTCAGGCCCCGGAACACCAGCATCCCGGCAAGGGTCACGATGAACGACGGAATCCGCCAGTAGGCAACCCAGTAGCCCTGAGCCGCGCCGATCAGCAAGCCGACGAACAGGCACGCGGGAACCACCGCCCAGACGGGCCAATCCAGATTGACCGTCAGCACGGCGGCAACCGCGCCGACAAAGCCGACAACCGAACCGACCGAAAGGTCAATGTGGCCAGCCACGATGACCAGCAGCATGCCAAGGGCCATGATGATGACGTAGGAGTTCTGCAGGAACAGGTTGGTGATGTTCTGCGCAGACAGGAAATCGACATCTTCGAACACGCGGACGACCACGACGAAGAACAGGACGATCGCGACCAGCGCCATCAGCATCCCGTTTTCGCGCAAGTGCCCGCCCAGATGCGAACTGAGACCTCTCGCCTCGCTCATGCGGCTTTCCCTTCTGCTTGCAGGATCAAGGCCATGATCCTTTCCTGGCTCGCCTCGGATCGGGCAAGCTCGCCCACGATCCGACCTTCGTTCATCACGTAGATCCGGTCACACATGCCCAGAAGCTCGGGCATTTCGCTGCTGATCATCACGACTCCGCGGCCCTGTGCGGCAAGGTCGTTCATGATGCCGTAGATTTCGAACTTGGCACCGACGTCGATCCCGCGAGTGGGCTCATCCAGGATCAGCACTTGCGGATCGGTGAACAACCATTTCGACAGCACGACCTTCTGCTGGTTGCCGCCCGACAGGTTGACGACGCGCTGCATGACGCCGGGCGTGCGGATATTCATCGCGCGGCGGTACTCTTCCGCCACCTGCGTTTCACGGCGCAGGCTGAGGACGCCCTTGCTGGATACGCCAAACAGGTTGGCCAGCGTGATGTTGCGGACGATGGGTTCTTCCAGCACCAGCCCAAGGACCTTGCGGTCTTCGGTGACATAGGCCAGCCCGGCGTCGATGGCCCGCGCCACAGTCGAGGTATCGGCAACCTTGCCGCCCAGCGTGACCTGACCCGAGATGGTCTGGCCATAGCTGCGTCCGAACAGGCTCATCGCCAGTTCGGTGCGTCCGGCCCCCATCAGCCCGGCAATGCCGACGATTTCACCCCTGCGGACATGGAAGCTGGCGTCGTGGATCATCTGCCGGTCCTTCTGGTCCGGGTGCCAGACGTTCCAGCCCTTCACCTCCATCAGCACTTCGCCGATGTTGGGGGTGCGGTCAGGGTAGCGATGCGCCATGTCGCGGCCCACCATGTCGCGGATGATGCGGTCTTCCGAGATATCCGCCTTGTTCAGCGTCGATACGGTCGCCCCGTCCCGAATGATGGTGATCCGGTCGGCCACGCGGCCGATTTCGTTCAGCTTGTGGCTGATGATGATCTGCGTGACGCCTTGCGCCTTAAGCTCCAGCATCAGGTCAAGCAGCTTCTGGCTGTCGTTTTCCTGCAAGGCGGCGGTGGGTTCATCAAGGATAAGCAGGCGGACATCCTTGGCCAATGCCTTGGCGATCTCGATCAGCTGCTGCTTGCCCACACCCAGCTTTTCGACCTTGGTCGTGGGGGCCTCGCTCAGGCCGACCTTGCGCAGCAGGGTTTCGGTTTTCTGGAACGCCTCGGCCCAGTTGATCACGCCGCGCTTTGCAACCTCGTTGCCCAGAAACAGGTTTTCGGCAATCGACAGAAGCGGCACCAGAGCCAGTTCCTGATGGATGATGATGATGCCGCGATCTTCGGAGTCGCGGATGTTCCGGCAGGTCAGCGGCAGACCGTCGTAGAGGATATCCCCCTCATAGGATCCATGCGGATAAACGCCCGACAGCACCTTCATCAGCGTGGATTTGCCTGCGCCGTTTTCACCGCAGATCGCATGAATCTCGCCGGGTTCGACGGTCAGGCTGACGTTGTCCAACGCCCGCACGCCGGGGAAGACCTTGCTGATCCCCCGCATTTCCAGAAGTGGTGCCATGGTTCCCCCCTGCGGTTGCCCGCCCCTGCTATGGCAAGGGCGGGCAATCAGATTACTGCAGTTGCTCGGCGGTGTAGTAGCCGGAACCGACAAGAACCGCCTCGTAGTTCGAGGCGTCAACAGGCTGGCTGGCCAGCAGGTAGGACGGCACGACCTTGACCCCGTTGTCGTAGGTCGTGGTATCGTTGATCTCGGGTTCAGCCCCGGAGAGCACCGCATCGACCATGGCAACGGTCACTTTGGCCAGTTCGCGGGTGTCCTTGAAGATCGAGGAATACTGCTCGCCCGCGATGATCGACTTGATCGACGGAACTTCGCAGTCCTGACCCGTGACGATCGGCATGGCCAGATCGCCCGAACCATAACCCACGCCCTTGAGCGAGGACAGGATGCCGATGGACAGCCCGTCATAAGGTGACAGCGCGCCATGCAGCGCCTTGTCGCCGTAGTTCGAGGACAGAAGGTTGTCCATCCGGGACTGGGCCACGGCACCGTCCCAACGCAGGGTGCCGACCACGTCCATGCCCATCTGGCCCGACGGGATGACGATGTCGCCCGATGCGATCAGCGGATCAAGGATCGACATCGCGCCGTTGTAGAAGAAGAAGGCGTTGTTGTCGTCCGGGCTGCCGCCGAAGAGTTCGACGTTCCACGGTTTCACATCTGCAAAGCGCTCTTTCAGGCCGGCCACAAGGCTTTCCGCCTGCTGCACGCCAACCTTGAAGTTGTCGAAGGTGGCGTAGTAGTCGACCGAGCCGCTTTCACGGATCAGTCGGTCATAGGCGATGACTTTGATCCCGGCGGCGGCGGCGTTGTCCAGCGCGTTGGACAGGGTGGTGCCGTCGATGGCGGCGATGACCAGGGCCTTGACGCCCTTGGTGATCATGTTCTCGATCTGGGCCAGCTGGTTGGGGATGTCATCCTCGGCGTATTGCAGGTCGGTGGCGTAGCCTGCCGCCGTGAACTGCTCGACCATCGAAGACCCGTCCGAGATCCAGCGGGCGGACGATTGCGTCGGCATGGCGATGCCGATGGTGCCCTTGTCTTGCGCGAAGGCGGGCAAGGTGAACGTCGATGACGCAGCCGCAGCACCGCCAAGCGCCAGAAGCGCCCTTCTTGAAAGTTGCATATGTGTATCCTCCCTGGCCGCCATTGTGGCGGCGATAGCCTTGCGGATGCCAAGGCAAAGCCCCGGTGCAGCCGTGTCACCCCTCTTGCCGGGCAAATGCATATCGGTCAAATGATATAGCGGAATACAAACATGGCGGATTTGATATGAAACAGGGCAAATCGGCTATCCCCCTTGCGCACCGTGGTCTCAAGCTGACGCATCTGCGGCTGATGGCGGCGCTGGCCGAAGCCGGGCAGATTTCGGCTGCGGCAGCGCAGATCGGGATCGCCCAACCCGCCGCATCCCGCCTTCTGGCCGAGATCGAGCGTATCCTGGGCGAGCCGGTCCACCACCGGACCGGCAGGGGGATGTCGCTGACATCGGTGGGGCAGGCCTTTGCGTTGCGGGCGCAACGCATCCAGCTGGAACTGCGCGATGCCGCCCGTGACATGGCCGAAGCGGCGTCAGGCGGGGTCGGACATGTGCGGATCGGGTCCGTCACCGGCCCCGCGATTGACCGGGTTCTGCCCGTGCTGCGCAACGCCCGGCTGACCGCCCCGCAAGTGACCTTCGAAGTGATCGTGGGCCCGTCGGATGTGCTGTGCGAAAACCTTTTGTCCGGGCGGATCGACTTTGCCATTGGCCGACTGCCGGAAGGGCCCAGCCGAGACTTGCTGACCATCGCACAGATCGCGCCGGAACCAGTATCGCTGGTCACAAGGCGCGGACATCCGCTGGCGCAACACCCGAACCCGACCGTTGCGGACTTGCTGCACTATGACTGGATCATGCCTCCGCCCGAGTCGCTGCTGACGCGGACGGTGCTGCGACGCCTGCAAGCGCATGGGGTTGAAGCGCCGCCGCAGCGGCTGTCCACGGCGTCGTTCCTGCTGACCTTCGCCTTGCTGCAGCAATCGAATGCCATTGCCCCGCTGGCGCTGGCCGTGGCCAACAGCTTTTCGCAGCCGATTGACAGCCCCTACACCCAGTTGGCTGTCGATCTGGGGATCGAAGTAGAGCCGTTCGGGCTGGTGACCCGGGCGAGGTCGGTCCTGCCCCCGACCGCAGCCCGGATCGCGCATGAAATTCAGGCCCTGACCCTGCCCCTTGCGGGATGATCCTGAGGTCGGAAGTCAGGCGACCGTCAACCTGCGGTGCCGGGTCAGTCCTGTGATCTGTTCAAGATCCAAGCCCGGTCAATCGCAAGGACCATCGCCATCGACTTGGCAACCAGGGCGCCATCGCCAGACCCGACGCCATCGGCCATGGCCTGATAGTGTGGTGCCTTCTGGGCGGCAAGATCTTCGACCCCGGCGGCGATGCGCGGTGCGGTGGCCTGAACGACCCCGAACTCGACCAGCCCTGAGGCCGCGCGCAGGAAGGGGTTCTGGGTGGCCTCGCAAAGCGTGCGGTGAAATTCGAACTCAGCCAAAGCGAAGGGTTCGGCCATGCGACTGGTGGCGTTGCGCTGGTGCAGCCAGTAGACCAGCATCCGCAGCTGTTCGGCGCTGCGCCGTTCGGCCGCAAGCGCCGCTGTCTGCAACTCGATGGTTTCGCGAAGTTCGACAAAGCTTGCCAGAAAGGCGGCGTCCGGCCCGGCTTCAAGGATCCAGGCCAGCACCTGACGGTCATAGAGATTCCACCGACTGCGCGGCAGCACCCGGGTGCCCACCTTGGCGCGCGCTTCGACCAGCCCCTTCGCCTCCAGCGTCTTCAGCGCCTCACGCAAAACGGTGCGCGAGACGCCGTAGGCGTCCATCATCTCAGCGTCGTTTGGCAGGATGGTGCCGACGGCAAAACGGCCCCCTGCGATGCCAAGGCCCACTTCGGTAATCACATATGAGTGGTAATTCCGCGCAGTTTGCCGCCCGGAGAGCAAACGCACCAAGCTCCCCGGTTCGCTCATGTCACGTCTTCCAAAGGGCCTTTCTGCCGGGCGCACGCGCCGAGGCCGAAAAGACCAGTCGCTGCAGAAGGATGAACATAAACAATAGCGCGCCGATGACAATCTTCGTCCACCAGCTGGACAAGGTGCCATCGAACACGATGTAGGTTTGCACCAGACCCTGCAGCATCACGCCGATGAAGGTGCCCGCGATAAAGCCGTATCCGCCGGTCAGAAGCGTGCCACCGATCACCACTGCGGCAATGGCGTCAAGTTCCACCCCAAGGGCGGACAGAGAATACCCGGCCGATGTGTAGAGCGAGAATACAATTCCGGCGAGCCCGGCCAGCGTCGAGGACAGCGTATAGATCAGGATCGTGGTGCGGGCGACAGGCACACCCATCAACGCGGCCGAGGTTTCATTGCCGCCAAGGGCGTAGACGTAGGACCCAAACCGGGTGCGATGCGCCAGAACCATGCAGACGGCAAAGACCGCCAGCATCACCAAGCCAATGATCGTTAGACGACCACCGCCGGGAAGCAGAATGTAGCTTTTGGAGATGGTGGTGTAGACCTCATGCGTGATCCCGATGCTGTCAGGTGACAAGACCGACGCGCCACCGCGGGCGAGGAACATTCCGGCAAGGGTGACGATGAAGGACGGCACCTTCAGGTAGTGGATGGCCGCCCCCATGACCGCGCCGAAGGCGGCCGAGACGACCAGCGCAATCGCAAATGCCAGCAGCGGATGCATATTCGCCCACATGATCAGCGTGGCGATCAACACGGTGGTAAACCCGATGACCGCCCCGACCGACAGGTCGATCCCGCCAGAGATGATGACAAAGGTCATCCCCACTGCGGCAATGCCAAGAAAGGCGTTGTCGGTCAGGAAGTTGCCCAGCACCCGGGTCGACAGCATCGCCGGGAACTGCAGGATGGCAGCCAGATAGGCCAGCGCAAAAATCGCCGTGGTGGCCAGAAGCGGACGCATCGCGCGGTTCATGTGGACTTGCCTTTCCGAAGGGGTGCGGGGGCAAAGCGGCGCGACAGCCACTGGCTGGCCATCGGCGATTGCAGCATCAGGATCAGGATGATCACCCCGGACTTCACGACCAGATTGAACTGCGGCGAAAAGCCCGAGATCAGGATGCCCGTGTTCATCGCCTGAATGATCATGGCGCCGACCACGGCCATCGGGATCGAAAACCTGCCGCCCAGCAGCGAGGTCCCGCCAATGACCACGGCCAGAATGGCATCAAGCTCCAGCCAGAGCCCGGCGTTGTTTGCATCCGCGCCCCGAATGTCACCGGCCACGATCAGCCCCGCTGTGGCCGCGCAGAAGCCCGCGAAGGTGTAGACCAGCAGCAGCAACAGGCGGCTCGATATCCCCGCAAAGCGCGCGGCGGACCGGTTGACGCCAACCGCTTCGATCAGCAGGCCCAGCGCGGTACGGCGCACGACAAGCGTGGCGATGACCATCAGGCACAGCGCAATCACTGTCGGCATGGGCAGGCCAAGCAGGGACCCGGTGCCGATGAAGATCAGGACCGGGTCAGAGAAGGTGACGATGGACCCCTCGGTCACCAGTTGGGCAAGGCCACGCCCGGCGACCATCAGCACAAGCGTGGCGATGATCGGCTGGATATCAAGGAACGTCACCAGCACCCCATTCCAGAGGCCGCACAAGAGGCCGACAAGCAGGGCTGCGGCCACCGCGACCATGGCGGGGGTGCCATTCGTGACCATGACCGCAGCGACGGCTCCGGCAATCGCCATGACCGCGCCGACCGACAGATCGACGCCCTTGGTGGCGATCACCGCCGTCATGCCGATGGCCAGAATAGCGACCGGAGCCCCCCGGTTCAGCACGTCGATCAGGCTGCCGAACAGCCGACCATCCTGCCATGTGATGTCGAAGAACCCGGGGAACAGCAGCCAGTTGATGAACAGCACCGCGGCCAGCGCTGCGAATTGCGGGCGCAAGAGCGCGCCTTTCCAGTTCAGCCGCTTCATGCCGCACCCTCGCCCACGCCGGTGTTTGCCGCGATTGCCGCAACGATGACGGACGGGGCGATGTCTTCGCCCTTCAGTTCGGCCACCATCTCTCGGTCCCGCATCACCACTACACGGTTGGAATAGGCGACAACTTCATCAAGTTCGGACGAGATCACCAGCAACGCCAACCCTTCCTCGCGCAGCCGGGTGATCGTGCGGACAATTTCCGCATGCGCGCCTACGTCAATACCGCGCGTCGGTTCATCGAGGATCAGGAACGACGGGTCGATCGCCAGCCAGCGCGCAAGGATGACCTTTTGCTGGTTGCCCCCCGACAGCAGCTTGACCGGCATGTCATGGTTGGCGGCGCGGATGTCCAGATCTTCGGCATAGCGCCCGGCGATTTCATCCTGTTCATCCCGGGTCAGGGCCCGGAACCATCCCAGCTTCGCCTGAAGCGCGATGATGATGTTTTCGCGCACCGAAAGGTCGCCAAAGATCCCGTCCAGCTTGCGATCCTCGGGACAGAAGCCAAAGCCCGCCGCCACGGCCTGAACCGGGTTGCGGATCGTCACGGTCTTGCCGCCGATGTTGACCTCACCGCTGTCAGACGGATCGACCCCGAACATCAGTCGGGCCATCTCGGTCCGCCCCGAGCCAAGAAGGCCTGCAACACCCACCACCTCGCCCTCGTGCAGGGTCAGGGTGAAGGGGGCCACGCGTCCCACCCGGCCAACATTGCGAAACTCGACCCGGGTTGGACCCTGAACGCTTTCGGCGATGCCGATGGCGCGATGGTCATGGGCAAGGTCCTTGCCCAGCATCATCCGGACCACTTCGGTTGCGGTAAGCTGCGACAAGGCCTTAGTGCCGATCAGCCGACCATTGCGCAGGATTGTCACCCGGTCGGCAATCGCAAAGACCTGATCCAGAAAATGCGTGATGAAGATGATCGCAAGGCCGCGTTCCTTCAGGCGGGCGACCACCTGAAACATCTTTTCCACTTCATTGGCATCAAGGCTGGCGGTGGGTTCGTCCAGCACAAGGACCTTGCCCGAAAGCTCCACGGCACGGGCGATGGCGACGATCTGCTGGACGGCGACCGAGTAGCTGCCCAACTCGGCCCGCACATCGATTTCCAGACCATAGGTCGCAAGAAGTTCGCGCGCGCGGCGGTCGATCAGCTTGCGTTGCACAATGCCAAAGCGGGTGGGCTGGTGGCCCAGAAACAGGTTCTCGGCCACCGAACGGTTGGGCAGCAGGTTCACCTCCTGGTAGACCGTGCCGATACCGTGGCCTTGGGCGTGCAGGGGATCGTTGAACCGCAACGGTTGCCCATCCAGCAGAATCTCGCCCCCATCGGGCTGGTATGCCCCGGTCAGGATCTTGATGAGGGTGGATTTCCCCGCCCCGTTTTCGCCAAGCAGGGCATGCACTTCGCCGGCGTGCACCGCAAAATCGACCGCGTCCAAAGCCCGGTGCTGGCCAAAGATCTTGACGATCCCACGCGCCTCGACCACGGGCGCATCCCCTGATGCCATGCCGATCCCCTTTATCCCTGCCTGCCACTGTTCCGCTTTTGACCGCCACATGCAATTTCTGTCGGCCGGGTTGCCCCGGCCGACAGACGTGGCGGGAGGAAACTTAGTAGCCCAGACCCTTGCGGCGGTCATACTCGCCCTGCGGATCGTCGGCAGGTGTGTAAAGCTTGGATTCGGTGATGATGAACTTTTCCGGGACGGTCCCGGCATTCAGGTAGGCGTCCAATGCGGCAAAGGCCGGGCCTGCCATGTTGGGGGTCAATTCCACCGTCGCGTTCGCCTCGCCCGCGACCATGGCGGCGAAGATGTCTGGCACGGCATCAATCGAAACGACCAGAATGTCGCTGCCCGGCTTCAGGCCCGCATCCTTGATCGCCTGGATCGCGCCGACGGCCATGTCATCGTTGTGCGCATAAACCGCACAGATGTTGGCCCCGCCGCCTTCGGCCTTGAGGAAGCCCTCCATCACCTCTTTGCCCTTCGAGCGGGTGAAATCGCCGGTCTGGCTGCGGATGATGGCAAGATTGGCCGCGCCAGCGATGCCTTCCTCGAAGCCCTGCTTGCGGTTGATGGCTGGCGACGATCCAACCGTTCCCTGAAGTTCGACCACGTTGCACTGCCGGTCGCCCACTTCGGCCACCAGCCATTCACCGGCCACGCGACCTTCCTTGACCTGATCCGACGCGACTGAGGTCAGGTACAGGTCTTCCGGGGCGTCAATTCCACGGTCAAGCAGCACGACCGGGATGTTCGCCTCTTTCGCTTCGGTCAGCACCTCTTCCCAACCGGTCGCCACGACCGGGGCCACCAGAATGGCGTCCACGCCCTGTGCAATGAAGCCGCGGATCGCCTTGATCTGGTTTTCCTGCTTTTGCTGGGCGTCGGCGAACTTGAGGTCGATCCCCAGTTTCTCCGCCTCGGCCTTGGTGACCGAGGTTTCTGCGGCCCGCCAACCGGATTCTGACCCGATCTGCGAAAAGCCGATGACCTTGCCCGACAGACCCTCGGCATAGGAGGCCGAGGACAACAGTGCTCCGATGCCCGCGGCCAGCGCGAGCGTCTTGATGATTTTCATGATTCCTCCCAAGGATTTTGCGGAAGGCGTCTCCACTCGCCGACCTTCGACAACGGTAGCAAAAGTAATACTATATGTAAAATGCGAATGTGTGGTGTCCGCCATCCAGAGCTTGGCTGCAAACATATGAAGAATATAGATTTTCTTTTAATTTGTGCTTGCTGCGCTGCGGCTTGCGCGCGCTGCGGCGCGGCGCAACTGTCCTTGGCAGGCAGCTTGCTGGACGTTTTTCAAGGGCAACTCGGCTACCGGGAATCGCCCCTTAAGGTGCATTCCTGGGGGCCGATCCCCCCAAGAATGCATTTGGCCCCGATGTTGCCATCGGGGCCCGAGGTTTTGCATGGGCGCATCGCCGCAACTTACAGCGGCGGGCGGCCCCGGACGGCGCGCGCGATCAGCGCCACGACAAAGAGGACGATGAAGACAAAGAACAGGATCTGCGCAATGCCTGCCGAGGTCCCGGCGATACCGCCAAAGCCAAGTGCAGCAGCGACAAGCGCGATCACAAGAAATGTTACGGCCCAACCCAACATGGGGGTCTCCTTTTTCCAAGTGGAGTTTTCAGTCGATCTTCAGATGCAGAACCAACCCGTTGATCGACGATCAGTTCCAGCAGTGCGCGAAAAAAGATAGGTAACGAAAAAGGCGCGTCCGAAGACGCGCCTTTCCATGGGTCACAGATACCTGCGAGGGATCAGAGCCGTTCGAACCAGGCATCCACCTCACGCTCGGCGTCATTCTTCGCCTTGCCGTACTTTTCCTGCACGAGGCCGACCATCTGGTCCCGCTTGCCGGCAACCCGATCGAACTCGTCGTCGGTGATGTCGCCCCAGGTTTCCAGGGCCTTGCCCTTGTACTGCTTCCATTTGCCTTCGACTTGGTCCCAGTTCATGGCAGTCTCCTTTGAAAACTTCGACGCTGTGTTGCGCCAGACAAGGTGACAACGCCCACCGGCAGAAACGGTTCCAAAGAAAGCGGGATCAGACGAATTCAGGCGGCAGGATCGGCAGTTCCCGGCCAAAGGCTTCGGCGGCGGCAAAGTCATGCGGCAAGAGAAAGCCGCGCCGTTGGCTTGGCGGCTTTCCGGCGTTCTGCCATGCCAATTGCGCCCAGACTTTTGCTGCTGTCGCATCCTCGAAGGCGTCAGGCCCGATGTCAGCGGGAAGCCAATGGGCCATCGTTCGGTAGCGCAGCTCGATCACATCGTTCTTGGCAGAAAGGTAGACGCCTGCTTCAGTGTCCCAGCGCAGGCTTCGCCCATTCAGATTGGCTGATGACACAATTGCCGCGTCCTGATCAAAGACTGAAACCTTGGAATGGACATAGACGAGTGGCGCTCCGTGCAGCGTACTGCGCCCGTTCGCGTCGTCCTTGCCGTCGGGAAGGGCTGGGCGTGGTTGCGCTGGCGAACCCACGAACAGTCGCGATCCGAAAGCCTTTCGAATGATGCGCAGGGAGCGGGCCTGCATCGCTTCGCCATAGCGGGCATCCAGCGCCTTCTTGCCTTCGAACGCCACATCATCGGGTGCTGCGGGAAGAATCAGGATCAGGTTCAGTCCCGGGGACCGCCGCGCTGCTTCTGCAAGGACACGGGCCAATCGGACATCCCTGAAATACTGGCTTTCCATGTAGATCAGCTGGCGCGAGCGTTGCGCCAATATCCGATGCGCTGTCTGCAGTTCAGAGATAAAGGGCTTCGGCCCGAAGTTCCAAAGGCTGTGCCGGCTTGGCAGCGACAAGGTGCGAAGCAGACGACGCGTCTTTGTCGGCTGTTTGCGCCCCTCGATCACGTCTTGAAACGTTTCCAGATGGTCCTGGGCTTCGGCAACCACAGGCCCCTCGATCATCAACTGGACATCATGCCATGTCTGATCACCGGCCCGGCGATGGTTCGGCGTGTCATAGCGCCGTTCGTTCAGGTCCAGACCGCCAATATACAAAAGCCGCCGGTCGATCACTGCCAGCTTCTGATGATGGACGACCGGGAACAGTCTGGGCAGCGACCACAAGCGGATGCCAACCGTGCCATCCTTACGCAGGCGCAGGTTCCTGACCGCGCCGTCCATGTCACGTAGCGCCGCCGCACGATGGTCGGGCGCCAGATTGTTGAGCCACCCCGACAGTCTGAAAAGCTTTTTCATGACGTAGGGCCAGATACACAGCCGAACCAAAGCGCCAGTTTCTGCCGGGTGGCACGGGCGCAGGATCTTCAACTTCGCCCCAGGGTTCGCCACCGCTGCCGCCGCGCTGAACAAACGCAGATGACGTGTTGCTGCGCGGTGCATTTCTGCCCGCGCGATTGGATCGACGTCGCTGATCACCACATTCAGCGCTACACCCTTGTTCAAGACATGCACGATCAGATCGAACCACGTCTTGCCGATCGCCAAAGCTTCGGGCGACCGCAGGCGGGTTTGCAGGTCAAAGACCATGAAACTTGCCCATATCTCGGTTTGCGCGGCCAGAAAGGCACGTTCCAGCGCAGGGTAGGCTTCAGATGCGGTCAGAAGAATGCGGACTGACCGGCGGGAATGGGGCATGAGCAGTCCCTGGGCGCTGTTGATGGACAAGGGCTCAACGCCTAGTCCTTGGTTTCGTTCCAACCGGATTGGCCTGACGGGTCAGCCGACTGCCGGTTTTCGGCAAGGGACAGCGGGGAAACCGCGAAGATGACCCTTAGGAAGTAGTCCCCATCCGCGCTGCCAGACTCTTGCCGACCACCCAGTTGCTGCACGAAGGCAGTGATCAACTGTGATCCGATCCCGGTTTCCGCAGCTGTTGAAGCCTCCTTGGTCGGATCATCGCGGCTGCTGTTGATCACCTCGAGCACCGCATCACTTCCGCCCGAACGTTTCAGCCGCACAACGACCTTCCCGGGGTTGGCGCGCGTCGCGCCGGAATGCTTGATGGCGTTGGTAAGCGCCTCGGCCAGCATCAAAGACAGCGGGACCGCCTGATCCGGCACGAGGCGCAAGTCGTCGATGTCGTTCTGCGTTTCAAAGGGCTTTTCCGGCCCTGATGACATCGACATGATCTGTCGAACAATATCGGGGATCAGTTCGCGCGCACGCACATCCGCCAGACCGCTGGTCTGGTAAAGCCCGCGGTGCACGGTCGCAAGGCTCATGATCCGTTCCTGCAGGTTCTTCAGCAATTCCTTCGCTTCGCCACTGCGGGCGCTGCGGATCTGGATGTTCATGATGGAGGAGATCAGTTGCAGGTTGTTCTTTACCCGGTGATGCACTTCCCGCAGCAGCACCTCTTTCTGGTGCAGGGAATCCTCAAGCTCGGCTTCGCTTCGGGTGATGCTTTCGGTCATCGCAAGATAGGCCGTTGCCAGTTCATCAAGCTCCGAGGGGGCATTCTTCAGATCAATGGCCTGCAGCCGCCGGTCGCCGCGCGCGAAGCTGACGATGGACCGGTTCAGCGTGCGGACATGCCGGGTCA
This sequence comes from Tabrizicola piscis, assembly GCF_003940805.1. Lineage (NCBI taxonomy): Bacteria > Pseudomonadati > Pseudomonadota > Alphaproteobacteria > Rhodobacterales > Paracoccaceae > Tabrizicola > Tabrizicola piscis. The sequence goes on from NZ_CP034328.1 coordinate 1,391,526, forward strand.
CCAGGAACTCTGCCGCAAAGCCGGATACCGCCAGTCCGACCAGCCACATGAGGAGGGTGGGCATGTAAACCGAAAGGCCCCAGCTGCGGGTAAACATCGGTTCTTCAGGCAGAAAGCTGCTCATCAGATACAGTTCGCCCGCAACAATCGGCACGACGGCATAGGTCATCTGCCGCCCGCTGACGGAGGTGTCCCGAAAGATTCCACCGGTCGCGTCGACAAAATCGGCCATCGGCCGGCCAGATGGAACTTGTGTGGCCGCAGCTGTAAGCTCGATATTCGAAGTCAGCAGCGTGCCTTTGCGGTCAAACGTCCAGAAGACAACGGGCGCATCCAGATCTTTGCTTTCGATCAACGAACCGAACCGCAGTTCCTTGAGCGACTGATGCGGCAAGGACATGACCGCATAGCCAACGTAGCTGCCCGCGATGTCATAGACCGGGTGCGATATCCCAAGCACGGATGTCCCTGAAATCGGCCCCTCCGGGTTGACCACGAAGTCCGGCGCTTGCGCATCCAGAACTTGTCGGAACAGCGGGCTGTCGGAAAAGTCATGTGTCCGTCCGGCGGACGAACAGGTCATGACCCCGCTGACCGGTATAAAGGCGACCAAAGCTGCCGACGGCTCGACCGCAGCGACCTGCAACATCAGGTCGTTGCAGGCCTTTGGACTGTCCAGCACATAGGGAACTGCGGCGGCAAGGCTGCCAACCATCCCCCGGACCCGCCCGATCAGGCTGGTTTCCCCCGCCGCCGCTTGCAGCGTCGCGCCCATCAGCGCCACTTCGCTGCGGGATTGCACTTCCTTCTCAAGCGCCTTGGTCTGGATAAAGCCAAAGAACCCGGCTGGCAGCATGGCAAGCGCAAGGATTATGGCAAAGCGGATTGCGAACCTGGAGGCGTAGGGCCGCTTGGCGCGTGGCGTCATGCAGCCTGCATCCCCGACTTGCCCATCACTGCCAAACTGGCCTGATCTACGCCCGAGAACACATCCTCCCCATCAACCAGACCCATCAGGTCCGACAGCCGCTTGCGAGCCCGGCTTGCCCGACTTTTGACCGTTCCGACAGCAACGCCCATCGTGACCGCCGCCTCTTCACAGGAAAAGCCGGAAGCACCGACCAGCGTAAGAACTTCACGGTGCTCGGGCGACAACTGATCAAAGGCACGCTGAAAATCGTTGTAGGCAAGCCGACCGTCGTGGTCCGGCTTCACAAACAAGCCTTGCGCATGGATCCCGTCCGGATCCGCCACTTCCCGCCGGGTTTTGCGAAGGGACGAATAATAGGTGTTGCGCAGGATGGTGAAGAGCCACGCCTGCAGGTTGGTGCCAACGGCGAACTTGTCGATATTCGTCCAAGCCTTGACGATCGTGTCCTGCACCAGATCGTCTGCGGCCGAACGGTTCCGCGTCAAGCTCATCGCAAAGGCCCGGAGAGACGGGAGAAACCCCACCAACTCTTCGCGCGGGTCCAGATGTGCGACGGCGTCCATCAGGCGCCCCCATCATCGGCGTCACCGGCTTTCCGGCGCAATTGCTCCAACAGCTGGGTCAGCTTGTCGGGGATCTGTTCGTTCAACGTCTCATCATAGATACGCTTCAGGTTCTCATCGATCTGATGGCGGATCTTAGATTTGGGATTGCTGTCTGACATGTCCGAATACATCTTTTTTTTGCGCCCACCTCGCTTATCACGGAACCGAACGCAGAACCAAAGCGTTTGGTTCCCGCAAAATCGCCGTCGAGGGAGAAAAAAGACGATGCAAACCCAACTGCCAGATCCTGTCGCGTCGATCAGCAGCAATTTACCCTATCTGCGCCGCTACGCCCGCGCGTTGACGGGCAGTCAGACCACGGGCGACAATTTCGCCGCCGCCACGCTTGAGGCACTGCTTGAGGACAGTTCTGTTCTGGACAGCTCAACGGACCCAAGGGTCAGCCTGTTTCATGTCTTTCACGTTGTCTGGTCCAGCGCCGGCGCGCCCGTTGGCGAGCCTGACACGCGGTTTTCCGCCGTTGCGCAGGCGCATATGGCCAACCTGACCCCCAACACCCGTGAAGCGCTTCTCTTACAGTCCATCGAAGGCTTCACCCAGTCCGAGATTGCGCAGATCATCCGGTCGGACATGCAGGAAGTGGCCCACCTGATCGACACGGCAGTTCGGGAAATGCAGAACTCGGTCAGCGGGCGGGTGATGATCATCGAAGATGAGGCGATCATCTCAATTGATATCGCGGCCATCGTCCGCGAGATGGGCCATCAGGTGACCGGCATAGCCGCCACGCGCACCGAAGCTGTGGCCCTTGCCTCGCGGGAGCGTGCCGACCTCATTCTTGCGGATATCCAGCTGGCGGATCGCTCTTCCGGGATCGATGCGGTGAACGACATCCTGAAGATCATGCCGGACGTGCCGGTGATCTTCATTACCGCCTTCCCGGAACGCCTGTTGACGGGTGAACGCCCAGAACCTGCCTTCCTGATCACCAAACCCTATGCCGAGGAACAGGTCAGGTCAGCCGTGTCGCAGGCCATGTTCTTTGCAAGCACGGAAACCCTGCGCGCCTGACCGGGTCACACCTGGACTTGCCTGCATAGACCCGGGGGAAGCATCCCCCGGGTTTTTTGTCATTTGGGGGAATTTGTCACCTGATGGAACCGGGAACGGGAACCAATCGCCGCGCCAGACGTTCTCGTGGTGTCGCTGCAGGAATACTCTGCGGCACCCCAAACAATCGGAGACAACCATGTTTCGCACATTCGCGATTGGCGGCCTTGCCGCGCTGACCCTTGCTACAGCCGGTCTGGCCCAGACCCCTCCAACCGTGAAATCCATCGAAGTCGATGTCGAGCTGGATGCAATCGGCAACCCGGCAGCGGCTGCCTACTGGACTACGGTTGCTGACGACCTTGAAAACGCCATCGTGGCCCGCATCACGGACCAGATTTCGGATGACGGCGTTGATATCCGGATCGACCTTGAAGAAGTTTCGCTATCCGGCGGAATGACTGAAAAGCTCGGACTGGCCGAGACCCGCCTTGTCGGGGATGTGGTGATGAACCATGAAACTGACGGAGCACGTTACGGCCGGTACGAACTGACGGTGGACATCAACTCTGCGACGCCAATGATCCCGGCGGATGTAGACGTTACCACCATCCCCGCCGACAGCAGGGTCTATTACGACTCGATGATCGCGACGTTTGCGGATGGTGTGGTTGAACGGCTGAAGTAAGCGAACCAACTGCAAGACGCCCCCGGTATTCCTGCCGGGGGCGTTTTCATGTGATGACTACCCAGCCTCCGTGCCTTGATCTGGCCCAGGCGTCGCGTCCTTGGCCAAAAGGGCCGAAACATCCTGTTCAACAAAGGGAAACCTGAGCGTTGCCCAGCCTTTTGGAACAGCTTCATCCACATCAAGTCCGACCAGAACAGTGCGCCCGCCATCCGACGCGACACGCTGACTGAACTCGGAATCGGAAAAGGCCTTTGCATCCATTTGGATGAACGCGGCCCTGATTTTTCCAGACGGCAGCGCCGCCATTGCATCGTCCAAGGTACGGGCAAGAACAACCCGGGCATCGCTGCAAAAGTCGCGAATGATCATTTCGATATCCCGCGCCACAAGAAACTCGCGCAGGATGACCACAAATACCGCTTGCGGATCGTTGTCGTCGAGGGTCTGCATGGGATTCCCTTCCAAAGCCAGCCAAGACCTTGGAACCTTTCCGATCTTCTCGCATTAAACTGTGACATACAGGATGGAAGAAACTGATGATCCCCTGCGACAAATGTCCCCTGAGGCGCTGCCAGTACTTTCTGCCGTTCACGGAGGATGAACTCGCCTTCATGCTGCGCTTCAAGGCAGGGGAGCTGACGGTCGAAGCGGGCACGACGGTGCTGATGGAAGGCTCAAATAGCCCGCAGGTGTTCACGGTGCTGTCGGGCATGGGCACGCGCTACAAGACACTCGAGGATGGCAACCGCCAGGTGATCAACTTCCTGTTTCCCGGCGATTTCATCGGCCTGCAGGCGGGCGTCATGGGCGAGATGAAGCATTCGGTCGAGGCTTCGGCACCGATGGTTCTGTGCGTCTTCAACCGGTCGGACTTGTGGAACATGTTCAAGGCACATCCGGCCAGGGCCTATGATCTGACCTGGATCGCAGCAGTCGAGGAACACTTCCTTGGGGAAAGCCTTACGGCCCTTGGCCAGCGCAGTGCCGGTCAGCGCATCGCTTGGGCCCTTTTGCGCATTCACCACCGACTGCGGGCCGTGGGTCTGGAAACCGCCGGCGTCGTGCCCTTGGCGTTTCGCCAGCAGGACCTTGCCGATGCCTTGGGCCTGTCATTGGTCCACACCAACAAGACGCTGATGCAACTGCGCAAATCCGGTCTGGCGCGGTGGAGCGACGGCAGCCTTGCTATCGCCGACCGGACCAAACTGGCGGAATATGCGGGATCAGCGCCCGAGCCCTTGGAACAGCGCCCGCTCATGTAGCCTGAGGGGAAGAATCGCAGCCAGTGCAAAGGGGGCCCGGACAATGACCGGCCTAAGCTGCTATCGGCTCTTTGGGGTCAACTGCTTACTCATGAAGACGCCCGCCCGCCGATGGCATCGGCGGGCGGGCAAAAAGAAACTACTCTCCGGCAACGGGCAATCACCCCGTTGCCGACATCCCGGCACTGGCATCGTCAGTCCCACGGCCTGACATCGCGGCGCGCGTCACGCCGCCGATTTCTTGCCGCAGGACATGTTGGGCCTGCTCCAGCAAACGGTCACGCTCCTCACCGAAGATGCGATCTTCCACCGGGCTGCGCGGCAAAGCAATGCCGACGGCCGCACCGATCGACATCCCGATTGCAGCAGCGGCCATCGGGTGATCTTCGATCATTTGCGCGCCACGCCGGGTTGCCGAGATTCGCGCCTCATAGGCCTTTTCGCGGGCCGCCAGGATGCGATCCGCGGCGTCGCCACCAAGACCTTCCAGCCCCCGCGCCATCGCTTTGCGGGTGGCTTGGGCAAGGTCAGTCAGGACCTTGGCGCGTTCCCGCGTTGTTTCAGCCAAGGGACGCAAGCCTTGACGTGCCATCGCATCAAGTCGACCAAGCGTTGTAGAAGCCCGGTCGCGCAAACGATCTGCTTCCAGAATCCATTCCTGATCGGGTTCCGGCAGGGGTGCAACAGGCCCACCTTCGTCCTCCCAGCGCGACAAAGCCTCGAACTTCGTGCCCTCGACCTTCGGCTCTGGCTGAGAGCGGTTCTTGCGTCCAAAGACCAGCCATGCCAGCCCTGCCCCAGCCATTACGGCAGCAATCGGGTTGCTCCTGACTGCGTTGTCAAGCGCGCGGCCATAGGGGGCCGCTTGCGCAAGGGAGTAGCGAAAGGCATCGTCCAGAAGCACATCCAACGACAGCCGGTCGCGAAGGCCTTCGATTGACCCTGCAAGATCAGCGCGGTCTTGTTCCAGCCTTGCCGCAATTTCATCCGGAGTCTGGGTGCCTGTGTCATGTCGTTGCATCGCGTCTCACCATCGTCTGAAGTGTTTCCATGTCGCGCTTTACCGACGCCGCGCTGCGCCTTGGCAGTGAACTTGCGTCGCGCAAAAGACGTGCCGCGTTCTGCGCAAATCCCAGTGCCAGCAGAAGCAGCGCCCCACCAACCAGGACCGAAGCCCAGACCGGCGACAGCCCCAGCGACACGCCAAGCGCAACCGCAGCACCGGCAAGCGCGTTGATCGCAGTGATGCCAAGCACCACTGCGATGGCACCCTGAACGACAGACCTTTGCACGGCATTCAGACGCTCAGTCGCTTCTGCCCGCGCCAGGGCCAGTTCCCCCTGCACCAGTCGGGCCACCCCGGACAGCACATCCGCCATCATCGCGCCTGTGTCCCGATCGGAGTTCTTGTCGTTCCGCGGGTCAATCATCCCCGCGATCCTCCGTCATTGTGCAGGCCTTGCGTATCGACAGTGCGTCGTGCTGCGTCACGATAAAGCCGGTCGGTTGCATCCGCCGCACGGGCAGCCGCTGCTTCCTCGGCGCTTTGGCGGTTCGACGACGACCGCAGGAACCGCGCGAGGGCGAAGCCTGCAACTGCAGCCCCGACTGCAAATGTGCCCGGGTTGCGACGCGCGTAGTCTTGCGCCCCTGCAAGGATGTCGCCTAAGGTGCGGCCACGCAGCCCGTCAGTCACCGTTGACACGCCACCGGCAAGCCCGCTCAGCATCCGCGCGGACACCCCATCGGAAGACTGCGCTTCGGCCTGAAGCGTTTCGGCCAGCCGGTCCCCCGCGCCAACCAATGAATCGCGTGCCGCACCGGCGCGGTCGCCCGCCGCATCGCGCACGGCGTCAAACTTCTCCGACACTTGCGCCTTGACTTCGTCTTTCACCGCACGACCCGCATCGGTTGCGACATCCATCGCAGAGGCGGCGGTATCTTTGGCCTTGTCTGCCGTTGCGGCCAGCTTGTCCTTCAGATCACCATTGGTCATTTGTGTCTCCACTCTGTTGAAGATTTCATGGTTGTCCGCCTGCACGTTCAGGGGGTCTGGCCAACAAACGCCCGAGAGGTCGGAAAGTTCCCATCGCACATCTAGGAGACGACCGGCACGGACCGACCCGGGTTGACGGACGCCACGCATGTGTCGCCCAGACCGTTGCTAAGCCTGTTCTGCAGCCACTTTCGGCCGAGGCCTGACCGGTTGGCGTGGCGGGCGTTTCTGCGGCTGCGGCAATTGCTTTGGCGCTTCATCTGCAAGGGCCATCGACATTGCTTCGTCCATGGTGGTGGCGATGAAGTCGGTCCCGATGCTTTCCAATTCACTCTTGGCGGTTGCGCCCGTTCGGCCTTGGCCGCGCCCGCGGCTTGACGCATCAACCAAGCTGTCCGGCATTGCCCAGATCACCGCACCGACCCGAAGTTCAGGCATGGCACGCTTTATGCGCCTGACGATCAGCAAGGACGCGCGGGCCGGGTTCGGATCGAGAAAGTTGAGCACGACACAGCGGGGCGGCGGGTCTTCGTCACGCAGCGCCGACGTTGCGATCAGGTCCGCCCGACGCAGCGCCGTGACGGTTGCCCCCTGCGCTGCCAGCGCTTGCGCCAGCATCTGTGCGGCAACGTCATCAAGGTTGCTTCGGCCACCAGCGACGATGATCCTGATTGCTTCCTGGCTTTCCGGGCCGGTCTCAAGATCGCTTTCGGCGCGTTCTTCGACAACCACAGGCTCCAGCGCCCTGACGAAACGGCGGGCCGAGCCCGCGATCCCAAGCTCCTGTGCCTGGGTCAGAACACCCCGGTCATAGTCGGCCTGGGCCAGCAAAAGCGCAGGCAACCCGACGGTCTGGTAGAAGTCGGCCAGAAACTCCTTCTCCAGCGCCTCTTCGGCGCGGGTGACCGATTCCACCGTGTCTCCGGACAGCAACCGCTGATAAAGCCGTGAATGTGCCGCCAGAACGGGTTCGTCACCAAACAGGATGTCAAAGACTTCGAATTGCGGCAGATACCGCCCAAGAACGACAAGGCAAACTGTCATCGGCGTCGACAGGATCAACCCCATCGGCCCCCAGATCCACGTCCAGACGATTGCCGCAATGATCACCGCCAGCGGCGAAAGACCAGTCCGCGACCCGTAAAGTCGCGGCTCGATGAAGTTCGATGTGATCAGTTCCACGACCATGAACAAAGCCGCTGTCCACAAGACCATCGACCAGTCAGGGGAAGCCGCGAAGGCCACGATAAGCGGCAGTGTGGCTGCAATGATGGGTCCAATGTAGGGAACGAAGCGCAGGATCAGGGTCAGGAAGGCCCAAAGAGCGGGGTTCGGCACGCCGATGATCCAAAGGCCGAGACCGATCGGAACGGCATAGATGACGTTCACAAGGATCTGGATCAGCAGGTAGCTTGCCACGCGGGACCCGGCGTCTTCCAGGATCTCGGTTGTGCGGTGCAGGTCGTTCGCGCCGATCAGGCGGATGAACCGGTCGCGGATATCGTCGCGCTCCATCAGCATGAAGATCACGACCACGATGATCAGGCCCACGGTGACAAGCGGGCTGATTACCGGAAAGACCACATCCTGCAGCAAGCTCCAGATGCTTTGGTCTTCCACAACGGCCACGGTCACCGGTTGCCCGACACCCAACCCCGCCCCGCCGCCGGATGAGCCGGCCTCCAGGGCTTCGCTGATCTCCGTATTGATGCGGGACGCCATGTCAACGAACTTTCCAAGCAGGTTCGATGATCCCTGCGCTTCGGTCCATGCATCAAGTTTTGACAGGATATTTGACTGATAGGTCGGCAGGCTTTGTACAACCAGACCGACCTGCGTGCCCATCACTGCAAGAAGGCCGCCAACACAGGTGAACGCAACCGCCACAGTGGTCAGAACGGCAAGAATGCGTGGCATACCGCGGCGTCGCAAAGCGGAGATGAGCGGGGAGAGCGCAAAGGCGATCAGCGTGGCGATAGCGAGGGGCAGAAAAACCTCGCTGCCGAAATGCAGGATCGCGGCCGCAAGGCAGATTGAGATAGCGGTTGCCCAGTTCACGCGCCGCGCCACGATGGCGTGTGCAGATTCAACGGAACTTGCGGGCAACCCGACTTCAGCCATCCTGCCCTGTATCCCTCGAATGAACGCCCAACCGACAGCTTGGCCGTAGAATAAACGTCGGGCTGGTCGGATTGGTTCCCGTATTGCTATCGAATTTCGTCAAGGTCAGCGAACGGACATGTTCGCCACTTCGGCCTCACCCCTCCAGACGGGCGCGCGCGCCCGCTGCCGCAGCGCCGATCAGGCGATCTGCAATGATGGCGATTGCAGCCACGGCCAACCCTGCCACCAGCCCCCGCCCGACATCCGCCGTGGCAAGGGCTGCATAGACCTCTTGCCCAAGGTCGCGGGTGCCGACCAGCGCGGTGATGACCAGCATCGACAGCGCCAGCAGGATCGTCTGGTTCAGCCCCAGCAGGATCATTGGCACCGCCATCGGCAAGCGGACCTTCCACAGCATCTGCCACCTTGTGCAGCCGCAGACCACCCCGGCCTCAACCAATTCGGCAGGGACCGACCGCAGGCCATGCGCGGTGTATTTCACTGCGGGCACCAGCGCGAAAAGAATCACCGCGATCATGGCACTGAAATCCCCAACCCGGAACAGCATGACCACCGGGATGAGGTAGACGAAGGATGGCAGCGTCTGCAGCGTATCCACCACCGTGCCGATGACCTTGCCTGCCGTGTCGCTTGACGCGGCCCAGATGCCCAATGGCACGCCCAGCGCCATCGCGATGATGACCGACACGCCACAAAGGTAGATGGTGATCATCGCCTGTTCCCACAGCCCCGTCGCCGCGACAAAAGCCCCAAGGGCCAGCGCAAGGGTCGCCAGCCGCCAGCCCCCCAGCCGCCAACCCGCAAGGGTCAGCAGCGCCAGCATCAGCGGCCATGGCAGGGCCAGAAAGAACCGCCGCACGGGAAGCAGCAGGTTCTCAAGAAACCAGACGCGGACGGCCTCCAACTGGTCAAAGTAGTTGACGTTGATGAACTGGATCAGGTCCGACCAGAACGGCTTGGTGGTGATCTGCCACGCCTTCGGCCAATCCTGCAGCGCAGGCAGGACATAGCCAAGCGCCCCGGTCACCAGCGTTACCACAAGCACCAGCGTCGTGCGCGGATGTCGGTGCCACCAGTTGCCTTGCCGCCGTTCGGCCCGTGACACCCGTTCGGACATCGCCTGCCCGAGCCTGTCCAGCACCACGGCCAGTGCTGTGATCGCAAGGCCAGCCTCGATCCCGCCGCCGATGTTCAACCGCCGCAAGGATTCCAGCACATCCGCGCCAAGCCCCCCTGCCCCGATCATCGAGGCGATGATCACCATGTTCAGGCTAAGCATGATGACCTGATTGACCCCGACCATCAGGTCCGGCAGCGCCACCGGCAGCATCACCTTGCGCATCCGCTGCGCGCCGGTACAGCCCGCCATGTTGGCGAAGTCCACGATCTCGGACGGAACGGCGCGCAGGGCGACAATCGTCACCCGGACCATCGGCGGCATGGCATAGATGATCGTGGCCAGCAGCGCGGCCACCGGGCCAAAGCCGAACAGCACCAGGATCGGCACCAGAAACGCGAAGGTTGGGATCGTCTGCATCAGGTCAAGGATCGGCGACAGCGCCCGTTCCACCGCCTTCCAGCGCCAGGCGGCGATGCCCATCGCCATGCCACCAGCAACACCCAAAGGCACCGCGATGACGATCGAGGCCAGCGTGATCATCGCGCTGTCCCATTGGCCGAACACCGCAAGATAGACCATCAGCGCGCCAGCCAGCAGCCCCAGCTTGATGTCGCGGGCAAAGTGGCCCAGAGCCACTGCAGCCACGGTGACCGCCACCCAGGACAATGGCGGGATGATTGTCGTCGCCCGCCTGCCCTTGCCCTCGGTGATGCCATCGACCAACAGGACGCGCGCCAGATCATAGGGGGCTTCGATGATCGTTGCAAAACCGCGCGTCAGGTCCTTGACGGTGATCGGGCCAATCGCAGCGCTGTCGGTCAGCCATTTCATCCCGGCCGACAGCCAGGCTGCGAAGGGCAGTTGCACGCTCTCCGGAGGCCAAAGCCAGCCCGCCGGGACCGTGGCGAAAATTGCCAGCCCAAGCGACAGCACGGCAAGTGCTGCCCAGATGCCCCGCCACAGCGTCATTCGCGCTTGCCGATCAGCACGGCGATGACGGCCATCGGGGTGACATGGCCAATCACCACGCCGTCGCGTTCCACGGCAAAAGGGGCGTTTGCGGTGACAATCTGCTCCGCCACAACCTCGATCCGGGCATCGGCGGGCAGGGTTCCAGCCACCCCTTCCGGCATGCCAGGGGCGGCGATCCGGCCAAGGGTCACGACCTTGGCCCGCGCCACATGCGCCGTGAAGGCGGCGACGTAATCATCCGCCGGGGCCAGCACCAATTCCTCAGGTGTCGCCACTTGCACGACCGCGCCGTCCTTCATGATGGCAATGCGGTCAGCAAGGCGGATCGCCTCGTCAAAGTCATGCGTGATGAAGACGATGGTCTTCTTCAGCTGCTTCTGGATGCGCAGGAATTCCTCCTGCATCTCGCGCCGGATCAAGGGATCAAGCGCGCTGAAGGGTTCGTCCAGGAACCACAGGTCCGGCTCAACCGCCAAGGACCGTGCGATCCCCACCCGCTGCTGCTGCCCGCCCGACAGCTGGCGCGGGTAGTTCCCCTCGCGTCCCTTCAGGCCGACAAGCTGAGTCACCTCACGCGCGCGCGCTTCACGCTTGGCGCGGTCCATGCCTTGCACTTCCAGCGGGAAGGCCACGTTTTCCAGCACCGTCAGATGCGGCAGAAGGGCAAAGTGCTGAAACACCATCCCCATCCGGTGGCGCCGGATTTCGATCATGCGCGCGGGCGAAGCCTTTAGCAGGTCCTCGCCGTCATAAAGGAGTTCGCCCCCGGTGGGTTCGATCAGCCGCGACAGGCAGCGCACCAAAGTGCTTTTGCCCGATCCGGAGAGGCCCATGATGACGAAAATCTCGCCCTCCTTGACCTCAAGGCTGACATCGCGCACCGCGCCCACATGGTCGGACTGGCGGATCTGGTCGAAGGTTGGCGTGGCCCCCCCGGCCAACAGACGGTCGGGATGGGGGCCGTAGATTTTCCAGACATGCCGACAGGCAAGCTTGACGGGGCGTTCATTCATTTCAGGGTCCGGCGGCAAGGGTCTGGCATTCTGGAACGGCATGGGCGGGGCAGCCATTGGCCCCCCGCCCAGTTGGGATCACTGGATCCAGGTTGTCCAGACGGCCTCGTTCGCGGTCATCCATTCGTCGACCACATCGTCGATGGACATGCCGTCGACATCAACCTTGCCGACCATCGAGCCCATGTCTTCATTGGTCAGCTGAAACGCCGTGATCGCCTTGGCAGCGCCCGGCCATTTGTCGGCCAGCCCGGCCCAGCCCGCCTTGAAGATGCCACCGGTCGGTTTGCCGCAGTCATAGGCCGCCGCCGGGTTTTCACCCGCCGCAGGGTCGGTGTAGCATTCCGGCGTATAGGCCGGGAACTCGACCCATTCGCCTTCATACTTGATGGGCGCCCAATGGGGGGCGTAGATCCACAGAAGGATCGGGTCCTTGCGCTGATAGGCGGATTCGAGTTCGGCGAACATGGCTGCATCGGTGCCTGCGTGGATCACCTCATAGTTCAGGCCCAGCGCCGCGATGCGTTCCTCGTCATAGCCGCCCCAGGTGACCGGCCCGCCAAGATACCGGCCCTTCGGGGCAGTTTCCGGGGTGGCGAACAGCTCGGCACAATCGTTCAGCGCCTTCCAGTCGGGCAGGCCTGGGCACTGTTCCTTCATGTAGATCGGATACCACCACTCCTCCTTGGCCTGCATGCCGGTCTCGCCGAAGCTGACCGTATTGCCGGTCGCAAGCGAGGCGTTCATCGCGTCGGCCGCCGTTGTCGCCCAAAGCTCCATCGCGACGTGCAGGTCGCCCGATTCCAGCCCGGGGAATTGTGCAAGATAGTCGGCTTGCACCAGTTCCACGTTATAGCCAGCCTCTTCAAGGATGGCGGCCATGATGTTGGTGGTGATCAACTGCCCGGTCCAGTCGTGCAGCGTCAGCTTGATCGGATCGGTGCTTTCAACCTCGGCAAGTGCTGCGCCGGCGCCCATTACGAAAGCCGCGACCGTGATCGCATAACTTGTTTTCATCACTATCTTCCTCTTCTGTTGGATTTTATTGCCTACCGTTTCCCGGCAGTGCGATTGGTTTCCCGGCAGTACGATTGGTGCAAGGCTGCGACCGAATCCCGCATCCTGTCAAAACATTTGTTTTGGTTTGGAAATTGTCGCCGAAGTTCCGGCAAGCCGGCCAAGGCCGAACGGCCCGCCGAACGGGCCGTATGGCAATCGCCGTCAGGCAGCGGCCAAGACGGCCTGACGCCGGCTACACTAATTTGATCTTGCGGAAGATATGCCCAAGTCGGGCGCGCGGCGGCGTACTATTAGGCAGTAATCGGGTGGGCAATCCGGCCTTGGACTGACGCGCCCTTGGGCGAGGCTTCCCCGGTCCGGGCAGATGCTGCAATTCCGATACCAAGTAATTCCGTGACAGAAACCACGGCCCCGTTATCCACCCGACGCGCGATCGGCAAAGCCTTGGACCGGAAGGTGAAATATTCAACAATGACTCTGGCCAGGCCCATGATCTGTCTCCGCTCGTTCCCATGTGGGAGCTAGGCCAGACCAGATATTTCTGCAAGTGCGAAGGTTGCATAGCTGCACTGCGGCGTGGGCATGTTCCAGCCCCGCCGCAGTGGGAAACAAGCACTCCCTGACAGGCATCAGGGAAGATGGGCGACCAGTTCTGTCCCGTCCGTAGCCGCCATCATCGACCAGATGGCTGCAATCAGCTTGTCCTGTTCCCCGGCGTCCAGAACACCGTCGCAGCACGACCGCAGCTTCGCCTCTACTTCTGCGTCCGTCATCGGATTGTCAGGCCCGCCGCGATAGCGTTCGTCGGCCCAGCCTTCGACGACCGACCCATCCTTGCGGGTGATCGTGATACGCGACCGTACCTTGTCAAAGCCCATCGCCTCGATCGCCGGGTCGAATTCAGTCCGCACCCGGCGCTGCATGGCCTGCATGGCGTCGGAGGCTACGAAATCATCAGCAAACTCGCGCTTTCCGGCCCGACGGGCCAGCGCGATCATCGACACTTCGGCGGGCAGCGAGAACTTGGCCTCAAGGTGGTTCGAGGCGATGGGATAGCGGATCGGCTTCAGGATATTGGTCCCGGCGTGGATGCTGATCGTTTCGATCTCATCGGGTTTCACGTCGGCTTCCGTGACCAGCCGCAGCATCAGGTCCATCGTCGGATGGGTCAGGATGCCACAAGGATATGGCTTGATCGACACGCCCGGATCGGTGATCGACCAGGTCTTGCCAAAGCCTTGCGCAATCTTGTCTGCCGAGATCCCGCCGCCCATGACGGCGAAGAACCCCCACGGGCCATCCAGCGACGCCGGGTCCGCGGTGTACCCGCGCCGGGCAAGCAGGGCAGCCGTCACGCCGTTTTCGCTGGCGCGTCCGACATGCAGCGGTTTCGTCATCGTGCCGAAGTTGCAACGGATGCCTGCGGCAAGGCTGGCAGCGATCCCGAAGCCATTGCGCAACTCTGCCCCCTTCAGACCCAGAAGCGTCGCCGCGGCGACAAAGGACCCAAAGGTGCCGACCGTCCCCGACGAATGTTTGCCCGACAGGTAATGCTGCGGCAGCATCCATTCCGATATCTTGCTTTCCACCTCAACCCCGGCCTGAAACGCCCGCATGATGTCGCGCCCGCTGGCACCGCCAAGGTATTGCCCGACGCAAAGCGCCGCCGTCAAAGGTGGGATCGTCGGGTGCGTCAGCAGCCCATAGACATGCGCCGGATCGACCGACACTTGCGTATCGTCCCAGTCATGCGCGTGCCCCGCTGTCCCCAGAACCCGCGCGGCAATGGCGACCGGAACCTTCAACTCCCCGGCACCCAGAAGCCTTGCATCGGCGCGCCCCCCGGTTTCGCGCGCCTCGTCGATCAGGATATGAACCGAGTGTTCCTCGCTCCCGGCAGCAAAAAGCCCGAAGGCATCGATCATGCAGCGCAAGCCGATATGTATGGCATCCTTCGGAATGTCCTCGTCCCGCAGGGTTTCGACAAACCGTGCGGCATCCTCGGTGATCGACATGCGGTCAGGGATCCGCGCGAAATCGTTGTTGTTAACGGACATGTCCGGTCTCCTTAAGGGGCAATTCGGGGGTGGCCAGGCGGGAGGGCCAAGGCATCAGATCACAAGCCTGCAGTCGCGCGACAAGGCCAGACTCCCAGTCCAGATAGGTTCGGGCGTCGTCAAGGTTGCCGCTGTGACGCCCAGCGCAAAACTGGACCTCATCCAGCAGATCCGTGGCTTGCCAGCCGCCCAAGGGCGGGGCGGTGTCCAGGGCAAGGCCTGCGGCAGTAAGGTCATGCAAAGCTGCGGTGCACACACCCGCGACGGCATGCCCCGCGTCTGCAAGGTCAATGGCCGCAAGGCGCGCAAGCGTTTCGTCATGGGCCAGAAGCGCGACAGCCGCGCCCTCCTGCAGGGTCATGGAGGCCAGACTTGGCCGCAGAGCGCGCTTGCCACTGGCAAGCCTCCACGCGCGCCAGTCAGCGCTTGGCCGGATGTCGATGACCGTGCCTCCAGTCGCGACATGGGCCGCAAGCTGCCTGGCGGAAAGCTGCGGAAGCGCGCGAAGCGATACGGTTGCGGGCGGATGCGGATCGTCCTTTGGCGGCGCATCGGTCTGGACAAAGGCCTCGATCCCCATGCGGCGCAGCCACAGCGCTGCGAACACGGCCCGAACCAGAAGCGGGTCCCAAAGGACCACCCGCGCAGCCTTCACCGCGACGAACTGGTCAGTCTGCTGGATCAGCGTGGTCCCGGGCGCCCGCCGGAAACCTGCGGGAGGGGTGCCTTCATCCACGGGGCGGGGGTCAAGCCGATAGACAGTGCCGTCACCGTTCAGCCAGTTGGCAACCACCTGCGCGGACACCTCGGGAAGGCTATGCTGCTTCATCACCGCGCGAGCCCGGGCCTTTGCCAGATCAAGAAGGTCCACCGTCGGTGTTGGCGCGGCCGGCCGCTCCGCCTTGCCTGCGCGACGATATCCAGCCAGCTCCCACCCCTGCGTGCCGTCCCGCAGGGCCGTAACGCGCACCGGAAGCCCGAAATCCCGGACGGTCTGCGCCCCGATGATCGACCGTGTCCGACCCGCGCAATGAATGACCACTTCTCGCCCTTCCCCCACCATCGCTTGCAGGCGCAGCGGCAGTTCGGCGTTGGGGCAGCTTAGCGCGTCCGGCAAGGTGAAAAGCTGGTGCTCATTCAGCGGGCGACCGTCCACCAGAGCCGGTGGGTTGGGTCCGGCCATGGCCCGGGCAAGGTCGATCGGGCTGATTTCGGGGGGCGCGAAATGGTGCTGCACCCATTCGCCAAAAGCCTTGGACCAAGTATGGACGCCCTTGAACAGTGGAAGCCCGGCAGCTTCCCACGCTGGAATGCCACCGCGGGTGACAGTGGCATCACGCCAGCCGACCCGCTGCAGGGCCCGCGCCGCGCGGTCCGCGATGCCATCGCCACCGTCGATCAGGATGATCGGCGTCGCAGGACGTGGGACCATCTGGGCAATATCGCGTTCCAGCCGACTGTAAGGCAGGTTCACCGACCCGAAGGGATGCCCGTCAGCGGCCTCCCCCGCTTCACGCACGTCCAGAAAGGCCCACTCCCTGCCGTCAGGCTGGCGCAAGCGTTGCATGACCGTGGCCGGGGACAGCACGGGCACTGCAAGGTCTTGCGCCAATGTTTCCACCGTCATGGCAGCGCCGCCGCATCGAAAAGGCCCCGCGGGCCGTCTACCGCAGCGGTCAGATCGGCGCACAGGCCAAGGGCGGCAACCCCGTCCCGGTCAAGGCGCATCAAGTCTGCCGCCTGGGCCAGAAAGCGGTCGCCCTCCGGGCCTGACACGATCCCATCAGTCAGGGTCCGGAACTTGTGGACGTAATCCGCGATGCCCCATGGCGCACGACCCCGCGGATGGGAATCGGCCACGGCCAGTTCTTCGGTGATTTCACTGCCATCCTCAAACCGGATGACAGCACCAGCCCCGTGATGCTTGGCAAGCGGATCGGCGGCATCGAAACGATGGTTCCAGTCGGCGTCGTCCACCGTCTGCACCTTGCGCCACAGGGTGACAAACTCGGGCTGCGAGATCAGCGACGGATCATAGCTGCGGTCGTGATGCCAGAACCCGTCCGTCAGGGCGCGGGCGAACTGGAAGGGGGCGCTGTGATCCAGCGTCTCGCGCGATGCGGCGGGGTCCCACTTGTCGGGGTCGCCCGAACCGCTGCCCATCACCTGATGCGTCATCCGCTTGGTATGCAGGGTGACCGAAGTCACCCGCGACAGATCGCCAAGCCGGCCATGCAGACGCAGCGCAAGGTCGATGATCGCCTGACCATGGTAGCCGGCGGAATGGGCCTTGGGCAGGGTCTGCAGGATCGCCCGGCACGGGGCATCGGGCGGGGGCAGGCGCACTTCGGCCTCGTGCCCGCCCAGAAGGACGGCAAGGATGCCATAGTCGCCCTCATAGATCGGCGAGGGCGAGGTTTCGCCGCGCATGGCACGGTCAATCGCCTCGGTCGCGCATTTGCCGATATGGCCGGGCGCAAAGGCCTTCCATGACGATATGCGCCCCTTGCGGACCTGCCGAGTACCCAGCGACAGGTGGGCGGCAAGATTGATCGCCTCGTAGATCACCGGCACGGGCAGGGACAACAGCGCCCCCAGCCCCGCCGCCACGGCCGGGCCAAGATGGGCCATATGGTCGATCCGGTGGCGCTGCAGGGGCAGGCCCTGCACAAGGGCGGTCTGCACTTCATAGGCCACCAGCACAGCGCGCAGCAGGTCCGCGCCCGACCGGCGGGCCTGCTGGGCCACGGCGAGAAGCGGCATGATGGAATCGGCCGGGTGGCTGCTGTCCAGCGCGAAGAAGCTGTCGTGGAAATCCAGCTCCCGCACCGCCGTGGCATTGGCATAACCCGCCCAGGTGCAATCAATGCGGATGTGTTCCGGCAGGCCGATCAGCCGCGCCCCGCCCTGCCTTGGAAAGCACAGCGCCTGCGCCCGTGCTGCAGCAACCGGAGCACGGTTCAGCGCGGCGATGGCAACGGCGGCATTGTCGATCAGCCTGCAGCCGACCAACGCCGCCGCCGCGTCATCCACCGGGCGATCGGCCGCCGCCAATTCGGCCAGCTTCCACGCCAGTTGGTCCGAAGCCGCCGGTCTTGCATCGGGTGCGCAGGGCCGAAAGCGAAAGGCGATCATTCCGGAGCCGGCCCTTCGGCAACCCTTTTGGCTGCCTTGCGTGCGGCAAGGATATCCCGGAGCGCCGAACCGGTGACAAACAGCGCCGCCGTGATCAACAGGCCAAGCGCAATCGGCGTTTCCCAGAAGATCCGGTGGTCACCGCTGGTCAGCTCCAGCGACCGGCGATAGTTCGCCTCGACAAGGTAGCCAAGCACAAGGCCCAGCACCAAGGGCAGGAACGGAAAGGCGAAGACCCGCATCAGATAGCCCATCAGACCGAACAGCAGCACGAGGTAGAGGTCATAGGTGCTGTTGTGGATCGAATAGATGCCCGAGAAGACCAGCCCGAAGATCGCCGCCATCAGAAAGGGCTTGGGTCGGTTCACCAGCCAAAGCGCCGGGGTCATCATCAGGATCCCAAGGAACAGCTGCGAGATGTTGGCGACAGCCAGCCCGCCGAACAGGCCATAGACAAACTCAGGCTCTTTCTGGAACAGCATCGGGCCGGGTTGCAGGCCGTGGATCAGCATGCCCCCCATCAGGATCGCAGCCGAGTTCGACCCCGGGATGCCAAAGCTGAGGACAGGCACCAGCGCCGTGCAGGCCACCGCGTTGTTTGCGGCCTCAGGGGCGGCAATGCCTTCTTCCGATCCCTTGCCAAATTTCTCGGGTTCCGACGACCAGCGCTTTGCTTCGTTGTAAGACATGAAGGCTGCGATGGACCCGCCCGCACCGGGCATGACTCCCTCGAAGATGCCCACGCCACTGCCAATCCCCTGCGCCCGCCACAGCTTGCGCCACTTGCGGAACGTGGGCAGCTTGATGCGGGTTTGGGTCTGGTCGGTCTTGCCCCAGTCAGGGGTGTTTGCCGTCATCATCAGTTCCGACATGGCGAAGACGCCAACCATGACGATGACATATTCGATGCCGGTCAGAAGCTCGGCCTCACCAAAGGTGAAGCGGCTGACGCCGGACAGGGGATCAGTGCCGATGGTCGCTATCATCAGGCCGAAAGTGGCCGCCATCAGGCCTTTGACCAGCGACCCGTTCGACAGCGACACGATGACCGACAGACCAAGGATGCCAAGCGCGAAGTAGGCCGGAAAGTTGAAGGACAGGGCCACGCGCGACAAAGGTTCGGTAAAGGCGATCAGAAAGATCAGACCGATCATCCCGCCGACTACCCCCGATTGCAGCGAGATGCCCAGCGCCTCGCCGCCCCGCCCTTCGCGGTGCATATAGTAGCCATCAACAACCGTTGCCGCCGCAGCGTTGGTGCCGGGCGTGTTGATCAGGATGGCGGGGATCGACCCACCATATTCTGCGCCCACATAAGTGGCGCCCAGAAGGACGATGGCCGTGATCGGGTCCATGCCGTAGGTGAACGGCAACAACAGGGCCAGCGCGATAGACGGCGAAATCCCCGGCAAAGCCCCGCCAATGATGCCCCATGCCACACCGCCTATGGCGGCAAAGACGGCCGGCGTCGTCGTCAATATGTTCCAGGCGGTCGAGAATCCGTCCATGTCACCCTCTTTGATGCCCTTTGGGGACACCAGTCATCTGATGGAAAATGGCTCACGGCGGTCACCGCCGTGAGCGCATGGGATTAGAAGAAAACTGGCCAGAAGCCCGACGGCAGCGGAATGCTCAGCAGCCTGACGAACAGCAGGTAGTAGCAGACCGCCAGCACCACACCGACGCCAGCAGAATACCACCCGGCCTTCGCGCCGATGTAGACCGACACCACGAAGATCAGCAGCGCCATGCTGAGGATGTAGCCGAGGGTGGGCAGGATCAGCAGATAGGCTACCCCGATCACAAGGATGCCAAACGCTTTCAGATGCTCTGCCTTGGTAAAGCTTTTGGCTTCCTCATCCACTTCACGCTCGACCGGCCCGCCAGCCTTGCGCGCGGCGCTGACGAAGAACCATTCCACCAGCAGGGCACGGCCAATCAGCAGCAGGCTGAACAGAACCATGGCCCAGGCAAGCGTCTTCGGGATCATCGCGGCATTGACCTGCCCATCAAGCGGGCTGATGGGAATGTCGTCGGCCGCCAGCCAATACAACAAGGAAAACACAATCGTCCCAAGTCCGATCCAGACATCCCTGTGAATTCGAAAACGTACCGACGACACGTTGCTCATCCGACCTGCTCCGTCACTGGCTCATGATGCCGTACTGGATCAGAAACGCCTTCTGATCCTCGGCGAACTTGTTCAGGAAGACTTCATAGTCAGCCGCGTTCATCGGGGTCGGCACCAGGCTTTGCGCCTCATACCACGCCTTGAACTCCGGATCCGCCAGCACGCGGTCGATGCCTGCAGCCCACAGGTCCTTGATGTCCTGAGGCAGACCACGCGGGCCAGCCAGACCGCGGAACTTGGTCACCACCAGATCAATGCCCGCTTCACGCGCCGTCGGCACATCCGGGAAGTTCGGCAGACGCTCTTCGGTATAGGTCGCCAGCAGCCGGATTTCGCCCGCTTCGATCTGCGCCGAAAGCTCTTGCACTTCGCCAATCGCCACCGAAACCGTGCCGTTCAGCACGCTGATCAGCAATTCACCACCACCATCATGCGTGATCACGGGCGAGGTGATGCCGGTCAGGCTTTTGAACTGCTCCATCACCTGACGGTCAAGCGAACCGGGCGTGGTCACACCGAACAGCACCGCTGCCGGATCGGCCTTGGCCGCCTCGACCAGCTCGGTCAGGTTCTGGAATGGGCTGTCCGATTTCACGAAAACGATCTGCGGGTCCATGAAGACGTTCGCCACGCCTTCAAGGTCGGTGAAATCATACTCCAGTTCCGACAGCAGCGAGGTGTTGATGTAGGTCGGCGTCGTACCATAGAAGATCGATCCGTCCGCGGGCGACTGCGCCAACTTGGCCATCGCGTTCGACCCGCTGCCGCCGGTCACATTCTCGACGACAAAGGTCGTGCCCATGGCCTTGCCAAGAAAGCCGACCATCTCGCGCAGGAAGACGTCCGTCCCGCCCCCGGCCGAAGAGTGCGTGACCAGCGTCACGGTGTCATGCGGGTATTCCTGCGCCTGTGCCGCCGTCGACAGCCCGAACGCAAGGGTCGCGGCCATAAGGCCCCGGCCAGTGATTTGTCCCAGTGATAAGCGCATCTGATATCCTCCCAGTGTCAGACCGAGCAGTCGTCAGAGGTGCATCCCTTAAATCGGGATGCCGCTACGACCGATGTTGACAGCATGGCGTAGATTGGCGGAATGTCAATCGTCTACAATTTGCGATCCGAGGGAGAAGGTCCAATGTCCTGCAAGGCGACTCATACCGTGGCGACCTATATCGCCGGGACACTGACGCGCCCCCTTCCCGCAGAGGTGCAGGAAAAGGCAATTCTGCATCTGCTTGATACGGTTGCGGCCATCGTGTCCGGCACACAACTGGCGGCTGGCCATGCCGGAACCCGCCTTGCCGCGCGGCTGGGCGGCCCGGAAGAAGCCCTGGCCCTCGGGCTGGGCCGCGCCGTCGGGGCCCCGGCAGCCGCCCTGGCAAACGCCATGGCGGCCCATGCAGACGAAACGGATGACAGCCATGTCGGCGGCCGATTCCACCCCGGCTGCGCCATCGTTCCGGCGGCATTGGCCCTGGCAGAATGTGAAGGCCGTAGCGGGACCGATCTGCTGCGCGCGCTGGTCCTTGGCTATGACATCGGCGCAAGGTCGGTGATGGCCCTTGGCGTGCGATCTGCCGATTCGGCCCGGTTCTCCACCCACAGCATCGGCGGGATCTTCGGGGCCACGGCGGCGGCGGCGGCGCTTGCCGGGTTCGACGAAAGGCGTGCCGCCCATGCCCTGTCCTATGCCGTGCAGCAAACCTGTGGCGTGCCCTACTGGCGGCGTGACAGTGACCATATCGAAAAGGCCTTCGACTTTGGCGGGCTGGGCGCGCGCAATGGCGTCATGGCCGCGCTGATGGTGCAGGAAGGCTGGACCGCTGTCGAAGGTGTGCTCACCGGCGCACCGTCCTACCTGTCCGCCTTCGCCGAAAATCCGGACGAGAGCGCCTTGACTGATGGCCTTGGCACCCGCTTCGAAATCATGGGCGCGGCGATCAAGAAATGGTGCGTGGGGTCCCCCATCCAGGCCGCACTTGATTCGCTCGTTGCCCTGATCGATGCCCATCAGCTGACCGCAGCCCACGTGGCGCACCTGACCGCGATCATGCCCGATGACCGGCTGCACATCGTCGACAACCGCGATATGCCCGACGTATGCCTGCAGCACCTTCTAGCCGTCACCCTGCTGGATGGAGGCCTTGGCTTCGCGTCAGCCCATGACCGAACACGGATGCAAGACCCGCAGGTCCTTGACCTTCGAAAACGCATTTTTGCTACTCCCAGCAAGGAGTTGACGGATGCCCGCCCGCCCCGCCAGGCAATCATCGAAGTTGGAACAACCGCCGGCCAGACCCTGCGTCACCACACCAAGGCCGTGCTGGGCACACCCGCCAATCCGATGAGCCGGGAACAGGTGGCGGCAAAGGCGCGCGACCTGATGCTGCCCGTCATTGGTGACAAACGTACCGACGCGCTGGTGGCGTCGGTGCTGGACATTGCCTCGAACCCGGACGTGCGGACCTTGCGCCCGTTGCTGGCAATCGCCTGATCCCGCAGGGTCAGGGCATGTACATTCCGCCGCTGACGTGAACCGTCTGCCCGGTCATGAACCGCGCCTCTGGCATGCACATCGACAGGATGACAAAGGCCGCTTCGTCAATCTCGCCCTCACGCCCAAGGATCGGGCCGCCGCTGCCCATCTCGGGCGAAGCCCCTGCCGTTGCCGACCTCTTCCCCCCGATCTTGCCCGGAGCCACACAGTTGGCGACGATCCCCCGGCCGGCAAATTCCACGGCAAGGGACTTGGTCAGCCCGATCAATCCAGCCTTGCCGGTGGCCACATGCGCCCGTTCCTTCGCGCCGACATGGGCCGAGACGCCGCCAAGGTTGATGATCGTCCCGCCCCCCCGCGCCACCATGCGCCGCGCCCCTTCACGGGCACAAAGGAACGCGCCATCCAGGATCACCGAATTGGTCGCGCGCCACTCCTCCAGTGTCATCTCCAGAAACGGCTTCTGGCCCCGGATCGCGGCGTTGTTCACCAGAATGTCCAGCCCGCCAAAGGCCGCGTCAATCTCGCCAAAGATGCGCAGCACGGCGGCTTCGTCGGTGACATCGCCCATGGCGACCAGCGCCTTGCGGCCCAGCGCCCGCACCTCTTCCGCCACCGCCTCAACCTCGGCGCGGGATGACTTGGCATGCACCACCACATCGGCGCCCGCCTGCGCAAGCCCCAAGGCCACCGCCCGGCCAATCCGGCGCGACGCCCCGGTCACCAAAGCCACCTTGCCGGTCAGCGGACTGTCACTTCTGTGCAGCATCTCTTGCATCCTCCCTCAATGTCGTCCTTGACCGACACTATGCCTTCTTGCGATACTTTGTAAATCGTCGACAATGTGCCAGTGGCCGGAACAGGGGAAGTGATATGTCAGAGCGTCCGCGGATCGATACGGCAGAGGCGCTGAAGGTGCTTCGGTCATCCTCGCTTGCCAAGGTCGTTCAGGCCGAGATCGAGACGATCATCCTATCCGGCACTTACACCGCCGGGGAAAAGCTGAACGAATCCGCCATCGCCGATCAGCTTGGCGTCAGCCGCGGCCCGGTGCGCGAGGCGTTTCAGGCCCTGCATGCCCGCGGGCTGGTCGAGATGATCCCGAATCGCGGCGTGTTCGTCCAGCGGATCACCAAGCATGACGCCGTCGCCATCTACGATGTGCGGGCGGGCATCTTCGGCACCGCCTGCCGCCTGTTGGCCGAACGGGTGACAACCACGCAGATCGCCGATCTGAACGCGCTTCTGGCCCAGATGGATGTGGCCGGTGCCCGGCGGGATCTTGAGGCCTACTTTCCCCTGAACATCGCCTTCCATTCGGCCATCGTGAACGGGACCGGCAACACCGTGCTGTCGGAAACCTACTTCGGGCTGGTCAGCCGTCTGCACCTGTTCCGGGCGCGCGGCCTTGTTCATGGCGGGGGCTTCGAAAACTCCAACATTGAACACCGCGCCATCGTGGCGGCGCTTGACGCCCGCGACCCCCGCGCCGCGTTCGAGGCAGGGTTTGCCCATGTGCAGGCCGGCAAGCAGCGTATCGTGACCTCAGGTGAAAGCGTGGCGGATGTCGCCTGATCTGACCCCCGGGCCTGCCATCGCCGAACGCTACAGCAGTTGGCTGGCCGGGCTGACCTTGGCCGACATCCCCGCACCAATGGCCGATGTGGCCAAGCTGGATCTGATTGACGCCGCGGGCCTCTGCGTGGCGGCGCGGGCTGAACCCTACATGCAGCAGATCCTGTCCTCGTGGGACGCTGAGGGGCCCTGCACAGCCATCGGCCATGGCCAGCGTCTGGACGCGGCGGGCGCGGCCCTTGCCAATGGTGTTGCCATCCATGGCGAGGATTTTGACGACACGCTGGAAGGCGCCCCAATCCGCGTTGGCGCGATGACGATCCCAGCGGCGCTTGCTGCGGCGGAACGGTTCGGCCTTTCCGGGGAACGGGCGTTTCTGGGGGTGGTCGCCGGGCTGGAAACGGTATGCCGGTTGAACCATGTGGCCCCGGGTGCCATCCACCGCGCAGGGTTCCACCCCGTTGGCGTGATCGGGGCCATGGGTGCTGCCGCGGCGGCTGGGGTTACCCTTGGGCTGAACGCCGGACAACAGGCCATGGCCTTCGGCATCGCCGGAAGCATGGCCTCAGGGATCCTCGAATACCTGTCGGAAGGCGCCTGGACCAAGCGGCTGCATCCCGGTTGGGCTGCGCAATCCGGCCTGAAGGCCGCCATCCTTGCCCGCAGCGGGTTCTTTGCTCCCCGCACCGTGCTGGACGGGCCACATGGGTTCTTCCATGCCTTCGCCCCAACCGCCGTGCCCGATTTCTCGCATCTTGAACGTGATCTGGGTCAGGACTGGTACGCCTCGCGCATCGCCTTCAAGCCATATGCCTGTGGCACGATGATCCACCCCTACATCGACTGCATGATCCGCCTTGCGGCCAAAGGCATCGACCCCGACCGCATCACCCGGATCGTCTGCCCGACAGGCGAAGGTCTGGTGCACCGCTTGTGGGAGCCGCTGGCCGGCAAGCATGCCCCGCCCTCGGGCTACGCCGCCAAGTTCTCGATGCCATTCTGCATGGCGGTGGGGTTCTTCGATGGCGACGCGGGCCTTGCCCAGTTCACCGATGCCAAGGCGAAAGACCCGCGCATTCTGCATCTGGCGCAGAAGATCAGCTACCAGATCGATCCAGCCAACGAATACCCGCGCAACTATTCCGGACACATCCGGGTGGAGATGGTGGACGGCGAAACCATCGCGCTTGACCAGCCGCATATGCGCGGCGGCCAGCATGAGCCGCTGACCGGGGATCAGATCAAGGCGAAGGCCGTCGCCAACTGCCAGCACGGCGGCTGGCCCGCTGACCGGGCAAGCGCGCTGATCGACTGGATGGCCGCATTGCCGCAACACCCAAGCCTCGCTGGCCTTGCCCGCTTCGGGGCCTGACCACGGCACAAGACGCGCCCATTAGACGCCCCGAGGGCGCTGCATGAAAAGGAACTCCCCATGACCGATGCCACCGTATCTGACCAGCTTGCCGACTGGATCGCCGGGTTTGAACTCGCCTCGGTCCCGCAAACCTCGGTTCAGGCCTGCGCTGACACGATCCTTGATACGGTCTGCCTGACCATCGCCGCCCTTGAAACGGATTACGGCAAATCCGTCCGCACTGCCTTTGCCGACCCGGGCACTGCCACCGTCTGGGGCACCGCCGAAGGCCGAGCGCCCGAGGCTGCGGCGGCGATCAATGGCACCTGCGGCCATGGTGAGGATTACGACAACACCTTCGAAGGCTGCCCGGTCCATTCCGGCGTCGTCATCATCCCCGCCCTGCTCGCCGCCGCTGAACGGCACGGGCTGTCTGCCGAAGACACCGCCCGCGGCATCATAGTCGGGATCGAGGTGATGTGCCGCCTTGGCCTTGTCGCCGACAAGGCGGTGCACAAGGCCGGGTTCCACCCCACCGCCGTGCTGGGCACGATGTCCGCTGCCGCAGGCATCGCCGCCGCCCTGCGGATGGACAGGACTGGTATCCGCAACGCGCTTGGGGTGGCGGGGTCGATGGCATCGGGCATCATCGAGTATCTGGCTGACGGCACCTCGACCAAGCGGCTGCATGCAGGCTGGGCGGCGCAGTCCGGCATGCGGGCGGCGGCACTGGGGCGCGCAGGCTTCACCGGCCCGGCTACGGTGTTTGAAGGATCGCACGGGTTCTTCTACGCCTTCTCCACCCCCCGCGCGACCGAGTTTGCCCCGCTGGTCGATGACCTTGGCAGCCGTTGGGAATCCTCCCGTCTGGCGTTCAAGCCCTTCGCCTGTGGCACGATGACCCAACCCTATGTCGACTGCGCCATTGACCTTGCCCGGCGTGGCATCCAGCCGGAACAGGTGCGGTCCATCACCTGCGAGGTGGGCGAAGGCACCGTCCACCGACTGTGGGAACCTCAGTCCCTGAAACAGCGCCCGCCCACCCCCTATGCCGCCAAGTTCAGCGGCCAGTATTGCTTGGCCGCAGGCTGGGTCTGGGGCGATGCGGGTCTTGCGCAGTTCACCGAAACCTCGGTCCGCGATCCCCGGGCGCTGGCCCTTGCCGCCAAGGTGAGCTTTGTCGTCGACCCCGCCAACGAATACCCGTCGAACTACACCGGCCATATCCGCGCCGAACTGATGGACGGCTCGGTGGTCGAATCCCGATCGCCCTGCCTGCGCGGTGGCGCCCGCGCGCCCCTGACCCGGGATGAGATCCTGACCAAGGCCCGCGCGAACCTTGCCTTCGCGGGCCGTGACCCCGCTGCTGCCACCAAAATTGCCGCCTGGGCTGACAGCCTGATGGCCGGGCGCGGGGTGGTTGACGTGACGGGCCTGCGTTTGTGCTGACCGAAGCCCAACTGCTGTCCGGCGCCATCTCACCGGGCATCGCGCTTGCCGGGATGGCGGTCTGCTTTGTTGCCGGGGTCCTCGGAGGCTTGTCGGGCTACGGCGCGGGACTGCTCGTCACGCTGTTCATCGCCCCCATCGTCGGGCCAAAGGCGCTGATCCCGATGATCTCGGTCCTGATGCTGATCAACAACGGCAGCCGGGTCTGGTTTTACCGCCACGCGCTGGACATGAAGACGGTCATCCGCATTTCCGTGGTCGCCCTGCCCATGGCATGGATCGGCGCGCAGCTTTATGTACGGCTGGATTCTGCCATCATCCAGATCGTGCTGGGGGTGGTGCTGATCCTGTCCGTTCCCCTGCGACGCATGCTGGCGCGGGCCCAGATCACACCCGGCCCGATCGGCATGTATGCCGTCGGCGGAATCTTTGGCTTTCTGTCGTCGCTGATCGTGGGCGCAGGAATGCTGATCGTGCCACTGCTGATGGGCATGGGCTATGCCGGGGCAGCACTCCTCGCGACCGATGCCGCGATTGCCGTCAGCGTGAACCTGTTCAAGGCCATCGTCTTCGGCGCCCTTGATGCGCTCAGCCTGCAGCATTTCGTGCTGGCACTGGTCCTTGGTGTCTGCACCATCCCCGGCACCGCCTGTGCTGCATGGATCATGCGCCGCACCAGCCTGCGGCTCCATACCTTCCTGATCGAGGGGCTAATCCTTGTCGGGGGCACTTCGATGATCTTCGGGGCTTTCGGCAGCTGACCCCGGCGTCAGCCTTTGTCACGGTTGCGACGGGCGATGATCCCCGCTGCAATCGGCGCACCAAGGATGACCAGCACGATCCGCACCAGATGGTGCAGGATGACAAACCCAAGGTCCGCCCCGGCGACAACGGCAAGCACCGTCATCTCGGCCTGCCCGCCCGGCGCGAAGGCCAAGAATACCTCCACCGGTTCGGCAATCCCCATCAGGGTCACGATCTCGGTAAAAGCCGCCGCCAGTGCTGCAAGGATCAGCACGAAAGCAAAGCCCGACAGCACGAACGACCGCAGCTCGCGCAGCGTCACGCCCACATAATGCACCCCGATGCCCATGCCGATGAACAGTTGCGCAAACAGGATCGCTTCGGCCGGTGGGCGGACATGGATGACCCCGCTCAGCGTCAGCGCCGCCGTCACGATCATCGGTCCAAGGATGGACGCGCCGAACAGCCCCAGCCGCTCCCCCCCCTTCCAGCCCACCAGCGCCGCGGCCGCCATCAGGCCCAGCTCCCACAGGGGCAGCTCTCGGATCGGGGCACCCATGGCCCCGGTCAGCGTGGCCCCGTAAAGCCCCGTCATGATGAGGGGGGCCACAGCCACAATGGCCAGCACCCGCGTCGCGTGGATCAGCGACAGCGCTCGCACATCGCCCCCCGCCTCTTTCCCGAAGGTCACCATATCCTGCAACCCGCCGGGCATCGCCGCATACCACGCCGTTGCCGGGTCGTACCCCAGCCGGCGAAAGAACGGGACACCAACCAGCCCGATCAAGGCAACGTAGATAGGCACCAGGACAACGCTGCCCGCCATCTGCGGCAGCTGCCCCATAACCTCGGGCGTGATGGAGGATCCGACCGCCACGCCAAGGATCGTCCGCGCGGCGGATGAGATCGGCCCCATCCCCTTCAGCGGTGCCCCGGCAAGGGCGGCAATCAGGCAGGCGGCCATCGGACCGAACAGGAACGGCAGGGGCAGGCCCATCCACTGGAACGCGACAGCTCCCAGAACAGCCAGGGCAAACGTCGCCAGTCGGTGCCGCAGCAGGGTGGACATGCGGGTTTCCCTTGTCTGCCTGTATCAGCTTGTCTTTCTGTATCCAGATGTATACTTCTGGATGCAAGACAGCAAGCGAGTCCTTCGATGACCGAAACCGACGGCCCGCCGCAGGGCCACTTCGCCTATCGCCAGCTACTGGACGACATCCGCAGCGGTGCCCTGCCCCCCGGTGCGCGCCTGCGTGAAACCGATCTTGCCGCCCGGCTTGGCATCAGCCGGACCCCCGTGCGCGAAGCCATCCGCCAGCTCGAGGCGGACGGGCTGGTCATCCACCTTCCCCGTCAGGGGGCCACGATCCGCAGCCTCGACTACGCCGAGGTGATCGAGCTTTACGAGATGCGTGCCGTCCTGGAAGGCACCGCTGCGCGTCTGGCCGCCCGGTCAGCCTCGGACGTGGAACTGGCGGAGCTTGCCGCCCTGAACGCCGAACTTGCCGCCGCTGCTACCAGCCAGCACGCACAGGAACTGAACCGCCAGTTTCACATGCTGCTCCTGGATGCCGCGCGAAACCGCTTTCTGATCAAGTCGATCAACGCGCTGCAAAAGACCCTGCTCATCCTTGGCCCGACCACCCTGACTGACACCGCCCGCGCGGCCGAGGCGGTGTCCGAACATGCCGCCATCCTGCGCGCCCTGTCTGCGCGTGATGAAGCCGCCGCCGAGGCGGCCATGCGGGCCCATATCTCTGCCGCGATGGCAGTCAGGATCAGGGCCATGCGCAGCCGTCCGGCCCTCTTGGGGGATGAACCATGAAGGACTGGCCCGAAACCTTCGACATCGCCATCGTCGGTGGCGGCAACGCCGCCCTCTGCGCCGCCATCACTGCGGCTGAGGCCGGGGCAACTGTCCTGATCCTTGAAGCCGCACCCCTACCCTATCGCGGCGGCAACTCGCGCCACACCCGCAACTTCCGCTGCATGCACCGCGGGCCCCTGTCGGTGCTGATCGACAGCTATGAGGAAGAAGAATACTTCCACGACCTGATGCTGGTGACCAAGGGCAAGACCGACGAAGGCCTTGCCCGTATGGTCATCCGCGCCTCCGAAGCCTGCCTGCCTTGGATGGAGGCGCATGGCGTCCGCTTCCAGCCCTCATTGTCGGGAACCCTGTCGCTGGGCCGCACGAACGCCTTCTTTCTTGGCGGCGGCAAGGCGCTGGTCAACGCCTATTTCAACACCGCCACCGACCTTGGCGTGAAGGTCGCCTATGAGGCCGAAGTGCGCCACGTCCACCGCGAAGCTGACCGGATCACCCATCTTGAGGTGACCGTGGCAGGCCAGCCCGTCACCGTGCGGGCCAAGGCCTTCGTCCTCGCTTCGGGCGGGTTTCAGGCCGATCTCGACTGGCTTGCCCGCGCCTGGGGGCCAAGCGCGCGCAACTTCCTGATCCGCGGCACGCCCTACAACCGGGGTGTCGTCCTGCGCGACATGCTGGATCAGGGCGCCGAAAGCGTGGGCGACCCCACCCAATGCCACGCCGTCGCCATCGACGGCCGCGCGCCAAAGTTCGACGGTGGCATCGTCACCCGGCTGGACTGCGTGCCCTTCTCCATCGTCGTCAACCGCGACGGCGAACGCTTCCATGACGAGGGTGAGGATGTTTGGCCCAAGCGCTATGCGATCTGGGGCCGCCTTGTGGCAGCGCAGCCCGATCAGGTGGGCTTTTCCATCATCGATTCCAAGGCGATTGACCTGTTCATGCCGTCCGTCTTTCCGCCCATCAAGGCCGACACCATCGAAGGACTGGCCAGCTTGATGGGCCTTGACCCCGCCACCCTGCGGCGCACGGTCGATGGCTTCAACGCCGCCTGCCAGCCGGGCACGTTCCATCCAACCGAACTTGACGGGTTGCGCACCAAGGGCCTCAACATCCCGAAAACCAACTGGGCCCGACCAATCGACACCGCCCCGTTCTACGGCTACCAGCTGCGCCCCGGTGTGACCTTCACCTATCTCGGGCTCAAGGTCGACGACCGCGCCCGCGTGCATGGCACCGACGGGCCAATCCAGAACCTTTGGGCAGCGGGTGAGATCATGGCCGGCTCCATCCTTGGCCAGGGCTATCTTGCCGGTTTCGGCATGACCATCGGCACCGTCTTCGGACGCATCGCAGGCAAGGAGGCCGCAGCCCATGTCGCTTGACCACACGGCCGAGGCCCGCCGCCAGATCGAGATTTGCAATGCCTGCCGCTACTGCGAAGGCTATTGCGCCGTCTTTCCCGCCATGACCCGGGAAAAGGCCTTTTCGGACGGGGACCTGACGCATCTGGCCAACCTGTGCCACAACTGCCGGGGCTGCTATTACGCCTGCCAGTACACCGAACCCCACGAATTCGCCCTGAACCTGCCCGCCGCGCTGGCGGAAGTACGGGTGGAAAGCTGGGAACGCCTGATCCGCCCGCAGTCCTTTGCCCGGCTGTTCCAGCGCCACGGCGTCGCGATGACCGGCCTTCTGGTGGCGATGCTGGCCGCATTCTTCTGGCTTCTGGCCGCGCTGAAGCCAACCTCGGGCGAAGGCTTCTACGCCTATCTCGCGCATGGCACGATGGTGACGATCTTTGTCCCTGCCTTCGTTCTGCCCCTCGCCCTGATCGCCGCCGCCCTGCGCCGCTACTGGGTAGAGGTTGACGGCGGCCGGGTCACATGGGCCCATCTGCGCCGCGCCCTGCAAGACGCGGCCCAGCTGCGCAACCTGTCCGGCGGCCAAGGTCAGGGCTGCAACTTCGAAGAAGGCGACCGTTATTCAGACCGCCGCCGCATGGCACATCACCTGATGATGTATGGCTTTCTCCTGTGCTTCGCCTCCACCTCCAGCGGCACCATCATGCACTACGCCTTCGGGTGGGAGGCCCCCTATCCCTTGCTGTCCGTCCCGAAACTTCTGGGCGTGCCGGGCGGCCTGATGATGGTGGTGGGGACGGTCTATCTGGTCTGGCTGAAGCTCAAGGCCGACCCCGCGCTTGGCGCTCCCCGGGTCTGGGGCGGCGAGATGGCCTTTGTCCTCCTCCTCGGCGCTGTCGCGGCAACCGGCCTTCTGCTTTACGCAGCCACCGGCACCGGCCTGCAAGCGCCCTTGTTGGCCATCCATCTGGCCACCGTGATGACCTTGTTCCTGCTGATGCCGTTTTCCAAGATGGTCCACGGCTTCTTCCGCCTTGCCGCCCTCGTGGTCGAGGCGAAGAAGTCCCAGAAGGCACCGCAGGGCGAAATGGCCTAAGGCGTTCCCAATTGGCGCAGTGGCCGAAACAGGTGCATGTCGTCAAAGGTGCAGAACTCGATCCTGCCAAGCGCGATCTCCGGCGCGCGCGCTTGTAGGCGGTCAAACACCCGCTCGGACAGGTCGATCACCGCTTCGGCCTCGGCCTCCGTCAACCAGCGCAGCGGGTAGGCAAGCGTCACATGGAACCCGTAGCTGGCAAAATCCGGCCGCCTGATCCCGGTCGCATCGCTCAGCAACTGGCGACTTTCTCGCAGACTGGCCTCATCCTCCGGCGTCGCTCCGGTCACGGCAAGCGAGTAGCCACCAAAGATTGCCACGGGCCGAATGCGATGCGCTGCGGGCATCGGCAAAGGTATCACAGCGTCCAGGAACCGGTCCGTCACCGCATCAAGCGCCAGATCATTTGCCACCCCCTGAGGCCAGCGCGCATCCATGCGGCCCGCGTCAACCACCCCTTCAAACACCGTCATGTGGAAGCTGGAGGGGGGCAGAAAGCTGAACGCCCCGGCCCAAGGACCGGCCTGCAGGGCAAGGCTTGCCTCGCGCAGGGCTGCATGTGCCTCGCCTTCGGGCGGAATGTGGCACAGGAAGGTGTTGCCGGGAAAGGGCAGCACCGCGCCGCTTGGGTCAAACTTCTGTCCCACCGCCGCGGGTCGCGGTCCAGCCGCGCCGGACCCGGTCAACTTCGCAAGGGCTTCCGCCCGATCCAACGTCATGCCAACTCACCCACCGTCTCATCCGCAAGCTGCCGCACAAGGCTCCGCCCGCTTGGCCCGTCAAACACATGCAGCGCGGATGGCGCAAAGGCCAGCCCGACTTTCTGCCCCTCGGCCAGTTGCAGCTTGCTATCCATGACCACGCCAACCGGGATATCCTCGATCAGCAGATGATAGACCCGGGCTGATCCCAATTCTTCAAAGAACAGGAAGCTTGCCCCCAGCGCCCCCTGTGCCACCGGCACGATCGACAGCCGCTCTGGCCGCAGCCCGATCTGCACCAATTGCCCCGGCGCGGCCTTGAAGGTCTGCGCAATCGTCACCCGCTGCCCGTCGGCCAGAAGGACCGACCGGCCATCCCCCGCCACCGTTCCCGGCAGGATGTTCATCGCCGGGCTGCCCACGAACCCCGCGACGTAAAGCGAGGCGGGGTGTTCGTAAATCTCTTCCGGGGTGCCGATCTGTTCGATGGTGCCCCTGTTCATGATCACCAGCCGGTCGGCCAGCGTCATCCCTTCATGCTGGTCATGGGTGACAAAGACCGAGGTCGCCTTGATCTGGTTATGGATCCGCCGGATCTCATGCCGCATCTGCACCCGCAGCTTGGCGTCAAGGTTTGACAGCGGCTCGTCGAACAGGAACACTTGGGGCTCGCGGATGATGGCGCGGGCCATCGCCACCCGCTGGCGCTGGCCGCCCGACAACTGCCCCGGCTTGCGGTCAAGAAAGTCCGCCAGCCCCACCGATTTCGCCGTCGCCGCCACCCGCGCCATCCGCTCGGCCTTCGGCACCCCCGCCACCTTCAGCGCATAGCCGATGTTTTCGGCCACCGTCATATGCGGATAAAGCGCGTAGTTCTGGAACACCATCGCGCAGCCCCGCTCCCGCGGTTCCAACTTGTTCACCACCTCGCCCGCAATGGCGATCTCTCCCCCCGTGATCTCCTCCAGCCCGGCGATCAGGCGCAGAAGGGTAGACTTCCCGCAGCCCGATGGCCCAAGGATCACCACGAATTCGCCATTCCGGATCTCCAGATTGACACCCTCCATGATCGTGGTCTTGCCATAGGTCTTGGCGACGTTGCGGATGCTGATTTCGGCCATGGGGTGCCCCTACTTGTCAGTGTTGATCAGGCCGCGCACGAACCAGCGCTGCATGAGAATGACGATGGCAATCGGCGGCAGCATCACGACCAGCGTCGCCGCCATCGCCAGATGCCAAGTCGGCGTCCCGCCGCCGGTGGTCAGCTGGTCGGGCACAAGGTCGGAAAGCTGCACCACGACCATCCCGTAATTCGCCCGGTCAGTGACGACGAGCAAAGGCCAGAGATACTGGTTCCAGGCATAGACGAACATGATCGTCGCCAAGGCCGCGATGTTGGTCTTGGACAGCGGGATCAGGACATCCCACAGAAACCGCAAAGGCCCCGCCCCATCCATCCGCGCGGCCTCGACCAGCTCATCCGGGATAGTCAGGAAGAACTGACGATAGAGGAACGTGCCGGTGGCGGTGGCGACCAAGGGCAGGATCAGCCCGGTGTAGGAGTTGAGGAGGTTCCACTCCAGCGCCACCTCCACCCCCGACAGCATGGCGATCAGCCAGCTGATCCCCGTCCAGTCCATGATGGTCTGAAACGGCGTCAGCGCGTTGGCGGCCACCGCGTAGGTGGGCACGATCCGCACCTCCAACGGCAGCATCAGGGTGATGAAGATCATCCAGAAGATCAGCATCCGGCCACGGAAGTTGAAGAACACCAGCGCGAAGGCGGTGATGCAGGCCAGCGTGATCTTGCCCACCACGACCCCCGTCGCCACGATCAGGGTGTTCACGAACTTCGGCCCGAAGTCCGATTGCGCCCAGGCCTCGCGCAGGTTGACGAAAAGCTGATCCCCCGGCCAGAACTCCACCGGGGCGGAGTTTACTGCCTGCAAGGTCTGCGTGGCGGCCACGAAGGCCAGCCAGATCGGCACCAGAATGATCACCAGCCCAAAGCCAAGGATCACATGGGTCGCGATGTTCAAAAGTGGCGTGCGTTCGATCATGGGCAGACCCCCTCAGGTGTAATGCACGCGCCGCTCGACATAGCGGAACTGCACGAAGGTCAGCGCCATGACGAGAAGCATCAGGATGATGGATTGGGCAGCGGCACCCGAGTAATCAAAGCCCCGGAACCCGTCGGTATAGATCTTGTAGACCATCAGGTCCGTGGCCCGGAACGGCCCGCCTCCCGTCAGGGTGTCGACGATGCCGAAACTGTCGGTGAAGCTGTCGGTGATGTTGATGACCAGCAAGAAGAAGAAGGTCGGCGTCAGCAGCGGCAGCTGCAGGTCCACCATCCGGCGCAGGGGGCGGGCGCCGTCCATCGCCGCCGCCTCGGTCAGGCTGCGGGGGATGGATTGCAGCGCGGCAAGGAAGAAGACAAAGCTGTAGGCCACCTGCTTCCACGCGCCTGCGACCACGATTGCCGTCACCGCCTGCCACGGATACTTCGACAGGTCCCACCAGCCGGGGGCGATGGTGTTGATGTAGCTGAAGATGCCAGCCCCGGGGTTGAAGACGAACTGGAACGCAAGACCCACCGCAGGGGCTGCCACCGCATAGGGCCAGATGATCGCCACGCGGTAAGCCTTGTACCCCGCCAGCTGCCGGTCCACGAACACCGCCAGGACCAGCGCCATGGTCATCGCAAGCACCGTCGTCGCCAGCGCATAGATCACCGACACCCGGACCGATCCCCAGTAGTAAGGGTCGCTCAGCACCTTGCGGAAGTTGTCGAACCCCACCCAGGTATTGCCGCCGCCCCAGGGCTGCTCCAGCGTGAAGGCCCAGTAGAGTGCTTGCGCCGAGGGCCAGTAGAAGAACACGAAAATGATCAGCAGCTGCGGTGCCAGCAGGGCGGCAGCAATCCAGCTGAACTTGAAATAGGCGCGGCGCATCATGCCTCCGGTCGGCAGGGAAACAGACGCGGCGGCCTCCCGCCGCGCCCGATTTTTCGCAGAAAGATCGTTCCTTACGGGAAGGACTTGCCCGCATACGTCTGGGCAAAGCGCTTCAGCTGGTCATTGCCGCGCGCCACGGCGGTATCCAGCGCCTCTTGCATTGTCTTCTGACCGGCAAGGGCGGCCTCAACCTCGGCCTGCCATTCGGCACGAATCTGGATCATGCCACCCAGACGGATGCCACGGGTCAGCGGCGTCGGCTCGCTCCAGGTCAGCGACTTCATCGCGATGTCACGGTTGATGAAGGGCTCCTTGGCATAGAAACCTTCGGCCAGCAGCGCGTCATAGGTCGATTTCGTGACCGGGATGTAGCCCGAGTTTTCCAGCAGGAACTGCTGTTCTTCCTTGGTGGCAAGGAAGGCCAGATAGTTCGCCGCCGCCAGATATTCGTCGTCTGTCTTGCCCGACAACACCCAAAGCGAGGCGCCGCCGACAACGGTGTTCTTGCGCTCCACGCCCTCATAGGTCGGGATGATCTGCACGTCCCAGCCGAAGGCCGGGGTCAGCTTGTGGATCGTGTTATGGTCCGCGATCGACGAGAAGAAGACCGAGCATTCGCCCTCGACAAAGCTGTCGCGCGCGGTCTTGCCAGCGGCCTGCGTGCGCAGCATCGCATAGCCTTCACCCAGCCAGCGCTGGACATCTTCCATGTAACGGACATGCAGCGTGGTGTTGAACAACAGCTCGGTGTCCAGCCCGTCATAGCCGTTGTTGTTCGACGCGACCGGCACGTTATGCGCCATCGAGAACTGCTCAAGGTCGATCCAGGACGAAGGCGCATAGGCCAGCCCGCAAGCCTGACCGCTGGCCTTCAGCGCCTTGAACGCCTCTTCCATCCCTTCCCAGGTGATCGGAGCTTCGGTGATCCCGGCCTTGGCGAAATGGTCCTTGTTGAAATAGTAGACCGGGGTGGAAGAGTTCCACGGCATCGAGAAGAACTCACCCGAGGTCGAAGAATAGTAGTTGGCGATCCCGGGGAAATAGTCGGCCCAGTCCACCGCCACGCCGGTGTCGGCCATCAGCTGCGTCACCGGATAGAACTCGCCCGACAGCATCAGGTCGGCGGTCCCGGCGTCGAAGGATTGCAGCAGCGTCGGGTGCTTGCCCGCACGGAAGGCGGCGATGGTGTTCTGCACGGCCTTGTCATAGCCGTCCTGGCCAACGCAAACCGCCTCATACAGGTCCTGGCTTGCGTTGAAGCGGTTGCAGGTCTCGGCCACGACGGCGCCAAGATCGCCGGTCAGGCCGTACCAGTATTCGAATTTGATCTTCTCGGCATGGGCGGTTCCGGCAGTGGCCAGAAGCACCATGGCAGTGGTCGCCAGCTTGAATGTCATCGTCCCTGTCTCCGTGAAAAGGGGGCCACAGGCAGCCTGCGGCATGGGGGGCAGATGCCAGCGAAACATGACAGAAGGTTGATGGCTGAGTGAATATTTTGTTAGCTATAACAAGCGCTTGCCGACCAATCGCAAAGACGGCGCAAGGCTTGCCTTGCACCGTCCTGCACTGTGCTTTGTGTCAGGCCCCGACCCGGGCCCGACGCAGACCCATCATGCGCGTCAGCGCGCCAGCCCAAGCGCTTCCAGATGGCGGGCCGAAGGGATCACCCCCGCCTTGTCCCGCAGCTCAAGGATCAGGCGCGGGTTGGCCCCGGTTTCCGCAATCGCCTTGAAGACTGCAGGCCACAGGATCGTGCCATGCCCGATCTGCCAATGCCGGTCGGCAAAACCATCAGCGTCCTGCAGATGCACATGGCCCAACCGGTCCCCCGCCGCGCGGATGAAGAAGTCGACCGGCGGACCCCCGGTGGACCCATGCGCATAATGCGCATGCCCGGTGTCGACCGAAAGCGCCAGCGCCTGCCAGTCCAGCGCCTCGCACAGGGCGGCGCGGTCGGCGGGGTCGATGTCCTCGATATTCTCCAGCATCAGGGTCACGCCCATGTCCGCGGCCCGGCTCAGCACCGGTGCCAGCGTCTCGCGCGCCGCCTCGACCGTCCGGGTGGCGTCTTTCGGGTACAGCCCGCGATGATTGTAGCCCCATGTCGTGAAGGGCGAATGGATCACCACATGCGTCCCCTTGACCGCCGCGCAGACATCCAGCGCCTGCTGGAACCGACGGGTCACGATCTTGCGCACTTCGGGTTCGTAGGACGCGATGGTGAAGCCCCAGAAGGGCCCGTGGATGCCAAGACGCCCCGCATGCCCATCCAGCAGCCGGACCGTATCGGCGGCAAGGTCAGACCAGTCGCCATCAAGGACTTCGGCGTCGACAAAGGCCTGAAGCTCCAGATCGCGCGGCGCTTCCAGCAGCCAGTCGCGGTGGGCGGCAAGGTCTTCGTGCCCAAGGGCGGCACCAAGGATCGGCAGGTCAGGGGTTGGGTGGGACATCATCTCTTTCCGCTAAAGTTGCGGGTCAGACCTGCCAGCGAATTGTAACGCGCCCGTTATCGGTGGCTGGAACTTCCGTGACAGTCAGGCTGCCACCGGCTGAATCAACTCCGGCCCCGCCGCGCGGTTGGAGTTGACGGCCGTCGACACCCGCACAGGCGGGTTCATCACACCCTCGGCCAAGGGCTTCATCAGCACCGCAGCGCCATGCCCCGCCTCGCCCAGCCAAAGCGGCCAGTCCGCGCGCTCCAGCACCACGGCCTCGCGGTGGTGCAGCCCGGCCATCGAAGGTCCGGCATCGGTCGACACGATGGCCACCGTGTCCACATCCTGCCAACGCTGCCAGATCCCGGCCAGCGCCATCGGCTGCCCATCCGCCCGCGCAAAATACCACGGCAGCTTCTCGCCCTTGTCGCCCGTGCTCCATTCATAGAACCCGCTGGCCGGGACGATGCAGCGCCGGGTCCGCACAGCCTCGCGGAAGGCGGGCTTTGTCGCCACCGTGTCGGACCGCGCGTTGATGATCAGCGGCCCGTCGTTCGGGGCCTTGTACCAGCCGGGGATGAACCCCCAGCGCATCGCCCGCAGCCGGCGCTGCCCGGCGTCCGAGGTGACGACAGCCACCGTATTCGTCGGACAGACGTTGAAGTTCGGTCCCACCGGCAGATCATTCCCCGGCACGGCATCAAACAGCGCCGCCAGCGCCTCATTCGGGTGGGTGATGGTAAAGCGGCCGCACATCCGGGCAGGATGACGGGCGACCGCCGGGTGGGCAAGGGGTCTTGGACACCCCTTGCCCGGGGGGTGTCACAGCTTGTCAGCCTCGGTCGCGTAGATGCGCTTCCAGTTGGATTCACCCTTGTCGATGACGGTGGCCGTGTCCTTCAGGAACAGGTCCTTGTGCGCCTTTTCCGAACTGTTGAGGTAAAGTTGCCCGTCCACAATGGCAAAGAACTCTGGCAAGGTCGGCACCTTCTTGCCCTTCGACGCCCCCGCCGAACACCAGCCGCCATAGGCCGGGGCATATTTGGCCGGATCGGCGGCAAACATGTCCCGGTTCTCGGCCGAAGCAAAGCTCCAGGTAACGCCCTGATAGTCGGCGGTATAGGCAGCATCGCCCGGCGTCGGGGCACCGACGGTATGATAGGCGACCACGTCATAGCCATTCGCGGCAGTGCCTTCAGTCAGGAAATGTTCGTCTTCGGCAAATGCAGCCATCGGTGTCGCAAGACCAAGCAGGATCGCAGTCATGCGGAGTGTCAGGGGGCGGAAATGGATCATCGGTCTCTCCCGTCAGAAAGGTGTTGCACGTCTACCGGCACGATCGCCGGGCGGCGTGGCGCGTCACGTCGGACGCTGCATCCGGTCATCCGTTTCCGGGCCCAGAAGGTTACGACCATTGCAAGCGACCGACACAGGCGTGACCCACCCGTGATCGCCGCGTGATCACCAGCGCAGCGCGCGCGGCCCCACCGCTGCGCCCAAGGCCGTCGCCAGCACGACGCCAAGCGTGTACCAGACCGCCACAAACGTCAGCGCGCCCTCGGTGCAGCCCAGCGAATAGGCAACGGCGGCCAAAGCCCCCGCCGCCAGCCCGGCCGCAGCCCCGGTCAGCCGCAGCCGTGTCGGGGCCAGAAGCCGTGCGCCCCGCAACATGGCGACCAAGGCGGGGACCGAAAGGGCAAGGATCGCCACCGGACACGTCGGGGATGAGCTACCGAAAACCTGCGCTGGCCAATCTTCCGCAGGCAATCGCAGCACTCCCCAAAGCCCAACTCCCATGGCGGCCGCCAAAGCGGTCAAAAGAATGCCAAACGGAAGCGCCACACCACTCCCCGGCCGCCCAAGCCGCCGCAGCAACAGGATGCCTGCAATCGTCAGCACCCCCCCATAGATCAGTTTCTGGACAGTGCTGCTGATGACCCAGCCTTGCAGCGGCACAAAGCCCAGCGTGGCCCAGACGGCTGCCGCCATCACCGGCAGGGCCATCGCCACCCCCAGCATCAGCTGGCGACCATCGCCTGCCGCTTCGGCTGAACCGGCCCCTTTGGCCAGAAGTTCGATCAGCTCGTCGGTTTTCAAGGCTCTGACCTCGCCACCTGCATCAGGCGCTGCAACCCGCGATGGACGCGCACCTTCAACGTCGAAACCGTGATCCCCATCGCTGCAGCCGCCTCATCGGTCGAAAGCCCCTGCACTTTGACCAGCTCGATCGCCTGCCGCTGGCCCAAAGGCAAAGCGTCCAGCAACCGGCCCAGATCGCGCCGGGCAAAGGACGCCGCCACACCCTCGCTGTCGGCATCGGCCTCGATCTCCAGACCGTCCAGCGGTTCCGGATGGCCCCGGCGGCCCCGGCGGCCCCGGCGGCGATATAGGTCCGTCAGACGATAGCGCGCAATCGCATGGACCCAGTTCGAGACCGGCAGCGACGGGTCATGCGTGGCCCGCTTGAGGTGGATCGCGAGAAGGGTTTCCTGCACCATATCCTCCACATCATCGGGCAAACCGACCATCCTCGGCCGGACATAGGCACGCAACCGCAGCGCAATGACCGACAGGGCCGCCCGATAGGCAACCTCATCCCCGTCCCGCGCTGCCTGCCACAGCGGCGCCAGCCGTCGCTCGAACTCTTCTGTCACCATCCTGCCGGCGTTGCCTGCCTTTCGTACGCGCGAGGTCGCCCAAAGGTTACATCATGCGAAAAAAATGGCGGGTCGTTTAACACACCCCGCCATCCGTTTTGCCAGCTAAGGCTGCGCTTACTTCCGGGTGATCCGCCCGTC
Organism: Tabrizicola piscis; assembly: GCF_003940805.1. Classification (NCBI taxonomy): domain Bacteria; kingdom Pseudomonadati; phylum Pseudomonadota; class Alphaproteobacteria; order Rhodobacterales; family Paracoccaceae; genus Tabrizicola; species Tabrizicola piscis. Next base: position 1,432,389 of record NZ_CP034328.1, read on the forward strand.
GGTCATCGGCGTGTAGGGGCCGATCTTGGCCATGTATTCCGCGGTCACATCGGCAAGGTCCGGCCCGAAGTCATAGGCATTGGCCGCATCGACAAACATCCGGTATCCGTCACCGCCACCCCGGACATAGTTGTTGGACACCACCTTGTAGGTCGCCGCCGGGTCAATCGGACCCCAGGCATCGCCCCCCACCAGCACCATCACATCGCTGACCCGCGATCCCGCCGGCTGCGCCGGATCGAAGGTGTACTTCAGGCCGGCCACCTGGGCAAAGCGGCCCGCGCCCTCCTCAAGCTGGCTCACGCCATTTTCCAGCGCCGTAACGATGGTTTCGCCGGTCACCTCAAAGGTGGACAGCGTGTTCTGGAACGGCAGGACCGACAGCACCTCTCCCATCGTGACCGGCCCGGCGTCGATGCTGGACCGCACGCCGCCGCCGTTCTGAATGGCGATGGTCACGCCCTGATCCGCCACCCGGTCCAGCATTGCCTCGGCGATCAGGTTGCCCATCGGGCATTCCACCGCCCGGCACGTCTCGCGACTGCCGTCGATATCGGCGGTGCTTTCGGCCACCACCTTGTTCTTCAGCTCTTCGATGGGCGCGCCCATTTCCTTGACCCGCGCTTCGATTTCCGGGTCGGGGACGACACTGGCATCCAGCAGGATCGTGTCGCCTTCGGCGAACTTCAGGTTCCCGGCGTCATCGAAGGTCAGCTCCAGATGACCGACATATTTGGAATAGGCATAGGCCTGCACCACCGGAACCAATGCCCCGTTCTGCCCATCAACCCAGGTTGGATAGGGCCCGCCCCGCTTGGGGTCGGTCGCGGACAACAGCGTGTGCGAATGGCCACCCACAACCGCATCCAGACCGGGCACGGCAGCGGCAATGTCCATGTCCTTCTTGTAGCCGACATGGTTCAGCGCGATGATCTTGGTCACGCCTTCCGCCTCAAGCGCTGCGACATCCGCGCTCAGGCTGTCGATCTCATCCTGAAAGATCACGTTTGGCCCGGGGCTGGAGGTATCGACCGTATCCGTCGCAAGGGCCGAGATGATGCCGATCTTCTCGCCCCCGACCTCCAGCACCACATGGTTCTGGACCCGCCCGGCCAGCACATTCGACTGGCTGACGTCGGTGTTGCCGCTGATGACGGGAAAGGTCACCTTGTCGAGGAAGCTCGCCAGCCCCTCCGGTCCGTCGTCAAACTCATGGTTCCCCACGGCCATCGCGTCGAACCCGATCTTTTCCATGAACTCAGCCTCGGCCGCGCCTTTGTAGGTCGTGTAGAACAGGCTGCCCTGAAACTGGTCACCCGCATCCAGAACGATGACGTTCTGCCCTTCCGCGATCAGCCCGTCGCGCAGTTCCTTGATCTTGGTCGCCACCCGGGCAACGCCCCCGAAACACTTGTTCTCTGCCGCATCCTCAGCCGAGCAGGTGCTGTCAAACGCATTGATATGTTCAATCCGGCTGTGCAAGTCGTTGATGTGAATGACATGCAGCGTGTAATCCGCCTGCGCCATGCCAGACGAAAGCGCAACCACGGCGCTGGTAAGGAAAAGTGCCCGCATCATAAGCTCCCTTATTGGTTGATACCCAAACCTGCCTTTGCAGCCGCGCAGAGTCAAAGCCTTGTCGCACCCGCCCGGTTGTCCACGCCTGCATTGGCGCAACCGCGCTGACGGATTGACCGCGCGCCCGGCACAAGGCACAAGCGCGGCATGTTGATCCTGAAGATCTTCCGCCGCCCCGAATGGGATGCCTTCCGCACCGCGGGCGAGACGCTCGGCGCGCCGATCGACCTTGCGGATGGCTACATTCATTTCTCGACCCCCGCGCAGGTGGCCGAAACGGCGGCAAAATGGTTCGCCACGGAAAGTGATCTTGTCCTTGTCGCCTTCGATCCGGACCGGCTTGGCCCCGCCCTGAAGTGGGAGCCTTCACGCGGCGGCCAGCTTTTCCCGCATCTCTACCGCGCGCTGCGGCTGGATGAGGTCGTGTGGGACAAAAGCCTGCCCCTTGGCGCCACCGGCCACATCTTCCCCGAGGGGCTGTGGTGACTGCGTTTGAACGCGCCGGGCTGGCCCTGCTGCACCGCTGCGATCCGGAACGCGCCCATGCCTTGTCACTTCTGGCGCTGAACCTGGGCCTTGCCCCCCTGCCCGGCCCGGTCCGGAGCGCCCGCCTTGCGACCAGCCTAGCCGGGATGGCCCTGTTGAACCCCGTCGGCCTTGCCGCGGGATATGACAAGAACGCCACCGCCATCGCCGCCCTCAGCCGCGCCGGTTTCGGGTTTGTCGAGGTTGGGGCGGCTACCCCTCTGCCCCAGCCCGGAAATCCCCGGCCACGCCTCTTTCGCCTGTCGGAAGACCGCGCCGCCATCAACCGGTTCGGCTTCAACAACGACGGCGCCCCCGCCATCGCCGACCGTCTCGCCCGCCGCACCAAGGGGCCAGTGCCGGTCGGGCTGAACCTTGGCGCCAACAAGACCTCGGACAACCGCGCCGCCGACTTTGCCCGTGTGCTGGCCACCTGCGGCCCGCATGTCGATTTCGCCACGGTCAACGTCAGCTCCCCCAACACCGAGAAACTGCGCGACCTGCAAGGCCCCGCCGCGCTGGCAGCCCTGCTCGCCGGGGTGATGGAAGCCCGCGCCGCCCTGCCGACCCCGATCCCGATTTTCCTGAAAATCGCCCCCGACCTTACCCCGGACGATCTCGCCCAGATTGCCGAGGTAGCACTTGCCTCAGGCCTCTCCGGCATCATCGCCACCAACACCACCCTGTCGCGCGAAGGTTTGAAATCTGCAAACCGGGGCCAAGCCGGCGGCCTATCCGGCGCGCCTTTGTTCGAAAAGTCCACCCGCGTCCTTGCCCAGCTTTCGCAACTGACCGATGGCAAACTGCCCCTGATCGGTGTCGGCGGCATCTCCTCTCCCGAAGACGCCTACGCCAAGATCCGCGCCGGGGCCTCAGCCGTGCAGCTTTACACCGCAATGGTCTACCACGGCCTCAGCCTCATTCCCCGCATTGCAACGGGCCTCGACACCCTTCTCGCCCAAGACGGCTTCAACACCGTCGCCGACGCCGTCGGCACCAACCGCTGCGCTTGGCTTTGACGCACCGCCCAAAGCCCTTTCACATTGGCACAAATATCCCGGGGGTCCGGGGGCAGCGCCCCCGGCGGCCAGCCAAGCCTAGAACGCCTTGAAGGTCATCGTGGTCAAGGTCCGCTGGATGTCCGGAATGTCGAACAGCTTGGACGACAGGTAATGCCCGCTATCCTGATCATCCGGGATATAGACCTTCGCGATCAGGTCATAGTCGCCGCTGGTCGAATACATCTCGCTGACAACCTCACGGTCCCAGATCGCGTCGGCCACCGCATAGGTGGTGCCCGGCGTGCAGCGGAACTGGACGAAAACCAAGGCCATCGGACCCTCCCTCTTCTTGCCCTACCCTAGATCGCCCGGCGCGTCAGGGGAAGCCTCGGCCAAGGCCAAAGGTGCGGGTTCGCGCTTCAGATCGTCGATCGACAGCGGCGCCAGCGGCCGCGCCAGCCGGTTTCGCACCACCCAATGCAGCCGCGTCTGGGCTCGGGTGATCGCGACATAGGCCAACCGCTTCCACAAGGGCACCCCGGCCTCGTTCCGCCCCGACTGGGCGGCGGCGTAAAGATCGGGGGCGAACACCTGAACGTCCTCCCACTGCGACCCTTGCGCCTTGTGGATCGTCACCGCCGCGCCATGCAGAAAGGCCGCCCCCATCCGCGCCGCATGGGGGATGAAGGGCTCTTCCTCATCCGGCTTCTCGATCTTGATGATCGACGCCGCCGAAACCTGCGGCTCTTCCGCCCCCACGACATGCAACCGCGCGAATCCTTCGCGGTTGCCCTCGCCCAGATAGATCACCTGCGCGCCCTTGATCAGGCCCCGCGCTTCCAGATCGATCCGCTTCTTCCTGTGCTTCAACGGCAACTCGATCCCGTCGCAGATCAGCGGTTCCCCCGGCAAAAGCTGATCCTCCGGAGCGCCATAGGCATTGCGGAAGGCCTGGATCAGCCGCACCCGCGTCGCGTTGCGCCAGACCAGCACGGGGGAGCGGGCCATCAGCCCCGCCTCCACCCGCTCAGCCCAGACCACCCGGCCATCGTCGCGGGCCTTGGCCTGCACCATCGCCTCGAACTCTTCAAACCCCAGCCGGTCATCGCCCAGCGCATGGGCCAGATCCAGAATCGGGTTGTCTTGCGTTTGCCGGTGGATGCGGGACAGGGCAAGCCTGCGCGCCTCGGGCAGCTTGTCAAAGACCATCGCCCCGGATGACCCCACCGGCGCCAGCTGGGCCGGGTCACCGAACAGCACCAGCACAGGAAAAATCTCGCGCAGATCCTCAAGCTGTCGTTCGTCCAGCATCGAGCTTTCGTCGACGAACCCCACGTCCAGCGGTTCTTCCCGCCGTTTCCAGCCCTTGATGAAATCACTGCCCTTCAGCCCAGCCGCAGCCAGAGCCCCGGGGATCGAGGCGACCTGCTGGTAAAACGCATGGGCCCGGTCCAGCGCCAGTTCCGTCAGCCCCTCGACCACCGGGCGCGGGCCAGTGCCAGCCAGCCATTCGGCAATCTTTTCGTACTGTGGGTCATAGACCGGCGTGTACAGGATGCGGTGGATTGTGGTGGCCGGAACCCCGCGCAGCCGCAGGACCGATGCCGCCTTGTTCGTCGGCGCCAGAATCGCCAGCGTCCGGCGGTCCTTGCGCTTGCGCCCCTCATAATCGCCGGACACCACGTCCAGACCGGCCGCTTTCAGGCTGCGATACATCTCGGCCAAAAGCATCGTCTTGCCGGACCCCGCCTTGCCGACCACGGCCAGCACGGTTGCCTTGCCTTCGACCATCGGCGTGGTTGTGCCTTCCGCAAGGTCGATCCCATGGCCGACAAGCAACGCGGACAGGCGATCAAAGGCCTCGGCCTGGTCTTCCGAAAAGGTAAGGGCGGGCAGTTGCATCGCCTGACCATATCGCCGCCCGCCGCCCGGTGTAAGACCCACTAATGGGCTTGGCGGCGGATGAAAATCGGAACGGGCCCGTCCATGTCAGCCTGAGCGCCGATCTCGCGCCGGGCGGTCACAAGCGTCTCCTCCACTTTCAGGGACAGTTCCGGCAAGTCATTCCTGCGGGCATAGTCCTGCAGGTCCGACAGCGTGTCGAAGATCCAGTCGTGGCGCATCAATCCCTCGGGACGAACAATCCGCAGCTGCCCCGACGCCATGATGCCCTGATCGTCCCCGCCGGGCGGGGCAGCCAGTCATCAACCGCGCCGGTTTCCTGCACCTGCAGACATAAGCCCCTCAAAGTAAACCACTGATTAAGGGTTGCAAGTCAAGCGCCTTTACTCGCCTCCAGCGTGTCCTCAAAGGTCCGCAGCCCGGTACGCGGGGCCTGCACCAGCACCGCCATGTTGCCGGGCTTGTGCTGGTTCTTCCACATCAGCGTATGCGCCCGCGGGATTTCGGACCAAGGGAACACCTCGGACATGCAGGGGTCCAGCCGCCGTTCCACCATCAGCTTGTTGGCGCTTGCCGCCTGCTTCAGATGGGCGAAATGGCTGCCCTGCAGACGCTTTTGGTGCATCCACATATAGCGGACGTCAAAGGTGCAGTTGAACCCGGTCGTCCCTGCGCAGATCACCACCATGCCGCCCTTCTTGCAGACCAGGCTGGACACGGGGAACGTCGCCTCGCCCGGGTGTTCGAACACCATGTCGACGTTCACGCCCTTCCCGGTGATGTCCCAGATCGCCTTGCCAAAGCGCCGCGCCTCTTTCAGCCAGGTGTTGTACTCCTCGCTGCCAACCTTCGGCAGTTGCCCCCAGCAGCTGAAGTCATTGCGGTTGATCACCCCCTTGGCACCCAACGACATGACGAAGTCCCGCTTCGTCTCGTCCGAAATCACCCCGATCGCATTGGCCCCGGCCGTATTGATCAACTGGATCGCATAAGACCCAAGGCCCCCGCTTGCGCCCCAGACCAGCACATTCTGCCCAGGCTTCAGGTCATGCGGCTCGTGCCCGAACAGCATCCGGTAGGCCGTGGCCAGCGTCAGCGTATAGCAGGCCGACTCCTCCCACGTCAGGTGTTTGGGGCGCGGCATCAACTGCTGCGCCTGCACCCGGGTGAACTGCGCAAAGCTGCCGTCCGGAGTTTCATACCCCCAGATCCGCTGCGTGGGCGAAAACATCGGATCACCGCCGTTGCATTCCTCGTCGTCGCCATCGTCCTGGTTGCAGTGGATCACCACCTCATCCCCGACTCTCCAGCGCTTCACCTTGTCGCCCACGGCCCAGACGATGCCCGAAGCATCCGACCCGGCGATGTGAAAGGCGGCCTTGTGGCCGTCAAACGGGCTGATCGGCTGGCCAAGACCGGCCCAGACCCCGTTGTAGTTGACCCCAGCCGCCATCACCATCACCAGCACTTCGTTGCTGTCGATCGCCCAGGTGTCCACCACCTCGACCTGAAAGGCCATGTCGGGGGCGCCATGCCGGTCTCTCCGGATCGCCCAGGCATACATCTGCTTTGGCACATGCCCCAGCGGCGGCATCTCGCCCAGCTCATACAGATCCTTTTTCGGCGCGTCGTAGATCGCAGGTGCAGATTGCGTGTCCAAAGCCAAACCAGCCTCCATCTTTGATGCCGCGCCGCAGAATCAGCGCGCCTTGTCCGCAGCTAACCGACGGCTGCGCAACTTTGCAATAGGATGATTGGGTGTTTTTGTAATTTTATGTCTGCGGCGTTGCAGCAACGTCAGACATCCGGGATCGCAGCCGCATAGAAGCCCAGCAGCCGCCGCTCCGAGGGCACGGGTTGCAGGCTGTCGCTGACCAGCCCCCGCGCGATCAGGGGGGCAAGGCCTTCCTCTAGGGCTGCATCCAGACCCTGCGGCGGCAGCTTCAGCACCGCCCCCGCCGCCGTCAGCCGCGCGACCAGCGCCTCGATCCGCCCGCGCAACTCTGCGCGTGAGGCAGCCCCATCGCCCAGCGCCCGTGCCACCAGCGGCACAGGCAGCACCGGCACAACCTCGGCAATCGCGGCCATCAACCGCGCGCCAAGCCCGTCCACCGTCCCGCCCCCAGCCAGAAAGGCCCGTAAGCTGACCGGGGCGCCAAACCCCGCCGCCGCAGTGCCAAACCCCTTCCTGCGTCCCATCAGGCGGGCCATCAGATACCGTGCCGTTTGCCATGCCGCCCGGACCGGCCGGTTGCGAAAGCGCCGCGTCTCTCGGGCCGCTGCGTCGACCAGCACCCGGTCCTCCAGCACCCGGTCATAGGCCAGACCCACCGGAACGAAGACCACATCGCGCCCGTCCGGCCTGAAACCCTCGACGATGTAGCTGATCAGCCCCATCTTCGCAGGGCCCACGCGCCCGTCCAGACTAAGCCCACCTTCGGGAAAGATCGCCTGCGTCGTGCCCTCTTCGGTCGCCATCTGGACATAGCGCGCCAGCACCCGCCGATAGAGCGCGTTGCGGCTGCCACGCCGGATGAAATAGGCCCCCATCGCCCGGATCATCACGCTCAACGGCCAGACCCGCGCCCATTCCCCCACCGCATAGGACAGGGCCGCGCGGTCCGCCACCAGCCAGGTGATCAGCACATAGTCCATGTTCGAGCGGTGGTTCATCACAAAGACCACGGTCGCCTTCGGGTCGACATGGGCCAGTTCCTTGTCCACCTTGCCCACCCGAACCCGGTACAGAAACCGGCTCAGGCCCTTCGCCGCCCGCGTGGCAAAGCCGAAATACAATGTCGCGGAAAACCCCGGCACGATTTCTCGGGCGTAGCGCCGCGCCTCTTCAAAGGCCACCTCGCCCGGCACGCCCGTTTCGGCCGCATGCGCCATCGCCGCTTCCACCACGTTCGGATCATAGGCCAGCCGCGCCACCATGTCTGACCGCTGCGCCAGCTTGAACAGGTCGACCTTCCGGTCCAGCCGCGCATTCAGCCGCTGCATCGCCCGTTCAGCCCGACGCCGGAAGAACCACCTGACCGAGGGGAACAGGAAATGCGTGGCGAAACTGACCATGGCAAAGCCAAGAATCAGCGCCAAAAGCCAGACCGGAACCGCCACTGTACCGAACATCGGCCTACCCTGCCCGAAACCGGAAACCTCGTCGATGACTTCGTCACTCCTCGCAGGCGCCCCCGCGACGAGAAGACGAAGTCGCACGAGGAGCATCGCCGCAGCGCAGCGATTGACATTGGCATGAAATTTCGCATATGCCAGCCTCAGCGCAACAAAATTACCGCACGACGAGGCTGAGATGACCCCCGAAAAGCCCTGGCTCTTCCGCACCTATGCCGGCCATTCCACCGCCGCCGCCTCAAACGCGCTTTACCGCACCAACCTGTCCAAGGGGCAAACCGGCCTTTCCGTCGCCTTCGACCTGCCAACCCAGACCGGCTACGACAGTGATGATCCCCGCTCTGCAGGTGAGGTCGGCAAGGTCGGCGTGCCCATCGCCCACCTTGGCGACATGCGGGCGCTGTTCCGGGACATCCCGCTGGAACAGATGAACACGTCGATGACGATCAACGCCACCGCGCCGTGGCTTCTGGCGCTCTACATCGCCGTGGCCGAAGAACAGGGCGCCGACACCACCCAACTGCAAGGCACTGTCCAGAACGACATCATCAAGGAATACCTCTCCCGCGGCACCTATATCCTGCCGCCCGAACCGTCCTTGCGCCTCATCACCGACGTGGCCGCATATACCGGCCAGCACTTGCCCAAGTGGAACCCGATGAACGTCTGCAGCTACCACCTGCAAGAGGCCGGGGCCACGCCGGAACAGGAGCTTGCCTTCGCGCTCGCCACCGCCTGCGCGGTGCTGGATGATCTGAAAGTGAAAGTTTCCGCCGAACAATTCCCCGCAATGGCGGGAAGAATGTCGTTTTTTGTCAATGCCGGCATCCGCTTCGTGACCGAGCTTTGCAAGATGCGCGCCTTCACCGCCTTGTGGGACGAACTCCTCGAAACCCGCTACGGCATCACCGACCCGAAATTCCGCCGCTTCCGCTATGGCGTGCAGGTCAACTCCCTCGGCCTCACCGAACAGCAGCCGGAAAACAACGTCACCCGCATCCTGATCGAGATGCTGGCCGTCACCCTGTCCAAATCCGCCCGCGCCCGCGCTGTCCAGCTTCCCGCCTGGAATGAGGCGTTGGGCCTGCCCCGCCCATGGGATCAGCAATGGTCGCTGCGCATGCAGCAGGTTCTGGCCTATGAGACCGACCTTCTGGAATACGGCGACCTCTTCGACGGCAATCCCGCGATCGACCGCAAGGTCGAGGCCCTGAAGAAAGGTGCCCTTGAAGAACTCGCCCATATCGACGCGATGGGCGGCGCGGTCGCGGCCATTGCCTACATGAAATCCCGACTGGTCGAATCGAACGCGGACCGCATCGCCCGCATCGAATCCGGCCAGACCACGGTTGTCGGCGTGAACCGTTTCACCACCTCCGAACCTTCGCCCCTGACCACCGGTGACGGCCTCATCATGCAGGCCGACCCAAAGGCCGAGGCTGACCAGTGCGCCCGCCTGATCCAATGGCGCAGCGACCGCGACCCTGCCATGGTCAAGGACGCCCTCAAGGCCCTGCGCCACGCGGCCCAGACTGGGGCGAACATCATGCCCGCCTCGATCCAATGCGCCAAGGCCGGCGTCACCACCGGCGAATGGGGCGCCGCGATGCGCGCGCTCTATGGCGAATATCGCGCCCCGACCGGCGTGTCGCAAAACCCCTCCAACCGCACCGAAGGCCTTGAACCGGTGCGTGAGGCTGTCGCCCAGGTCGCCGCCAGGCTGGGCCATCCCTTGCGCCTTCTCCTTGGCAAGCCCGGCCTTGACGGCCATTCCAACGGGGCCGAACAGATCGCCACCCGCGCCCGCGACTGCGGGATGGAGATCACCTATGACGGCATCCGCCTCACCCCGGCCGAAATCGTCGCCGCCGCCGCCGAAAAGCGCCCCGATGTCATCGGCCTGTCCATCCTGTCCGGCAGCCATCTGCCCCTGATCCGCGAAACGCTGCAGCTTCTGCAGGACGCGGGCCTGTCGCACACCCCCCTCGTCGTCGGCGGCATCATCCCGGACGAGGATGCGCTTGCCCTCTCCGCGATGGGAGTCGCGAAGGTCTACACGCCCAAGGATTTCCAGCTGAACCAGATCATGCTGGACCTTGCAGCCCTTGCCGATCCCGCACCCGTCGCGGCCGAATGACCCTAAGGTTTTCCCGCCTTTTCCCGTGCCGCATTGCGCCCTATCCCGAAGGCCAGACCGCCACCGGAAAGGCCAACCCATGCTGCGCCCGCTTCTTCTTGCCCTGATCGCTTGCCCCGCAGCCGCGCAGGACGCCGCCTGGCCTGACGAATTCGCCGCAACCATCTCGGACTCGCAGTCGATGTGCGCCGACTTCGCCATCGCGCCTGAGGCCGTTACCCAGCGCGACCTGAACGGTGACGGCACGCTGGACTGGGTGCTCGACACCGCCGGGTTTTCCTGCGCCGACAGCTACGGCACCTTCTGCGGCACCGGGGGCTGCGCGGTCGAGACGCTGATCGACGGCGTGAAGGGCTCGCTCCTCCTCCTCAGCTGGGACACGGTGACGGATGGCGGCACGACCTACCTCACCGCGCCGAACCGCTCCGGCGAAACCGTCCGCTTCCTGTGGTCCGGCAACGAATGGCAACTGCAATGATCCGCGCGGGTATGGCCTTTGTCCTTGTCGCAGCACCGGCCTTTGCGGACGTTCCCCGCCCACCGGCCCTGCAGACCTTGCTGGACTACCACGCCACTGCCTGCACCGCGCAAGGCGGCGCGCTGGAAATCCCCGACGTTGCCATTGTCCCGGCCTTCCTTTTCGGCCCTGATGACCCTGCCCTTGTGCTGGACAGCCGCAAACTTTCCTGCACCGCCGCGCCCGCCATGTTCTGCGGCGACGGACTGGGATGTGAACTGAACGTCTTCGTAGGTGCCGCCCAACACAGCCTTGTCGTACTTGACTGGTCGCTGATCCCGGATGACGACCGCCAGCTTTTGCAGGTCACCATCTCGGGCGAGCTGCTGAATACCCCGGAACCCGGCACTTTCCGCATGACTTGGGATGCGGCCACCTCGGCCCTGACGACGGTCGACTGACCCCACTCCACCCCTTGCCAATCCAGCCTTGCCGCCGGATGAAGGGTGCAGAACCGACCAGAGGGGAACACCATGACCGTCCACATCGGCGCCAAACCCGGCGAGATTGCCGAAACCGTCCTGATGCCGGGCGACCCCTACCGCGCCCGATGGGCCGCACAGACCTTTCTGAAAGACGCGGTGCTGGTGAACGAGGTGCGGGGCATGCTGGGCTACACCGGCACCTGGAACGGCCACCGCGTCACGATCCACGGGTCGGGCATGGGGATGCCGTCGCTGTCGATCTATGCCAATGAACTGATCCGCGACTATGGCGCCAAGACGCTGATCCGCATCGGGTCAGCTGGTGCCCTGCCCGAACACGTCAAGGTCCGCGATGTGATTCTGGCGCAGACCTGCTCCACCCTCGGCTCCCCCTCGCGCGCGATCTTCCGCGAGCTGAACTTCGCCCCCTGCGCCGACTTCGGCCTTCTGTCCAAGGCCCATGCCGCCGCAATCGCCAAGGGGACCCCCACCCATGTCGGCGGGATCTATTCCTCGGACACCTTCTACGACGAACGGCCCGACCTTTGGAAAGAACTCACCCGCCACGGCTGCCTTGGCGTGGAAATGGAAGCGGCCGAGCTTTACATGGTCGCCGCCCGCCATGGCGCCCGCGCCCTCGCCATCCTTACCGTGTCCGACCACATCGCCACCGGCGAAGCCTTGCCATCTGACCAACGTGAGCGGAGCTTTGGCGCAATGGTCGAGATTGCGCTGGAAGCCGCCTTTGCCTGACCGTCAAAGGACGGCGGTCATCCCAAGCCCCAGGCTACCCTGTCCTTGGTTTTTCGCAAATCTGGGTTGCCCGCAAGGCCCTCGCCGGGTCAACTGTGCCCAACATGCAGGAGTCCGCCATGTCCCACCTCAGCCCCCGCCCCTGGGTGCCCGCCGCTTGCGAAACCTTGGTCCAACGGATCGCCAGCGAAACCGCCGTCCCATCGGTGCAGATCGCCGACCGGATCGAAGCCCTGATCGCCGCGAACCTGCAAATCCACGATCAGGATTGCTTCAACCTCAACCCCGCGACCAACGTGATGAACCCACGGGCTGAGGCGGCGCTGGCGCGTGGCCTTGGCTCACGCCCATCGCTGGGCTACCCGGGCGACAAGTACGAAATGGGGCTTGAGGCGATTGAAGAGATCGAGGTCATCACCGCCGAACTCGCCGCCGAAATCTTTCAGGCGCGCTACGCGGAAATCCGTGTCGGCTCGGGCGCGTTGGCCAACCTTTACGGCTTCATGGCGCTGGCGAAACCGGGTGACAGCATCATCGCCCCTCCCGGCAGCATCGGCGGCCATGTCACGCATCACGCCGCCGGGTGTGCCGGGCTTTACGGTCTGACCACCTACGCCGCCCCGATTGACGCGGATGGCTATACCATTGATCTTGCAGCGCTCCACGACCTTGCCCACGCTGTCCGGCCAAAGATCATCACCGTGGGCGGCAGCCTGAACCTGTTTCCGCATCCGGTGGCAGAGGTCCGCAAGATCGCCGATCAGGTCGGCGCCAAGGTCCTGTTCGACGCCGCCCACCAATGCGGCATCATCGCTGGGCGCGTCTGGGCCAACCCGCTGACCGAAGGCGCGCATCTGATGACGATGAGCACTTACAAATCCCTCGGCGGTCCCGCGGGGGGTCTGATCGTCACCAATGACGCCGCGATTGCGGAACGCCTTGACGCCATCGCCTTCCCCGGCCTTACCGCCAACTTCGACGCGGCCAAATCCGCGGCGCTAGCCCTCACGCTGCTTGACTGGCGGGACCATGGGCAGGCCTATGCGAAGATGATGGTCGATCTGGCCCGCGCGCTTGCCACCGAGCTTGCCAACCTTGGCCTTCCCGTCCATGCAGCAGACCAGGGTGCCACCACATCGCACCAGTTTGCGATTGAAGCCGCTGCCTTTGGCGGTGGCCAGGCCGCGTCCAAGACCCTGCGCAAGGCGGGTTTCCTTGCCTGCGGTATCGGCCTGCCGATCCCCGACGTCCCGGGTGACATGAACGGCCTGCGCATCGGCACGCCGGAACTTGTCCGCCGTGGTGTCACCCCCGCCGACGCCAAGGCGCTGGCAAGCCTGATCGCGGAAGCGCTCCGCTCCAACGCCCCTGAAACCATCGCCCCCCGCACCCGCGCCCTGCGCGCCGGGTTCCAAGGCCTGCATTACATGACGGTCACATGAGAAAACGCCGCCTTGGCCTGATTGGCCCCGATGTCTCGGCCCTTGGGCTTGGTTGCCTGTCCTTCGGCGGCATGTTCGGCCCCACGACCGAGGCTGAAAGCCTGCGCACGCTGGATGCCGCCTGGGACCATGGGATCAATTTCCTTGATACCGCGAATGGTTACGGCAAAGGCGTCAGCGAAACCGTGATCGGCACATGGCTGGCCAGCCGCGGGCACCGCCCGCACATCGCCACCAAGGCCGCCTTCACCGACGACCCGGCCCGACGGATCGACAACCGGCCGGAGCATCTGAGGGCCGAACTGGAAGGCTCGCTGAAACGGCTGGGGGTTGACCATGTCACCCTGTTCTACGCCCACCGGCATGATCCGCTGATCCCCGCCGAGGACCTTGCCGGAACCATGCAACGCCTTATTGGTGAAGGCAAAATCCTCGGCTACGGGCTGTCCGAGATTGCGCCCTATACGCTGGAGCGTGCCCATGCCGTGCATCCGGTCATGGCGGTGCAGAATGAATATTCGCTATGGACCCGCCAGCCGGAACTGGGCCTGATCCAGCGCTGCATGGCGCTTGGGGTGGCCTTCGTGCCATTCTCACCGCTGGCGCGCGGGGTGTTCGGCACCCCCATGGCCGATCCGTCGAATTTCCCGCCGGGTGAATTCCGCACCCGCATCCCCCGGTTCTATCCGGAAAACTGGCCGCACAACCTGATGAAACTGCAGGCATTCCACGCCTATGCCCATGACCACGGCTACACCCCCGCCGCCCTTGCCCTGGCCTGGCTTTTGGACCGTGCCGGCCACCTGATCCCGATCCCCGGCACCCGCAGCGCCAGCCATCTGGCCGATTGGGCCACCGCGCCCGAAATCGACCTGACCGACGAAGACCGTGAGGAGATTGACCGCATCCTTCCCGTCGGCTGGGCCTGGGGCGACCGCTATGACGAGGCACAGACAGTGACGGTCGAACGCTACTCCTGACCGTGGCTTCGGTCATACCCGTTGCGCCTTGGCGGCTGCCACCCCTTGGCGGGCGCGGCTGGCCTGAACACCTGCACCAGCAGCGGGTGGCATGCCGCCGCATCCGAAGAATGTTCGGCAGAACAATCGCCGCCGGGGCAGGCTGACAGGGCCCCCAGAAGGTCAATTTCCGCCATGAATTCAAGGTAATCCCCGGGCCGCACCGGGCTGGCCTTCATGAAATACTGCCCGGTGTCGCGGGTAAAGCCGGTGCACATGAAGACGTTCAGCACGTCATGCACATGCAGCTCCGCCGCATGAAGCGGCAGGCCGGTCCGGTCCGCAACCGCCCGGGTCAGATTGGAATGGCAGCAGTGGTGGTACTGGTCGCCACCCGACAGCAGCGCATGGGTATATGGGTCGCAGCGCGTGCCGATCACGTCATGGACACTGCCACCAAAGGCATCGAAACCGTACCAGTCCAGCGTATCATCGGTGATCGTCGCCATCGGACGCAGATGGGGCAGGCAGGACCACATCCGGTCGCCGGTCGAAAGATGCGTGCCATGCAGCGCCCGGGTCTTGCCGGAAAAGAACCGCTCACCCAGGCCATCAGCGGCAAAGAGGTTTAGGTCGCCGACCTGCGGACCTTCGACGCTGACGATGCGGAAGAAATGTCCCGCTGGCACCGAAAAACACCGCGCCTCACGCGGAGGGACCAGAACCTCCGCCGTCAGGGTCCACCCCTCCCGCGCGGCGCGATAGGCGGCAAGGTCAGGGGCCGGCAACCCCTCGACCGGGTAGCAGATGACCGGGGCCACCGCCTTGCGGGCGGGGCCATCTGATGGGGCGTTGTGGTCAGGTGCGACGGGCTTCATCCCGCAAACCTTGCGCCAAAATGGCCGCCGCGCAAGGTGGTTACACCACCCGCTCGACCATCATCCCCTTGATCTCGGCAATCGCCTTGGCCGGGTTCAGCCCCTTCGGGCAAGTCTTGGCGCAGTTCATGATCGTGTGGCAGCGGTACAGCTTGAACGGATCTTCCAGATCGTCCAGCCGTTCGCCCGTCGCCTCGTCCCGGCTGTCGATGATCCAGCGATACGCATGCAGCAGCGCCGCCGGCCCAAGGTAGCGGTCACTGTTCCACCAGTAGGACGGGCAGGATGTCGAACAGCAGGCGCACATCACGCATTCATAAAGCCCGTCCAGCTTGGCGCGGTCGCCGATCGACTGCTTCCATTCCTTGGCCGGGCGGTTCGTCTTCGTCTCAAGCCATGGCATGATGCTGGCATGCTGGGCGTAGAAATGCGTCAGGTCGGGGATCAGATCCTTGATCACCGGCATATGCGGCAAGGGATAGATCTTCACATCGCCCTTCACCTCATCCAGCCCATAGATGCAGGCCAGCGTGTTGATCCCGTCGATGTTCATCGCACAAGACCCGCAGATGCCTTCTCGGCAAGACCGGCGGAAGGTCAGCGTCGGGTCAACTTCGGTCTTGATCTTGATCAGCGCGTCCAGAACCATCGGTCCGCAGCTGTCCATATCGACAAAGTAGGTATCCACCCGCGGGTTTTCCCCATCATCGGGGTTCCAGCGATAGACCTGAAACTTGCGGACGTTCTTCCCGTCAGGCTTTGGCCAGGTCTTGCCAGTGCGGATTTTCGAGTTCTTGGGCAGGGTGAACTGGACCATGGGATGTTCCTTCAGGTACGGGCGGGCAGGTCGGCGACAAAGCGAAAGCTGGACTGGATCTTGAAGGCCGAAAAGAACCGCTCCACGCCAAAGTCGGCCAGGCGGATGGGGCCCATTTCAGCAACAAAACGGTCATAAAGGTCGGGCAGTACGCGGTTTTCCGGGTTCAGACCACGGATCACGACAAGGCCGGTGGGCCAGGCGTCAAGGACGTTCACCTCAAGATCGGGGCGATGTTGCAGCACCCACCACAGGACCTTCCAGACATCCCCGGTCCAGGATTTGCCTTCCGCGATCAGACTGTCGTCGCGTGTTTCCATTGTGTGGGTCGTCGGCAAGCAGTCATGCAGCGCGACACAGGCCCCGGGGGCGGCAGCCGCCTCGAAATTGATCAGGTCGCGCATCAGGAATTCGGCCAGATGCATCCCGTCAAGGAACCCGAATTCTGGCCGGATCTCTTCACGCGTCAGAAACCCGCTGGCAAAGGCCGCGTCACTGGTCATCGCCAGAAAATGCATCCGGTAGCCGTTCACCGGGTGGGCCGGGAACCGCCTGAAGACCGGGTCGATCGCCACATAGTTCCGCTTCGCCAACGCAAGACTGCGGCCACTGCGCGACCCGACTTCAAGGTACCACTCCGGCTGCAACTTCAGGTGCATTTGCTGCAGCACGTCAATGTAATGGGGGCCGTCATTCACATGGAACGTATCCGGCGCAACGGGCAGGTCAGGCTGTGTTGCCCCGGTGGCGCGCATGCCCAGCGGTTGCAGGCGTCTCTCGATCCGCCTGCCCTGTGGCTTGCCACGCAGCCGATCCAGCATATCGCGCACGACGCTCATGATTTGTACCCCGGCATCTGGTAAAGCGGCCGGGTCGGAAGCTGGCCAGACCGCGCCACGACGCAATTTTCAAAAACGACTGCGGGGTCGCGCCCCGTAAGATAGTCCGTCGAAATGTCCAGCTCGATCCTGCTGGCTGCCCCTCCGTCCGAGGTCACGCCAACCGCCACCTGCCCCCGGGGCTGCTGCGCCAGCCGGGCGCGATCCAGGCAAAGCTGTTCGGCATCGGCCACCGGAATCGGGCCGCAGGCAGCCAGCAATAGCACGGGGATCAACGCCGTTTTCATCGCCTTATGTCACCTGCGGCACGCCTGCCGCCGCAAAGCATGCCTGAGCGGCGGGGCGCAAGGCAATGTCGCGGATCGTGGCCTTGGTCGAGCTTCCGGCCTCAACCCCCACATCCCGCGCCAGCAGGCGCAGCTCATCCGGGCTGGCCGCGCTCAGGATACACTCCGTCGCCGTCTGCGCCGGGGCAGCGGGCATATCAAGGTTCACCACCGGGAACACCACGGAAGACGCGGTACGCCGCACAGCCTTGTCGGCAAGTTCCCCGGGATCACAGGCCGAGACTGCCAGCACCGCGATCAGTGCCAAGGTCAGTTTTCGGTCAACTAGCAATATCCTGCCCCCCCCTGCATCGGGCCACCGCCTTTTGAGCACTGCGATCCGATATCTGAGACCGGACGACTGCTTGACGGGGCAATAGCGGAGCTTGAGACGGTCGCGGATCCAGGGGTTCCGTCACCGATGGTGCGAGCGATGCAGGCATTGGCGATGTCCGTCTGTGCCTGCGTGACGCCCGGTCCGGGGCCGACGACATATGTCATCCGGTCGCCAAGCAGCGTCGCAGTGACCGAATACGACCCCGTGATGCCCGCTTCGCGGATGCAGGCGGCCTGGGTCTCTGGGTCCAAGGGCGCCAAGGTCCTTACGCAGGCGGCCAGCAGACCCAGCGCTACAAGACTGGCTGCGCCACGATTGACAACCAAACGTGCTCGTTTGTTCATCAGAATTTCCTTTCCGCCGGGGCGATCTTCTTCAACGCGATCCCGCCCTCAGCCTCGGTGGTCAGCGGGTCCTTGTGGACCGGACGATAGTCCAGCCGCACCTTCGCCCCGTCAACCCAGGCCAGCGAGTGCTTGCGCCAATTGGCGTCATCCCGCGTGGGGTGATCTTCGTGCGCATGCGCCCCCCGGCTTTCGGTGCGGGCATGGGCGCCGTAGATCGTGGCCAGCGCGTTCGGCATCAGGTTGCCAAGTTCCAGCGTCTCCATCAGGTCGCTGTTCCAGATCAGCGAGCGGTCGGTGACGTGCAGGTCATTCATCTTGGCGGCGATGGCGGTCATCTTCGCCTCCCCCGCGGCCAGGGTTTCTTCGGCCCGGAACACGGCGGCATCGGCTTGCATCGTGCGCTGCATCTCAAGCCGCAGGTCCGCCGTTGGCACCGCGCCCTTGGCATGGCGCAGGTCGTCAAACCGCGACAGGGCCCGGTCCACCTCGGCCGTGTTCACCGGCGGCAGCGAAGCCTTGCGGTCCACCACCTCGCCCGCGCGGATCGCGGCGGCCCGGCCAAAGACCACAAGGTCGATAAGGGAATTCGACCCCAGCCGGTTGGCACCATGCACCGATGCACAACCCGCCTCGCCCACGGCCATCAGGCCGGGGAAGATGGCGTCAGGGTTCTCAGCCGTGGGGTTCAGAACCTCACCCCAGTAGTTCGTGGGGATGCCACCCATGTTGTAATGCACGGTCGGCAGCACCGGGATCGGCTCTTTCAGCAGGTCCACACCCGCAAAGATGCGCGCGCTTTCCGTGATGCCGGGCAGGCGAAGCTCCAGCGTTTCCTTCGGCAGGTGCGACAGGTTCAAATGGATATGGTCGCCATTCGCCCCCACACCCCGGCCCTCGCGGATCTCCAGCGTCATGCAGCGGCTGACATAGTCACGCGGCGCCAAGTCCTTGTAATGGGGCGCATACCGCTCCATGAACCGCTCGCCGTTGGAGTTGGTCAGATACCCGCCCTCGCCCCGCGCGCCCTCGGTGATCAGACAGCCCGAGCCATAGATCCCCGTCGGGTGGAACTGCACGAACTCCATGTCCTGCAGCGGCAACCCGGCCCGCGCCACCATCCCGCCGCCGTCGCCCGTGCAGGTATGGGCGGATGTCGCGCTGAAATAGGCCCGGCCATAGCCACCCGTCGCCAACACCACCATCTTGGCGTTGAAGACATGCATCGTGCCGTCATCCAGCTTCCACGCGACAACCCCCGTGCAGGCGCCATCGGTGATGATCAGATCCAGCGCGAAGTATTCGATGTAGAATTCCGCATTGTTCTTCAGGCTTTGACCATAAAGCGTGTGCAGGATCGCATGCCCCGTCCGGTCCGCCGCCGCACAGGTGCGCTGTACCGGGGGGCCTTCGCCAAACTCCGTCGTATGGCCGCCAAAGGGGCGCTGGTAGATCTTGCCTTCTTCCGTGCGGGAAAACGGCACCCCGTAATGCTCCAGCTCATAAACCGCTTTCGGAGCCTCCCGCGCCAGATACTCCATCGCATCCGTATCGCCCAGCCAGTCCGACCCCTTGACGGTATCGTACATGTGCCACTGCCAGCTGTCCGGCCCCATGTTGCCAAGGCTCGCCGCGATGCCGCCCTGTGCGGCCACCGTATGGCTGCGGGTCGGGAACACCTTGGTCACACAGGCCGTACGCAGGCCCTGTTCCGCCATGCCCAGCGTCGCCCGCAGACCCGCTCCCCCGGCCCCGACAACAACCACGTCATAGTCATGCACTTCATACGGATAGGCAGTCATCATGCGTCCTTCACAGTGCAATCCGGGCCAGCGCGAACAGGCCGGTTGCAGCAATCACCCAGGCCAACGACGTCGCGCCGATCAGCAGCATCTTGCGCGTTGTGCCCTTTGAATAATCCTCGATCGTCATCGCCACCCCCATCGCGAAGTGCCGCATCCCGACCACCAGGATCAGCGCCGTCACGATCGCCGGGAACGGGCGGGCAAAGGTGTCCAACACCACCTCACGCGAACTCCCCAGCGCAGAGCCGAAGATGTAAAGCCAGGTCGGCAGAAGGAAAGCCAGCCCGACCGATGACACCGTCATCGCCCAGTGGTGTTCCGTGCCAGAGCCGGCAGAGCCGCGGCCCTCGGCGCGTTTGCGGGCGGTCAGATAGCGCATGGAACCCTCACTGAACCAGAAGAATGGTGATCACGGTCAGAACGACCGATCCGATGACGCAGGCCCAACCCAGCTTTTCCGCCGTGGCGACCTCAAGCCCGCGACCCGAGTCGAAATACAGATGCCGCAGACCCGCCAGGAAATGGTACCAGATGGCCCAAAGCGACCCCGTAAAGACCAGATCGCCGAACCAGCTGGTCACTACCCCATTCGCAAGGGCGAAGTAGCCGTCGGATGTCGCAGCCGCCAAAAGCCACCAGACGGCCAGCATCACGGCCACGATCACCCCGATCCCGGTGATCCGCGTCAGGATCGACGAGACAGAGGTCATCTGCACCCGATAGATCTGCAAATGCGGTGAAAGGGGGCGGTTGATGGTCTGCGGCGTCCGCTTGGCATCTGCCATGGTCGGTCCTCACGTCTGGCGGCGCTGGGGTCAGCGTCAGGCTGTCGTTGGCAACTGAATAACGCGGATTTCGCCAGTGTCACGCACTTCAATGCCGCACCTGCGCAATGTTTCCGCTATCTTTGAAAGTTTTTCGACTTTGTGATCACAATTTTTCAAGGCGTGATCACAAGTTCACCGCTTCCTGCCGCCTGCGCAGACTCAGCGCGGAATCAAGGCCCAGTAGTCCAGATCCAGCAACACCTCAGGCAGATACTTGCCATCCGCCCCGCGCAGCTGCCCAGCTTCCCCTTTGGTCGCGACCAGCCGCAACCGCAGCGCCCCCACGCCGGGTGCCGCTGTCTCGGCCCGGTCCAGCACCTCGCTCCAGGCGCGCACGGTATCCCCGGCAAAACAGGGGTTGGCATGGGCGCCCGCGTTCAGCCCGGCCAGAAACTGCGCATTGGCCAGCCCGTTGAAGCTCAGCGCCCGCGCCAGGCTGATCACATGCCCACCATAGATCAGCCGCCGCCCATCCTCGCGCTGGCCCACGTCGAAGTGCACTTTCGACGTGTTCTGCCACAGCCGCGTGGCCAGCATATGCTCGGCCTCTTCCACCGTCACCGCGTCGACGTGGTCGATCACTTCACCGACCGCATAATCGCTCCAGCGATGCGGCTCCCCGGCCAGCGCAAAGTCATAGCGGCTGAAATCCAGCCCCTCCGGCACCACCAGCGTTGCCGGGTCAACCGACGCCGCAAGCGCCGGCACATGGGTCTCCACCACCACCTCGCGGCGGCGCTTCTTCACCATCACCCAGCGCACATAGTCCAGCACGACGTCCCCGCGCTGGTTCAGGCCCTTGGTCCGCACCCAGACCACGCCCGTGGCCCCACTGCTGGTTTCCTTCAGCCCGATCACCTCGGACTGCGACCGCAGCGTATCCCCCGGCCAGACCGGTGCCAGCCAGCGCCCCTCGGCATAGCCAAGGTTGGCCACGGCATTCAGACTGACATCCGGCACCGTTTTGCCAAACACCGTATGAAACGCAATCAGATCATCCATGGGCGCCGAAGGCAGACCCACCGACCGCGCAAACTCATCTGAAGACTGCACTGCCCCCCGCGCCGGATACAGCGCGTGATACAGCGCCCGCTCGCCCTGCCCCACGGTTCGCGGCACCGCATGGGTGATCACCTCACCCACCCGGTAATCCTCGAAAAACCGCCCCGGATTGGTCTTCATAGCTCGCCCAGCTTCACGTCCGGAGTGTAATCCCCCGGCACATCCTTCACCACCGCCTGACCGCAGCGCATCACCCCATTGGCCGCGTCAAAGGCATAGGTCGGTGTCCCATGCAATTCCCACCCCTTGTTCAACGCCACCGTCACCTTGTGACAGAAGGCCGAGGTGTCATCCCCGCTCAAGAACCGATACAGCTTCATGCTTACGTCTTTCCTTCCGGCCTTTCATACTGGCCCAAATATCCCAAGGGGGTGCGGGGGTGTGAAACCCCCGCTCCGACCTCAGCCCCAGGGCCGAACCCCCAGCCAGCCATGCACCAACCCGACCAGCCCCATGACGACCACCGCCCCGACCAGCGCGCCAATTTCCTTGCCCATCGGTGCAGGCGCAGGTGCAGGGGGCCGAGGCTCGGCCCGGTTGATCACGATCACCTCGACCACCGCCCAGGCGAGGATACCGCCGAACAGCACCACACTCGCCAGATCGCCATTCACCAGCAGATGCGCCACCGCCCAGGTCTTTACCGCCGTCAGCTGCGGGTGCCGGATGATGCCGGTGATCCGGGTCTTCATCCCGCTGGCCGCATAAAGATAGAAGGCGAACAGCATCAGCAGGTTGTTCACATGCTTCAGGAAGTCTGGCGGATACCACAGGTCCGGTGCCTCATTCCCGCGGTAGCCGATGACCATCAGCACCACGCCCGCCAGAATGCCGACCGTCACCACCCCCTTGCCCGCATCGCCCATCGCGGCCCGCCGCGCGGGCGCCAGCCGCTTGAACAGATGCGCGCCCCACCACAGGGCCAGTCCCAACACGATCAACGCCATTGCCGCCTCCAAAAGATTCCGGCGCCCACCCTGCCGTCAAACGGCCAGCGCCGCAATCGCCGAGGCCTTGGCAAGGATCGTTGTGGCATTGGCGACATGCATGTTCTCGACGATCCGGCCATCCAGCACCGCCACGCCCTGCCCCTGCGCCCGCGCCGCGCGGTAGGCTTCGATCATCCGCCGGGCCAGCGTCACTTCCGCGTCGCTTGGCGCAAAGACCTCGTTCGCAATCGCCAACTGGGCCGGATGGATCAGCGTCTTGCCGTCAAAGCCCATGTCCCGCCCCTGCTCGCATTCCGCCCGCAGGCCCGCCTCATCCTTGAAGGCGTTGTAGACCCCGTCCACCACCACCTTGCCCGCCGCCCGCGCCGCCAGCACACAAGCGCCCAGCCCCGCGATCAGCGGCAACCGGTCCGCCCGGAACCGCGCGCCCAGTTCCTTGGCAAGGTCATTGGTGCCCATCACCATCCCCTCCAGCCGCGGATGCGCCGCAATCGCGGCCGCGTTCAGACAGCCCTGCGCCGTCTCCAGCATCGCCCACAGCGGCTTGGCCACCACCGCCGCCACTGCGTCAAGAACGGCGGGCGCATTCACCTTCGGCACCAGCACCGCATCCACCCCCGGATGCCCGGCAAACACCGCCAGATCCGCCGCCCCCCAGGGCGTGTCCAGCCCGTTCACCCGCACGATCCGCAGCCGCGCGCCAAAGTCCTGCGCGGTCAGCTCCTCGGCCAGAAGGTCCCGCGCGCGGTCCTTTTCCTCGGGCGAGACCGCATCTTCCAGATCGAAGATGATCGCATCCGTCGGCAGATCGCGCGCCTTCTCCAGCGCCCGTTCCTTCGACGCGGGGATATACAGAACCGAACGGACAGGACGGGACACGACTCACCTCCGGGTAATATTCTTGCGCTTTTGATCATGGTTTTGTCATAAACCGCAAGCCCAATTCTGCCGCACTGCAGCACAAACCCCGCTGCTCGGCCCGTGAACCCAAAAATGGTCAGATGTGCCGCTTGTCACCGGGCCTGCGTTTCAGGCCTCTGACAGACCACCGTCCCGCCATGAACCGGGGGATCTGACCCCCGCCGGATCGCAGCGCTTGCAGGCCCGGAACCCCGCCGCCACACAGGCCTCCACCGAAGCACGGAATTCGCAATTCTCGCGCTTTGGCTTGCGCGCCGGGCAGGTCAGCCGACAGAAGATCCCGGTCGAGGTGACACAGACCAGCGCCACCGCGTCAAACCGCGGATCGCGGGCCAGCAGGGCCTGGTACAAGACATCGGCATCGGGCAGCACATAGGTCATCCACTGATTTTAGCACCCCATCGCCCCACTGCCGACCGCTATCCCCGCGCAGGTTCCGGATTGCGCAACTTCCGGGTCACAGACCCGTCACAGCCCCGTCAGGCCATCCCAGACCAGCTTTACCGAAATCAGCAACAGCGCCCAGGTCACCAGCCGAAAGAACAGCCGCTCCGGCATCCACTTCACCAGCCGCAACCCCACAAAGACCGCGATGGCCGCAGGCACGGCCATCACTGCCGCAACCTTCAGGCTGGCCATATTCACCTGACCCAAGGCGTAATACGGCACCAGCTTCACGACGTTGATCACCGCAAAGGCTATGGTCGACGTGCCAGCGAAGACCGCCTTCGACATGCCTAAAGGCAGTGTGTAGACCTGATAGGGTGGCGCGCCCGCGTGGCTGACGAAACTGGTGAACCCGGCCACAGCTCCCCAGAACAGGCCCGGCGCGACTTCGGCCCGCTTCCGTTCCGCCGCCACGGGCCGCCGGATCAAGAGGGTCAGCGCAAAGGCCAGGCCGATCAGCCCGACCAGCAGCGTGACAGCCGCTTCAGGCACAATGCTGGCCGTGGCCCAGCCCACGCCAATCCCCAAAAAGGACCCGGGCAGAACGATCGCGAGCACTCGCCGGTCAAAGGCATGGCGATAGGCGTAGATGCCAAAAATGTCCGATACCACATAGACCGGCAGCAACAGCCCCGCAGCCATCACCGGCGACATGACCAGCGCCATGATCGGCACGCTCAGCATCGCCACAACGGGCACGCCGCCCTTGCCCATCCCCACCAGCACTGCCGCCAGCACTGCCGCCAGCCAGTATCCCGCCGCTTCCATCGCGTCCTCCGTTCAGGTTACCGCTAACGCCAAACGGCACTGCTCAAAAGCCGCGATCTTTCGCATACAACTGTATACCAAGACCCACCGCAAGACTGGACAGACGCCATTTTAGGGGCTACCCCTCCCCCCGATTCACCCCAAAGGAGGCTTCCATGGCCAGACCCAAGATCGCCCTTATCGGCGCCGGGCAGATCGGCGGCACGCTTGCGCATCTCATCGCCTTGAAGGAACTCGGCGATGTGATCCTGTTCGACATCGCGGAAGGCACGCCGCAGGGCAAGGCGCTGGATATCGCGCAGTCCGGCCCGTCCGAAGGCTTTGACGCCACGATGACCGGAACCAACTCCTACGCTGATCTGGCCGGGGCCGATGTCTGCATCGTCACCGCCGGGGTGCCACGGAAACCGGGGATGAGCCGGGATGACCTCATCGGCATCAACCTCAAGGTGATGAAATCGGTCGGCGAAGGCATCAAGGCCCATTGCCCCAACGCTTTCGTCATCTGCATCACCAACCCGCTTGATGCGATGGTCTGGGCGCTGCGCGAATTCTCGGGCCTGCCGCACCACAAGGTCGTCGGCATGGCGGGCGTGCTCGACTCGGCCCGCTTCCGCCACTTCCTGTCGCTGGAATTCAACGTCTCGATGAAGGACGTCACCGCCTTCGTCCTTGGCGGCCATGGCGATACGATGGTGCCGTCCGTCCGCTATTCCACCGTCGGCGGCATCCCCTTGCCGGACCTCGTGGCAATGGGCTGGACGACGCAAGAGAAACTCGACGCCATCGTCCAGCGCACCCGCGACGGCGGGGCCGAGATTGTGGGCCTGTTGAAAACCGGCTCGGCCTTCTACGCCCCCGCCACCTCTGCAATCGAGATGGCCGAGGCTTACCTGAAAGACCAAAAGCGCCTGCTGCCCTGCGCCGCGCATGTGAAAGGCCCCTACGGCCTTGACGGCATCTATGTCGGCGTCCCGGTCATCATCGGCGCAGGTGGCGTGGAACGTGTGGTCGAGGTGAAGCTTGACGCCTCCGAAAAGGCCATGCTCGACAAATCCATCGACGCCGTGAAAGGCCTTCTGACCGCCTGCAAGGCGATCGACCCGACGCTGGCCTGACCGCTGGTCCAACCGCAAAAAGGCGGCGCCCCGGCGCCGCCTTTTTTCATGCCCGCCGATGGCAGTTGACCAAAGGCCGCGAAATTCTTGCCGTCGCGATGGGGGCTGATATGATCACGGGCACTGGGAAAACCTTTCCAAATCATGAACGAGGACGGTCAACCTTTTGAAATCATTCCCTTGTCCCTGATGTCCCTGCCCGGGACAGCCAAGGCAAGGTCCCTTGCGACCCCCACCTCTCACCCCACCCCCTTGCCCCCGACCCCCGAATCCGGCATCTACCCCCATCCTGACCTCCGGAGACATCCCATGGACTATTCCAAATCCGGGAACCCCAAGGGGTTCCGCCACAACCCCCGCGGCCCCGACCATGCCCAAAAGGGCGCGCCGAAATCGGTCACCCCCCCGCGTGAGACGAAGGAAGAGCTTCTGGCCCGCATGAAGGCCGCAGCAGCAGCCCCCGCCCAGAAGGACGCGCCCAAGGACCCCAAACCCTGAACCGCCCGCCATCGCCCTACCTCGCCCCCGGCTTTTACGATCAGGCCATCGCCAAGGGCCGCCACCGCGACATCGTCGGTGGCCGCTGGGGGGAAACCGGGCGGGCGCAGATGGCCGCCCTTCTTGCCGAAGGGATGACCCCGCAAGACCACCTTCTCGACATCGGCTGCGGCGCACTTCGGCTGGGCCACCTTGCCGTGCCCTACCTTGACCCGGGCCACTACTGGGGCACCGACGCCTCGCTTGCCCTGATGCAGCACGGCCGCGCGGTGGAGCTGGCCGACCCCGACCGCCTTCCCCTTGCTCACCTCGTCCAGGACGCCGACTTCGCTTTCCCTGGCGTGCCGTCCACAATCACCCTTGCCATGGCCTGGGGCGTTTTCACCCACCTGCCGATGGGTGCCCTGCAAGCCGCGCTGCAAAGTGTCGCGGATCGGCTGTCACAGCTGCGGGCGTTCCTTTTCACCGTGTTTCTTGCCCCGGACGGCGACCATGCCGCCCCGTTCCGCCAGCCCGATGGGGTTGTGACCCATCCCGACCGTGCCCCCCGGCATCTGCGGCTGTCGGATGTCCAGAACCTTGTGGGGGCCGTGGGCTTCACCCTCCGGCTAACCCCAGACCGCCTGCCCCGCGGTCAACGGCTTTTCGTCGCGTCGCCCCCCCAGATGCCGTAGGTCGCGCGCATATAATCGACGCAGGCGAGGTTTGCCGTAGCCCGGTCAGCCCCTTCGATCACCGAGCGGTAAAGTGGCTCGTTCCGGGAAATCTGCATGATCGTCTGGACGCGGTTGGCCCGCTTGTCGGCCCATATGGCGATCTTCCGCCGCGCCAGATGGCCGGACAGCCAGACATCATCGACCGCCCACAGCACGGCAGGAATATCAAACACCTTGTCGTCAAGGAATTCAGGCCGGATCACCACGCCAGCATTGCCTTCGGCGATGTCCGCATAGCCGGATTTGTCGAGCTTGCGGAACCGAGCCTCAAACTTTGTTGCGCCCACATTCCGCTTTAGGACTGTGTCCACAAGGCGGTTCAGGTGAAACCCGAGCTGTTCTTGACGGTGGGGGGCGACGACGGCGCGTGGCGTTGCATCGCTTTTCCAGTCCCTGCCCATGCGGGCAACTGTGGTCGCGCTGACGCAGACCGCCGCGTTGGCATGCGCCTTGCGGACCTTCAGAAGCCGCTGGCTCCAATCCGGGGCGTAGTAATGATCATCGTCACAGAAGATGAGTTCAACGTCTTGCCCGCGATAGGCCCGTGCCGCCGGCAATATCTTTGTGGCTGGCCCCAAATCCTGTTCCACGCGCAGGATCTTCACGCCCTCCGGCACCTCAGGCAGGGCACCGCCCCATTCCGGAAAGCGGCGATACGCCTTTGGAATGTAAAGTTCCAACGCCTCGGGCCTTGATTGCTGCCGAACCAGCGAAGCCAGCGTGGGAGCGATGTCCGAGAATCGCGGAGGGATCGTGGAGAGCGTGATGACATGGCGCATGGCCGCGATCTATTGAACTCTTTCAGCAGGGTAAAGCGTCTGGCCTTCCTGACTTGCCTCACCCGTCGCGCTCCGGCATCCTTGGCCCATGGTAGAAGGAATCCACCATGCGTGCCCTTGTCCTTTCGGTTATTCTTGCCTTTGCATCTGTCCCGGCCACGGCAGAAACCCTGTCTCAGGAAATTGGCAGGTCCGGCCTTCAGGCGACCGAAGCGCGTCTGGCCACCCTCGCCTCGCCTACCAACGAGGACCTTTTCGCCCTTGCCGGACTGCGGTTTCTTGGCGGGGTTGAGGCGGCGCTGCAATTGCGCTGGCAGACCGGCATCCGAGCCGATTGGTCGGAGTTGCCGATCCTGCGCCTGCCAATTCCTGAAAACCCCGCCGCGCGCGCCTTCCAGCCATCGGATTTCACGACGCTGGTCACCGATCTGGACGCCCGGATGGACAGTGCCCGCGCCGCACTTGACCTTTTGGGCGAACGGCCGTTCGCGCTGGACATCGCCCT
The DNA here is from genome assembly GCF_003940805.1 of Tabrizicola piscis. Classification (NCBI taxonomy): domain Bacteria; kingdom Pseudomonadati; phylum Pseudomonadota; class Alphaproteobacteria; order Rhodobacterales; family Paracoccaceae; genus Tabrizicola; species Tabrizicola piscis. The sequence goes on from NZ_CP034328.1 coordinate 1,460,700, forward strand.
TGCCGACCTGTGGTTTGACATCAACATGAACGGCACCCGAGACCCCGGCGAAGAGGTCGCCGCCGTGGCCGGCCTTCTGGGCGGCGGACGCATTGTCGCCGTGCCTGTGGAAAACCCGGTCATCACCTTCGACACGGCCGACGCCGCATGGCTTTCGGCCTATACCCATTTCCTGTCCGGCTTCGCGGCCACGGCGCTGGCCTATGACCCCGAACCCGCCATCCAGCGCGTCATGGACAGTTCTGCCGCGATCTACGCGCTTTGGGGCGACACGCCGCCCCCGAATGCGATGGACATGATGTTTGGCCGCCAGGTGGACCGCATCGCCATGGTGCTTTTCGCCCTGTCGAACACGCCCGACAAGGCGCTGGCGCTGAAGGCGCACGGCCATTTCCTGTCGATGATCGAAGATAACCGCCGCTTCTGGTCGCTGGTCGCGCTTGAACCCGACAACGCGGGCGAATGGGTGCCGAATGACCGTCAGGTGTCGGCCTTGGGGATCATGATGCCGCCCGGCACCGGGGAGCGTTGGCAGGCCGTACTGGCCGACGCCGAGGCGCTTTTGCAGGGCAAGGCGCTGATCCCCCATTGGCGTTTCGGGGCCGAGGCCGGGATCAACCTGAAAAAGCTGTTCGAAAACCCGCCCCCGTTGGACCTTGTGACGTTGATCCAGGGTGAGGGGATGTTGCCCTATGCCGAAAAGGGCCCGCGTGTCAGCCCGATGGCGTGGAACGAATTCCAGCGCCTTGTGCAGGGCGATGCCATGTTGTTCGCAGTCTTTCTGAACTAAAGGGGTGAACCTGGGGCCGAACCCGTGGGAGAACCGGATTTCCTGCCATGGTTTTGGTCCGGCAGTCGGTTACGAATCACACAGGCGACCGCGACTGAAGCATTTGCGATCACACTTTTCCAGCTTGTGATCACAGCCGACAAATCTGTGATCACAAGATGCGCTTTTCGCCCCTCCGCAGCGCTAACAGCCGGGAATTCCCGTATGAATCCTTGGAAATCCATGCCATCACCCGCCCGAACGATCAAAGAACGGGGCGGCCCAGATGAACATCCACGAATACCAGGCGAAGGCGCTTTTGCGCAGCTATGGCATCCCGGTCAGCGACGGCCGCGTCGTCCTGCGGGCAGAAGAGGCCAAGACCGCCGCCGGGGAACTTGACGGGCCGCTCTGGGTCGTCAAGGCGCAGATCCATGCGGGCGGGCGCGGCAAAGGCCATTTCAAGGAACCCGAGGCTGGCGAAAAGGGCGGTGTCCGTCTGGCCCGTTCAGTGGGTGAGGCCGCCGAATTTGCCCGCCAGATGCTGGGCCGCACGCTGGTGACGATCCAGACGGGTGAGACCGGCAAGCAGGTCAACCGCATCTACATCGAAGACGGCAGCGATATTGACCGCGAGTTCTACCTTGCCTTCCTGATCGACCGTCAGACCAGCCGCATCTCCATCGTCGCCTCGACCGAGGGCGGGATGAGCATCGAGGACGTTGCCCACAACACGCCCGAGAAGATCCACACCTTCACCATCGACCCCGCCACCGGGCTGCAGGATTTCCACGGCCGCCGCGTCGCCTTTGCGCTGGGGCTGTCGGGCGCGCAGGTCAAATCCTGCGTCGGGATCGTCAAGAACCTGTACCGCATGTTCACCGACAAGGACATGGACATGCTGGAGATCAACCCGTTCTGCGTGCTGAAGGATGGGTCGTTGAAGCTGCTGGATGCCAAGATGGCCTTCGACGGCAACGCGATCTATCGCCACCCTGATATTGCGGCTTTGCGTGACGAGACGGAGGAAGACCCGAAAGAACTCGCCGCGTCGAAGTTCGACCTGAACTACATCGCGCTGGATGGCGAGATCGGCTGCATGGTCAACGGCGCAGGTCTGGCGATGGCCACGATGGACATCATCAAGCTTTACGGCGCTGAGCCTGCCAACTTCCTTGACGTGGGCGGTGGCGCGACCAAGGAGAAGGTGACCGAGGCGTTCAAGATCATCACCTCGGACCCGCAGGTGAAGGGCATTCTGGTCAACATCTTCGGCGGCATCATGCGCTGCGACATCATCGCCGAAGGCGTGATCGCGGCGGTGAAGGAAGTGGGCCTGAAGGTCCCGCTGGTGGTGCGCCTGGAAGGGACGAACGTCGATCTGGGCAAGGACATCATCCGCAAGAGCGGCCTGAACGTCATTGCCGCCGATGACCTGAAGGACGGGGCCGAGAAGATCGTGAAGGCCGTCAAGGGATGATCCGCGCCTCGCAAACACGTTCTGTCGAGTAGCCATTCAATGACTATCATCGATCACCAGACGATAGAATTCTCGAACCGCAAGCTAATGCTTGTGCTTGCGCTTTCTGCTTTGATGGTTCTTTTCGGCATCTGGTTGGCAGCCGGCGACTTTAGCAATGAGCGGCGTCTTGTCTTTGTCGTTGCACCGTTGATTGGCTGGGCAACCGTCCTTTTGGGCGGGCTTGGCTGCGCGGCAATGTTCTGGCAACTGGCGTTTGGCTCCAAGACTGCACTTGTGCTTACGAAGACAGGGTTCACCATTCCCCGCTATTCCCGGGACGAAATTCCATGGGGTTTGGTAGAAGAGATCGATTTTGCGACGATGCACCGCAACAGGTTTGTGGTGGTCAAGCTTGCCTCTGGAGCAGTCGCGAAGATTCGCCGGAGCGGTTTAGCGGTCTGGCTTGAAAGGTTCGCCCCTCCGGGCCTGCATTTGAACGCCCATGCCTTTGGTCTTTCCCACGACCAGCTTTACGCAACACTGCACGACCATTGGCTCGCTGCCAAGGCCGCCCCCATCGGACCCGCCGGGTCAAAACCGTCAGCAGGAGAGTGACATGTCCGTCCTCGTCAACAAATCCACCCGCGTCATCTGCCAGGGCTTCACAGGCAGCCAAGGCACCTTCCATTCGGAACAGGCCATCGCCTACGGCACGCAGATGGTCGGCGGTGTGACCCCCGGCAAGGGTGGGTCCGAACACCTCGGCCTGCCCGTCTTTGACAGCGTGCATGACGCCGTCGAGAAAACCGGGGCCAACGCCACCGCGATCTACGTCCCGCCGCCCTTCGCCGCTGACAGCATCCTTGAGGCGATCGACGCCGAAATTCCGCTGATCGTCTGCATCACCGAGGGCATCCCTGTTCTGGACATGATGAAGGTCAAGCGCGCGCTTATCAATTCGAAGTCCCGCCTGATCGGCCCGAACTGCCCCGGCGTGTTGACCCCGGGCGAATGCAAGATCGGCATCATGCCGGGCAGCATCTTCTCCAAAGGGTCGGTCGGGGTTGTGTCACGCTCTGGCACGCTTACCTATGAGGCTGTGAAACAGACAACCGACGTAGGCCTTGGCCAATCCACCGCTGTGGGCATCGGCGGCGACCCGATCAAGGGGACGGAGCATATCGACGTGCTGGAGATGTTCCTTGCCGACCCCGAGACCCATTCGATCATCATGATCGGCGAGATCGGTGGGGCCGCCGAAGAGGAAGCCGCCCAGTTCCTGGCCGATGAAAAGAAGAAGGGCCGCTGGAAGCCCACCGCCGGCTTCATCGCCGGCCGCACAGCCCCCCCCGGCCGCCGCATGGGCCATGCCGGCGCCATCGTGGCAGGCGGCAAGGGCGACGCCGAGTCCAAGATCCAGGCCATGCTGAGCGCCGGGATCGTCGTGGCCGACAGCCCGGCGGGGTTGGGTGAGGCTGTGCTGAAGGCGATCAAGGGGTAAGTTTCGGCGGACTGCAAAGGGCTTATTCCGTGCCATCTCCACTTACATTCAGCGGACGAGCAACGCCCGAAGAGTTCTTCGGAACCGGATTGCTTTGCCAAATCGCTGGCGTGTTCTTCAGTTGGATTGCACTGGGCTATGATCTTGTGGTCCGTGACGGAGGGGTATTCGCTTTCTTCGCCAGTCTGCTTGGACCATACGCCCTCGCTCACATCCCGTTCTTTGCGGTTGCGATCCGACGGGGACGTGATGCGGGCGTGTGGCCAATCTTCCTGATTGTACCCGGACTTCTGGTTGCTCCCTGTGCGCTGTTTGCCATCGCCGCTTTGGCCGCAATCATCGCGCCAAATCACCCGTGGTATTATTGGCACGCTATAGGCGGCCTCGCCGCAACAAGCATGGTCAGCCTCTTACTTGTAGCCGTGCTTGGTGCCCGTCCAAGCAAGTTCGACACTTCCATGTCCCTCCTTCCGAGGTAACCCAATGACCGACCAATCCCCCACCGCCGCCTTCACCGCCTCGTCCTTCCTGGACGGGGCCAATGCCGATTATGTCGACCAGCTGGCCGCGCGCCACGCTGCCGACCCTGCGTCGGTCGATCCGCAATGGGCGGAGTTCTTCAATGCCCTCGGCGACAGTGAGCTTGACACCAAGCGCGCCGCATCTGGGCCAAGCTGGGCGCGTACCGACTGGCCGCCGCAGCCGGTGGATGACCTGACCGCCGCCCTGACCGGCGAATGGGCCGCCCCGCCCCCGGCCAAGGAAGCCAAGAGCGCAGGCGCGAAGATCGCCGCCAAGGCTGCGGAACAGGGTGTCTCGCTCTCTGATGCGCAGTTGCAGAGGGCCGTGCTCGACAGCATCCGCGCGCTGATGATCATCCGCGCCTACCGGATCCGGGGCCACCTTGCTGCCGACCTTGACCCGCTTGGCATGACCGAACGCGGCAGCCACCCGGAGCTTGACCCGGTGTCTTACGGCTTTGCCGAGGCAGACATGGACCGGCCGATCTTCATCGACAACGTGCTTGGCCTTGAAACCGCGTCGATGCGGCAGATCCTCGACATCCTGAAGCGGACCTATTGCGGCACCTTTGCGCTGCAGTACATGCACATCTCGGACCCGGAGCAGGCAAGCTGGCTCAAGGAACGGATCGAAGGCTATGGCAAGGAAATCCAGTTCACCCGCGAAGGCCGGAAGGCCATTCTGAACAAGCTGGTGGAAGCCGAGGGTTACGAAAAATTCCTCCACGTCAAATACATGGGCACCAAACGCTTTGGCCTTGATGGCGGTGAGGCGCTGATCCCGGCGATGGAGCAGATCATCAAGCGCGGCGGTGCGCTTGGGGTGAAGGAAGTCGCCATCGGCATGCCGCACCGGGGCCGTCTGTCGGTGCTCGCCAACGTGATGATGAAACCCTACCGCGCGATCTTCCACGAATTCCAGGGCGGGTCCTACAAGCCTGAGGATGTGGATGGTTCGGGCGACGTGAAATATCACCTTGGTGCGTCAAGTGACCGGGAGTTTGACGGCAACAAGGTCCACCTGTCGCTGACTGCCAACCCCTCGCACCTTGAAGCCGTGAACCCGGTGGTGCTGGGCAAGGTCCGCGCCAAGCAGGACCAGATGAACGACGCGGCGGAGCGCATCGCGGTGCTGCCGATCCTTCTGCACGGTGACGCGGCCTTTGCGGGCCAAGGCGTGGTGGCGGAATGTCTGCAGCTTTCGGGCATCAAGGGCCACCGGACGGGGGGCTGCATCCACATTATCGTCAACAACCAGATCGGCTTTACCACCGCCCCCGCCTTCAGCCGCACCTCGCCCTACCCGACCGACATCGCCCTGATGGTCGAGGCCCCGATCTTCCACGTCAACGGTGACGACCCTGAGGCCGTGGTCCACGCCGCCCGCGTCGCCACCGAATTCCGCCAGAAGTTCCACAAGGATGTGGTCATCGACATCTTCTGCTACCGCCGCTTCGGTCACAACGAAGGCGACGAGCCGATGTTCACCAACCCGGCGATGTATGCCCGCATCAAGCGCCAGAAGACCACGCTGCAGCTTTACACCGAACGGCTGGTGGCGGACGGCCTGATCCCCGAAGGTGAGATCGAGGATATGAAGGCCGCCTTCCAGGCGCGGTTGAACGAGGAGTTTGAGGCCGGCAAGGCCTTCCTGCCCAACAAGGCCGACTGGCTGGATGGCCGCTGGAAGAACCTGGCGACCAAGGACCTGAACAACTACCAGCGCGGCGAAACCTGGATCAAGCCCGAGACTTTGGCCGAGGTCGGCGCCGCCCTGACCCGCGTGCCGGACGGCTTTGACATGCACAAGACCGTTATCCGGCAGCTTGAGGCGAAGAAGGAAATGTTCGCCAAGGGCGAGGGTTTCGACTGGGCCACAGCCGAGGCTTTGGCCTTTGGGTCTCTGCAGACCGAAGGTTTTGCGGTGCGGCTGTCGGGGCAGGATTGCACCCGCGGGACGTTCAGCCAGCGCCACTCCGGCTGGGTCGACCAGACGACCGAGGAACGCCATTACCCGCTGAACCACATCCGCGCAGGTCAGGCGCGGTATGAGGTGATCGACAGCATGCTGTCGGAATATGCGGTCCTTGGCTTCGAATACGGCTATTCGCTGTCGGAACCCAACGCCCTGACCATCTGGGAAGCGCAGTTCGGCGATTTCGCCAATGGCGCGCAGATCATGATCGACCAGTTCATCAACTCGGGCGAATCGAAATGGCTGCGGATGTCGGGCCTCGTGATGCTGCTGCCGCATGGCTACGAAGGCCAGGGGCCAGAACATTCCTCCGCCCGGCTGGAACGCTTCCTGCAGCTTTCGGCCGAAGATAACTGGATCGTCGCCAACTGCACGACGCCGGCCAACTACTTCCACATCCTGCGCCGTCAGCTGCACCGGACCTACCGCAAGCCGCTGATCCTGATGACGCCGAAATCGCTGCTGCGTCACCCGATGGCGATCAGCCGGGCCGAGGATTTCACCGACGGGTCCACCTTCCACCGCGTCCTTTGGGATGACGCACAGAAGGGCAACTCGACGGCGAAGCTGAAAGCCGACGACAAGATCAAGCGCGTCGTCCTGTGTTCTGGCAAGGTCTACTACGACCTTCTGGCCGAACGCGATGCGCAGGGGCTGGAGGATGTCTACCTCCTCCGTGTCGAACAGCTTTACCCGGTGCCCACCATCTCGCTTGGTCAGGAACTGGCGCGGTTTCCGAAGGCCGAAGTCATCTGGTGCCAGGAGGAACCCAAGAACCAGGGGGCCTGGAACTTCATCGAACCAGAGATGGAGACAATCCTGACCAAGGTCCGCAGCAAGCCCACCCGGATGACCTATGCCGGGCGCAAGGCCAGTGCCTCGCCCGCCACAGGCCTTGCCTCGCGCCACAAGCATGAACAACAAACCCTCGTCGCCCAGGCCCTTGGCCTGAACTGACCTTGAAGACCGGAGAACGACAATGACTGACGTGATGGTGCCCGCCCTTGGCGAATCCGTGTCCGAGGCGACCGTGTCGACCTGGTTCAAGAAACCCGGCGACGCGGTCAAGCAGGACGAAATGCTGTGCGAACTGGAAACCGACAAGGTCTCGGTCGAGGTTCCGTCCCCCGTGACGGGTGTGCTGGCCGAAATCATCGCCCCCGAAGGCGCGACGGTGGCCGCCAATGCGCGGCTGGCGATCGTGACGGAAGGCGCTGCTGCCACCCCCGCGCCGACAAAGCAGGACCCAAAGACCACCGACCCGAACATCCAGGCCGCCGCCGAAGTTGGCTCTCCCGGCGCCGGGCATGAAGAGATGCAGCCCCGCAAGGATGTGGAAGACGCCCCGTCGGCCAAGAAGGCCATGGCCGAGGCCGGCCTGTCCCGCGATCAGGTTCAGGGCTCGGGCAAGGATGGAAGGGTGATGAAGGAAGACGTCGCCAAGGCTGTCGCCGCCCCGGCATCGGCCCCCGTTGCGGCGCCTGCCCCCGCCTCCATCCCCCGCGCGCCCGTCCCCGCCGACGACGCCGCGCGTGAGGAACGGGTCAAGATGACCCGGCTGCGCGCCACCATCGCCCGCCGCCTGAAGGACGCCCAGAACACAGCCGCGATGCTGACGACCTATAACGAGGTCGACATGTCCGGCATCATGGGCCTGCGGAACGAATACAAGGACGCCTTTGAAAAGAAGCACGGCGTGAAGCTGGGCTTCATGTCCTTCTTCGTCAAAGCCTGCTGCCACGCGCTGAAAGAGGTTCCCGAGGTCAACGCCGAGATTGACGGTCAGGACGTGGTCTACAAGAACTACGTCCACATGGGCGTGGCGGTCGGCACCCCGAACGGCCTTGTCGTCCCGGTCGTGCGCGACGCCGACCAGATGGGCTTTGCCGCCATTGAAAAGAAGATCGCCGAACTCGGCCTCCGCGCCCGCGACGGCAAGCTGAGCATGGCCGAGATGCAGGGCGGCTCCTTCACCATCTCGAACGGCGGTGTCTACGGGTCGCTGATGTCCTCCCCCATCCTCAACCCGCCGCAGTCCGGCATCCTTGGTATGCACAAGATCCAGGACCGTCCGGTTGTGGTGAACGGCCAGATCGTCATCCGCCCGATGATGTACCTGGCGCTCAGCTACGACCACCGGATCGTGGACGGCAAAGGGGCGGTGACCTTCCTGGTGCGGGTGAAAGAAGCGCTGGAGGACCCGCGGCGGCTGTTGATGGATTTGTGAGGGGAATAACATCAAGTGTTCTCGAAATTTTTCCGGCGGAAAAAGCCGGGTCTTCAAGAATTCCCCGACGCGGTGTCCTTCTGGATGACTTGCGGGATGTTGAACGACGGGCCTGTCCAGCTAGGGAAACCATATGTTTCCCTCGTAGTGAAAGCATCGGCCCGAACGCATGATGGCCAATCACTGGTCATCCGCGTCGCCAATGGGCATGAGCCGTGGCTGACAATCACGGCTCACATTTCAAGTGCCCAGTTTCGTAAAGGCATCAAAGCCGTAAAGGACGGTGATTTGGTTCTTTGGGTTCCGGTAAAGCACATGCCTCAGACAGGTCGTGTCCTTAATGGTTCCGAGGACCCTCGTGCCGACTACCTTGGACTAGTCTCCGGCCAAGTTCGTCCAGCCATGAATCTGCAAACTGGAGAGTTGTCGATCATCCAGAGCTTTCCATTCGAGTAACCGTCGAACGTTCGTCTGGTGCACCCCCATGCCACCCACGACCGGCAACCCCAACCCGGGACCACACATGCCCCAGCCCACCCCCACCGCCGCGATAAGCGCCTCCCCTCCCCCTCGTGGGGAGGGGTTGGGGGTGGGGGGCCGCCCGTCCGAGAAACCCCGCCCCGGCCCTGCGCCGGGGCCTCGCTCCACCATCCGCGCGATCCTTACCAATGAGGTCCCGGGTCAAGCCCGGGACGTGACGTACTCTGCCCTCCTCGCCGCCCTCCTCCTCGCCACTCCCACCTTCGCCCAGATCATCCCCACCGGCTCTCCCGCCGCCGATATCCTCCTGACCCAGGCCCTTGCCGAACAGCGCGTTTTCCTGACCTGCTCCTCGCTTGACGGCCTCGCGCATCCGCTGATCGTCCAGGGCTGGCAGTCCGACGCCGCCGCCGCCATAGCGACGCTTGCCGCCAACAACGTCCAGGCCGAGGCGATTGCCGCCTTCACCAGGGCCGCGCAGCCCGAAAGCCTGCTTCCCGCCGAGGACACCCCTTATGCCGAGGTCAAGCAGTACTGCGACGCCCACCCTGACTGGCAGACAACCTACGGCCGGCTGAACTTCACCGTGCTGGAGCTGAAACTGCCGCAGGTCTTCCAATGACCAGCGCCGCTGCCCAGACGACCCCGGTCGCGCTGATGTCCTGCATGCGCAACGAAGGCATTCATGTCGTCGAATGGCTGGCCTATCACCGGGTCATCGGCTTCGGTCCGATCGTGATCTGCACCAATGACTGCACCGATGGCACGGACCGGCTGCTGGAGGCTTTGGCCGCAGGGGGTGCGGTTGACCATATGCCCAACCCGGTGGCCAAGGATGAGTCACCGCAAGGCGCAGGCATCCGGCGCGTGATGGCGCATCTGCAGGGCGGCGCGGTGGACTGGCTGTGCCATCTCGACAGCGATGAATTCCTGAACATCGCCCCCGGTGCCGCCCCGGTGCAAGAGGTCATCGCCCGCGCGGGCGATGCGCATGCCATCGCCCTGCCCTGGCGCAGTTTCGGCGACAGCGGCCATAGCGTCTGGCCGGGCAACACGCTTTCCGCCTTCACCGGTTGCGAGGCGGCGATGGACCCCGAACTGGTCAAGTTCAAATCCATCTTCCGCCTCAGTGCGTTCCACAACGCCTCGGAACACATGCCGACCGACCCCCGCGTGGAGGCCCCCTTGCCCGTCAACGCGGCGGGTGAGCCGCTGTCGCCTGCCACCCTTCTTGGTCCGCCCCGGTCGCGCTACCGGCCGATCGACGTGGCAATGCGCGGCGGAGCGGTGATCAACCACTATGCCACCCGGTCGACCGACGTTTTCCTGATGAAGAACGACCGTGGCTTCGGCACCGGGCAGGCCTTCGGGAAGTATCACCTGAACTCGGTCTGGCACCGCCGCACCAACCGCAACGAACGGCAAGACCGGTCGATCCTGCGCCGCTGGGCTGAGGTGGAAACCGAGATGGCCCGCCTGCGCGCGCTTTCCGGCGTCGCCGCAGCCGAGGCTGCCAGCCTGTCCTGGTTCACAGACACCCGTCGGCATCTTCTGGTGCCCGACACCATCCGCCGCTGGACCAAAGGGGCCACCGCATGACACCTGAGCTGACCGTTCTTGCCCTTGCAGGCCTGTTGCAGGCCGCCCAGTTCACCCTGTTCGCGGTTCCGGCCAACCGCGAATTGGGCGTGGGCTACACCTCCAGCCCTCGGGACCGACCGCCCTCGCGCCAGATGTCCGCCGTCACCGCCCGCCTGCAACGCGCGCTCAACAACCATTTCGAGGCGCTGATCCTGTTCACCCTCGCCGTTGTCGTGGTGACCCTTGGCAACCAGTCGACCCCCGTCACCCAATATGCGGCCTGGCTCTATCTTGCGGCGCGCATCCTCTATGTTCCCGCCTACGCCCTGGGCTGGCGGCCTTGGCGTTCCGCGATCTGGAGCGTAGGTTTCTTTGCAACCCTCACAATGATCGTGGCCGCCCTCATCTGACCCTTTCACATTTGCCCAAATATCCCACGGGGGTGCGGGGGTGTGAAACCCCCGGCTCCCGACCGAAACCAAAGGACCCGACCCATGGCAAGCTTTGACACCATCATCATCGGCGCAGGCCCCGGCGGCTATGTCTGCGCCATCCGCGCAGCGCAACTTGGCCTGAAGGTGGCTGTGGTCGAGGGCCGCGACACCCTTGGCGGCACCTGCCTCAACGTCGGCTGCATCCCGTCTAAGGCTATGCTGCACGCCACCCATCTTCTGCACGAAACCCATGAGAACTTTGAAAAAATGGGCCTGATGGGCGCCAAGCCAAAGGTGGATTGGGCCAAGATGCAGGCCTACAAGGACGACGTCGTCACCGGCAACACCAAGGGGATCGAGTTTCTGTTCAAGAAGAACAAGGTCACCTGGCTGAAAGGCTGGGGGTCGATCCCGGCGCCCGGCCAGGTCAAGGTCGGGGATGAGGTTCACACCGCCAAGCACATCGTCATCGCCACCGGCTCGGAAGCTTCCACGCTCCCCGGCGTCACGATCGACGAACAGACCGTTGTCACCTCCACCGGCGCCCTTACCCTGCCGAAGATCCCGAAATCCATGGTGGTGATCGGTGCCGGAGTTATCGGGCTGGAAATGGGGTCGGTCTACGCCCGCCTTGGCACCGAAGTTACCGTGGTCGAATACCTTGACGCCATCACCCCCGGAATGGATGCCGAGGTCGCCAAGACCTTCCAGCGCATCCTGACGAAACAGGGCCTGAAATTCGTCCTGGGGGCTGCCGTTCAAGGCGTCTCCCAGGGCAAGAAGGGCGCTACTGTCACCTACAAGCTGCGCAAGGACGACAAGGAGGCCACGCTTGAGGCCGATGTTGTCCTTGTCGCGACGGGGCGCAAACCCTACACCGCCGGCCTTGGCCTTGAAGCCCTTGGCATCGAGATGGGCCCCCGCGGCACGGTCAAGACCGATGCCCACTTCCAGACCAACGTTGCTGGCCTTTACGCCATCGGCGACGCCATCGCCGGCCCGATGCTGGCCCACAAGGCCGAAGATGAAGGCATGGCGCTGGCCGAAATCATGGCGGGCAAGCATGGCCATGTGAACTATGGCGTCATCCCCGGGGTCATCTACACCACGCCCGAGGTCGCAAACGTCGGCCAGACCGAAGAGCAGCTGAAAGCCGAAGGCCGCGCCTACAAGGTCGGCAAGTTTCCCTTCATGGGCAACGCCCGCGCCAAGGCGGTGTTTCAGGCCGAAGGGTTCGTCAAGATCATCACCGACGCCGCCACCGACCGCATCCTTGGCGCCCATATCATCGGCCCGATGGCAGGCGACCTGATCCATGAAATCTGCGTGGCGATGGAATTCGGCGCCTCGGCCCAGGATCTTGCGCTGACGTGCCACGCCCACCCGACGTGGTCTGAAGCGGTGCGTGAGGCCGCCCTGGCCTGCGGCGACGGCGCAATCCACGCCTGACCGGACCGCTCGTCGTTCGACTTCGTCTTCTCCTCGCAAGGCACACCGCCTGCGAGGAGTGACGAAGTCACCGACGAGCAGACCCTTAATGCGCGGGCTTGATGAAAGTGCCGTTGCGCAACTCGGCAAAGGCCTGCCGCAACTCGGCCTCGCTGTTCATGACAATCGGTCCGGCCCAGGCCACTGGTTCTTCGATCGGCGCGCCAGAGATCAACAGGAACCGCACACCCTCTGGCCCTGCGGTCACCGTCACCTCATCGCCCGCACCGAAGCGCACAAGGGTACGGTTGCCGGACAGGTCGCGGATGTTCACCTCTTGCCCGGCAACTTCTTTTTCCAGCAGCACACCTTCGGGGCGTGCGGCGTCGCGGAAGGTGCCAGCGCCGTCAAAGACATAGGCAAAGGCACGGCGGCGCGTGTCGATCTTGAAGGTCTTGCGCTTGCCCGCAGGCACGAAGACATCCAGATATTGCGGATCTGCCGCAATCCCTTCGACCGGGCTTTTCACGCCCCGATAGTCGCCGATCACCACGCGGATGCTGGTGCCGTCATCCTCGAACCGCTCTGGCAGTTCCTGCCCCGGAATATCCTGATAGCGCGGGTCGGTCATCTTCAACGCGCGCGGCAGGTTGCCCCAAAGCTGGAACCCATGCATCCGGCCCATGGCGTCACCCTTCGGCATTTCCTGATGCAGGATGCCCCGCCCGGCGGTCATCAGTTGCAGGCTTCCCGGCCCAAGGATCCCCCGGTTGCCCAGACTGTCGCCATGCTCCACCGTTCCGGCCAGCACATAGGTGATCGTTTCGATCCCGCGATGCGGGTGCCACGGGAAGCCAGCCATGTAATCCCGCGGGTGGTCCCCCCGGAAGTCGTCAAACAGCAGGAACGGATCTTCGGCCAGCGGGTCAGCGCCGCCAAAGGCACGATGCAGATGAACGCCCGCGCCTTCCAGATGCGGCTGCGCGCGGCGGGTCTCGATGACGGGACGGATGGACATGATTTGTCTCCTGAATTGCGTTTTCCCAAAGATGGAGCGAAGCAGGCTGCGCGCCAAGGCGCAAATCTGGCGGGCAGCTGTGCGGGGATGCACTGAAGCACGCAACAAAGGGCAGGGCCCGACCGCCGGGTGGGCGAGCAACATCCGTTCTGGGCACTTTATGGTGCAACACCTCCCACGGCAGTTCTGCAGGCTGACGGTGCAAAGCGCCCGCCCGAGGGGGCGGACGGGCGCTGCCCGGCGGCGCAAGAGCGCCTTGATTCCGGGCGAAGAACGCCCTTTGGAAACAACTCTTCGAACAATAGTTCGTCAGTCAGCCATCCGCGCACACGACCTTTATTGGTGATCCATCCTTGAGGAGGAAAACCTCGACACAAGCTCCCTCGCGCCCCACAGCAGGACGGTGTCCAAGGTCCAAGCTCACTACGATCTCCCGAGGCGAAACGAATCCGCTGTCGTCTAGATCCATAAGCGCAAACGGGAAGTCATGTTGCCAAACCAATGCCGAAGTTACGACCAGAATGACAGTGCCGCCGCCCAAGAGTATCTTAATTAGAGTTCGCATGATGCCTTCTTCCTCACTGCGCGTCGACACTCAGACATGGGTCACCAATCAGCAACGGCCGGTCAGCCAACACCTCTTACCAAGCCTCTAACGCCCACACCCAACCCCTTGATTTCCCAACATCCCAATCCATGTCCCGCGTGGCACTACCCCGCCAGATGCCGCAGCCCCTGCGTCACATCTGTCCGCACCGCCAACCGCAGCCCCGGCTCATCCCCCGCTTTCAGCGCGGCAAGGATCATCCGGTGATGCTGCGGCGGCTCCCGCCGCTTTACCCGAGCATAGACGGCCCGCATCGTGGGCCCCAACTGCAGCCAGACTGTTTCACACATCGCCAGCATCGCCGGGGTCTGGGCGCGCAGGTAGAGGGTGCGGTGGAACTCCAGGTTCGTGCGCACATAGCCCACCGCATCGCCCTTCACCGCCGCCTCGGCGTTCAGCATGTTGATCGCGGCCAGCCGTTCGATCAGCGCGAAATGGGCGCGGGGCAGCGCGCGGGCGGCCATCTCCGGTTCCAGAAGCGCCCGGATCGCGGCCAGTTCCTCAATCCGCTCCGGCGTGAGTTCGGGGGTGGAAATCCGGCCAGAGGAGGACAGCGTCAGTGCGCCTTCGGCCACCAGCCGGCGAACCGCCTCACGCGCGGGGGTCATCGACACGCCAAAGGCTTTGCCAAGACCGCGCAAGGTCAGCGACTGGCCGGGGTCCATCTCGCCATGCATGACCTGCTGGCGCAAGGACCGGTACAGCCGTTCATGCGCTGCGGCATTGGGGTCGGTGAGGCGAGGGGTGATCGGCATGGTCCGAAGGGAACACCCCGGCTGCCCGGGGGTCAATCCTGAAAGCGCAAGCGGTGCAAGGCCTGGCCGTGGCTGTGCAGCCAGTCGCGTTCCACTTTCCAGCCGGGATAGATCTTGCTGACCACCGCCCAATAGGCGGGGGAATGGTTCAGTTCCACAAGATGCGCGACCTCATGCGCGGCGACATAGTCCAGAACTGACGCGGGTGCCATGATCAGCCGCCAGGAATACATCAGCCGCCCGTCAGGCGAACAGGACCCCCAGCGCGACCGGGTGTCCCGCAGCGCAAGGGCGGAATAGGGCCGCCCGACCAGCCCGGCATAATGCGTGCTGGCCCGGGCCAGCCGGTCACGCGCCAGCGCCTTCAGCCAGGCAGCCACTCGTGGGCCAGCGCTGGCGGGGTTGCCCGGCACCAGAAGCTGGTCACCGTCCACCCGGATGGCCCGCCCCGTGCCCTGGACCAGCGTCAGATCGCGCCCTTCGACCGGGATCACCGACCCAAGGCCAACGGGACGCACTGCAGAATCAGGCATCGCCTCCAGCGTTTCGCGCAGCCAGCCTTCATGACCCTGCAGGAAGGCCAGCGCCTCGCCCTCGCGCGCGCGGGCGGGCATGCTGAGCGTCACCTTGCCATCCAGCCGCGAAACCCGCAGCGAAAACCGCCGCGCGCGGGCGACGCGTTTCAGATGCACCTCGACCGGCGGCGGGCCAGGAAGAACCGGCATGAAAACCCCTTGATCTTTCGCCAGAGAATAGCCAGCTACGGCGCTGTACGAAAGCCTTTGACAGTCGCCTGCACCTGTGGCAAGCGACCATTTTCCCGTTACCCACCACCCGAAGGGATGACCATGCCCAAAGCAGAATGGGGCACGAAGCGTATCTGCCCGACGACCGGCAAGCGCTTTTACGACCTGAACCGCAGCCCGATCGTCAGCCCCTACACGGGCGAGATCGTGGATATCGAAACTGTCCGCCGCAAGATGGCCGCCAGCGTCATTTCGCGCGCTGTCCCCGAAAAGGACGACGACGTCCTGGTCGAGGATCTGGAGGCCGAAGACGATCTGCTGGAAGCAGCGGTCGCGGATGACGCCGAACTGGACGATGATCTTCTGGAAGAAGACGCCGACGACAACGTTTCGCTGGACGATCTGGCCGACGTTGCGGGCGACGAGGAAGAGGTCTGATCCCATCCGCCGGGGCCTGCACGGGGTGTGAAAAATCCCCTTGCACCCCCCGGCGACCTACCCTAAACACCCGGCATCGCGGCGGCAACGCCGTGGTTTCTCCGGTGGGGTCATAGCTCAGATGGGAGAGCGCTTGAATGGCATTCAAGAGGTCGGGAGTTCGATCCTCCCTGGCTCCACCAACAGGAACCTGACGGTTCAAACCGAAAACGGCCCGCTTCACCAGAAGCGGGCCGTTTCGATTCAGGGGTGATGGGCGGGCCTACTCGGCGGGTTGCGCCGGCCCTCGGCCAAGCCCGGCATTCTTGCGGTCAGCCGTCCACGCCCGCCGCTTGGCGCGCTGCCAGAACCATGGTCGGGGGTTGTCCGACCGGGTCACCAGCATCAGCAGCGATGGGATGATGACCAGCGTCAGCACCGTGGCGAAGGTCAGCCCATAGACGATGGCGCTGGAGAGCGCGATCCACCACTGGGTCGACGGCGCGCCGATGGTCACTTCGTGGCTTAGCAGTTCAAGGTTCAGGCCGAAGGCGATGGGCAACACGCCCAGAATCGCAGTCAGCGCCGTCAGCACCACGGGCCGGGCGCGTTCGCGGCAGGTCTGCAGGATCGCCTCGATCTTCGGCTTGCCCTCACGGCGGAGGGTGTCGAACGTGTCGATCAGCACGATGTTGTTGTTCACCACCACCCCGGCCAGCGCAATGATCCCGATCCCGGTCATCACCACGCTGAAGGGCTGGCCCATGATCATCAGGCCCAGAAGCACGCCAATGGTCGACATGACCACGGCCGACAGCACCAGCCAGACCGAGGTGAAGTTGTTGAACTGCGCCAGAAGGACGACGAAAATCAGGAAGATGGCTGCGCCAAAGGCGTTGGCAAGGAAAGCCATCGCTTCGGCCTGTTCGGCATCCTCGCCCGCCAGTTTCCAGCGGATGCCCAGCTGTTCCAGCCCGGCATCTTCCAGCGCTGCAACCACAGCGGCACGGACACCATCGGTCTGCACCCCTTCGCGCACGCCTGCCTGCACGGTCACCGTGCGGGCGCCGTCCAGACGGGTCAGCGTGCCAGTGGTGGGTGCGGCGGAACGGGTGACGAAGTTCGAGATCGGCACCGACCCTTCGGCGGTCTGGATGCGCAACTGGTCCAGTGCTGCAATGGTGCGCTGGTCCTCTGGCAGGCGCAGGACGATATCCACCGCGTCATCCGACCCGGCAGGACGGAAGTCCGACAGTTTCAGCCCGCCCGTCACCAGCTGGACCATGGCCCCGACCGTCGCCGGCGCGATCCCGTAGCGCGAGGCAGCGGCGCGGTCGACCTGAAGCTCCCAATCCACGCCGGGAAGCGGCAAGCCGCTGGAGATGTCGATCACATCAGGCACTTGGGCCAACTGGTCCGACACGGCGCGGGCCACCTCGTTCAGATTGGCCGGGTCATCTGCCGAAAGCTGGATCTGGATCGCCTTGCCGGTCGGCGGCCCAGCCTGCGGGACCGACACTTCGATATCCACACCGGGGATGCCGACCATTTCCGCGCGCAGGTCGGTCAGGATTTCGCTGGCTTTCTTCCGTTCGCGCCAGTCAACGAATTCGTACTGGATGGTGCCGATCACATCTGGCGCCACCTCATTCCCCGCGCCGCCGCCGCCACCGGTGCGGGTGTAGATCGTGGCAATCCCGGGCCAGCCAAGCATGCGTTCCTCGGCCTGTTTCACCAAGGCGTCCTTTTCGGCGATCGACAGGTTGCCGCGCGCCTTGACGTACAGAAGGCCGAATTCGGGTTCGACGTCCGGGAAGAACTCCATTCCCTTGCCGTACTGGCCGTAGGCATAGGGAACGGCGACAAGCAGTCCCATGGCGGTGAACAGCATGATGACCGGGTGACGTACGGCCTTGCCCACAACCCACATGTAGGCACCGTCCTTGTGTTCCGGCGGGTGCTTGAACGGCTTGGCGATCAGCGCGCCAAGGGTGGGCACGAAGATCAGCGCATAGATCATCGACGCCGACAGCGTGACGATCAGCGTGATCGGCAGGAACTTCATGAACTCGCCCACGATGCCGGGCCAGAACAGCAGGGGCGAGAAGGCGGCGACGCGGGTCATCGTCGCGGCGATCACCGGCCCGGCCATCCGGTGCGAGGCCATGGCAAAGGCCTGCCGCTTTTCCATGCCCTCCGACATGCGGCGTTCTGCGAATTCGGTGACGATGATGGCGTCGTCCACCAGCATGCCGACGGCAAGGATCAAGGAGAACAGAACGATGATGTTGATCGTGAAGCCCCACAGCGCCAAAGCCAGCATCCCCATCAGGAAGGACGCCGGGATCGCCAGCCCGATCAGGATCGAGGCGCGGGCCGACAGCGCGTAGAGGATCACGATGAACACCAGAATCACCGCTGTCAGGACCGAATTCTGCAGGTCGAACAGCAACTGGCGGATGTCTTTCGACTTGTCCTGGCTGAAGCTGACCTCGGTCCCCTCGGGGAGGAGCGCCTTGAACTCCTCGGCAATGGCCTTCACCTGATCAACCGTTTCAATCAGGTTCGCGCCCGAACGTTTCGACACTTCGATCGCCACCGCAGGGCGGCCATCTAGGCGGGTGATCGTCTCGGGTTCCTTCAGTGTCGGCAGGATCGAGGCGATGTCGCGGACCCGCACGGTGGCAGTCGGGGTCGATATGACCGGCAGGTTGGCCACATCCTCGGCCGTTTCCAGAAGCGAGGGCAGCTTGATGGCATAGCGGCCCATCGCCCCTTCCAGCGCGCCCGCGGCGACCAGCTGGTTTCCTGCGGCAAAGCCCGCAATCAGGACATCGGGGCGCAGGCCGTAGCTGGCCAGCTTGCCCGGGTCGATCACCACCTCGACCAGATCATCGCGCACACCTTGCAGGTTGGCGTTCAGGACGGGGGGCAAGTCTTCGATGCGGTCGCGCAAGTCGCGCCCGGCCTGGGCCAGCACCCGTTCCGGCACCTCGCCCGACAGGGTGATGACAAGGATCGGGAATTCCGACAGGTTGACTTCGTTGACCGTGGGTTCATCTGCCCCATCGGGCAGTTCGGGGCGGGCCTGGGCGACCTTGTTCCGCACATCCTCCAGCGCGGTGCCAAGATCGGCGCCTGCCTGAAACTCGATCACCACGTTGCCCCCGCCCTGATAGGCGGTCGCGGTCATCTTCTTGATGCCGGTGATCGACTTCAGCGCCGTTTCCATCGGCCGCAGCAGCAGGCGTTCGCTGTCCTCGGGCGAGATGCCGTCATAGTGCAAGCTGACATAGAGGATCGGGATCTGGATGTCGGGTTCGGCCTCTTTCGGGATGCTGACGTAGGCCATCGCCCCGGCGATCATCAGGAACACCAGAACCGACAGCGTCAGCCGGGCGTTGGCGATGGCCGTCTCGACGATCTTCATGGGCTTGTGCCTTCTGCGGCGACGACTTCGACCGTTTCGCCGTTTCGGACAAGGTCCTGGCCTGCGACCACAATGCGAAGGCCCTCCGGCACACCGGTGACCACAAGACCTTCTGGCGTATCGTCGATGATCGTCACCGGGGCAAATGCCGCGATGTTGTCGGCATCCACGACGCGGACGCCAAGTTCACCGGTTTCGGCCAGCGTAACGACCGACCGTGGCACCACCACGGCGCGGGTGGGGGCGGCGGCCAGCAGCACCTCGGCCGTCATGCCGGAGGGGATGGAGTAGTCGGGGTTCGGCAACGCAATCTCGACCGGGAAAGTGCGGGTCTCGGCGGACGCCTCGCGTGCCACAAGGCGCACCGTACCCTCCATCTGCGTGCCATTGGCAAGCCGGATCATGGCCTTGGACCCGGGGGCGACGCTGCCAAGGTCAATCTCGCTGACCTCAGCCTTCAGCAGGATCGGATCAAGCGACAGGATCGTGGCCACCGGCGTGCCCGTCTGGACCCATTCGCCAAGCTCGACATCGACAGTGTCAACGATGCCCGAGAACGGCGCCTTGAGCTGCAGCCGGTCCACCGCTGCCGTAGCGCGCGCCAGTTCGGCGGCAGCGGCATCGCGGGCGGACCGCGCGTTGGTCAGCTGCACTTCCGGCGTGTTGCCACCGGCAAACAGCGTTTCGGCCAGTTCAAGTTCGCGCTCCCGCTGGGCAAGGGCGATTTCGGCGATCTCTGCCTGCGCCACGGTTTCCGGCCCTTCCAGCATCAGCACCACGGTCCCCGCCGTGACCGCGTTGCCCTTGACCAGATCAAGCGACGCAATGACCCCATCGACCCGCGCGGCCAGCGCCACGCGCTTGTCGGCCGCAGTCGTGCCTGACAGGCGGATCATGCGGGCGTGGTCGATGAAGACCGGCTCCACAGTTGCGACGGTCCGCAGCGGCGCCGGCGTGTCTGTGGCAGGCGCCTCGGCAGTAGGGGTTTCCTGACCTTCGCCGCCCCGCGCGCTGCCGACGGACGAGAATTCTCCGGTTGCGACCCAGACGCCGGCAGCGGCCAGAACGCAAAAAGCGGCGATGCGGTGAAACCTGGGCATGGCGGTGTGATCTCGATATCTTGTTGAAAAGACTGTATTCTGTAATTCCCGGGTCTTCTTGCGCCCGGGCTGCAGCGTCCTTGGGGCCACTCTGCGTGCCGCGCGAAGTGATACGCCCAGACGGCAAAAAGGTCCAGCCAGACGACCTGCCGTGCGAAAAGCGGCACCGAACCGGCATATTTTCCGGCTTCCATGGCGCGCGCTTGACTTTACGACCCAAAGTCGCCATGTCCCCCCTGTCCGAAGGCCGTGCCGCGTGAGCACCGAAAGCCCCGGACATGAAGGTTCCCAAATTCACGCAGGGGCGCCGCTTGCGGCACGGTCACGGGCATTGGCCCGGGGCGAGGGTCGTAGGCCCTTTGTCGATACGGGACCATCCCATGACCACTTTTGCCGACCTCGGCCTTTCGCCGACAATTCTGAAGGCGCTGGAAAAGACCACGCTCAAGACGCCCACGCCGATTCAGGCGCAGGCCATTCCACATATCATGCAGGGCCGCGACCTGATGGGTCTGGCCCAGACCGGCACCGGCAAGACCGCCGCCTTTGGCCTGCCGCTGCTGCACCGCCTGCTGGACCTTGGCCACCCGCCGGGACCGAAGAACGTGCGCGCGCTGATCCTTGCGCCGACGCGCGAACTGATCGGCCAGATCAAAGACAACTTCGAGGTCTTCACCAAGGGCACCGCTGTCAAGGTGACCATGGTCGTCGGCGGCGCCTCGCTTTTCAAACAGGCGCAGGCCCTGTCCAAGGGCACCGACATTCTGGTGGCCACCCCCGGCCGCCTGATCGACCTTCTGGAACGCGGCGATGTCAGCCTTGAGAAATGCGCCTATCTGGTGCTGGACGAAGCTGACCACATGCTGGACATGGGCTTCATCCACTCGCTTCGCAAAATCGCCAAGCACATCCCGCTGAAGCGTCAGACGCTGCTGTTCTCGGCCACCATGCCGAAGGACATCTCGGAAATCGCCGACACCTATCTGCGCGACCCGATCAAGGTGCAGGTCGCCCCGCCCGGCAAGCCGATCGAGCGCATCGTGCAGGGTGTTCACTACATCCCCAACGGCGACAAGGCGCGTCTGCTGGAAGAATACATGAAAAAGCACCCGGGCGAACAGGCGCTGGTCTTCGGGCGCACCAAGCACGGGTCGGAAAAGCTGATGAAGCTGTTGGCGACATGGGGCTTCAAGGTCGGCTCGATCCACGGCAACAAAAGCCAGAACCAGCGCGACCGCACCCTGACGGAATTCCGCAGCGGTCAGCTTGACGTGCTAGTGGCGACCGATGTCGCCGCGCGCGGCATCGACATTCCGACGGTCCGCCATGTCTACAACTTCGACATGCCGAACGTGCCGGAAAACTACGTTCACCGCATCGGCCGCACTGCGCGCGCCGGGGCGGAAGGCACGGCTGTCGCCTTCTGCGCACCGGCTGAGATGGGCGAGTTGCAGGCCATCGAAAAGCTGCTGAAAAAACCGATCCCGGTTCTGGGCGGCGCGCCGTGGTCGGCGGATATGGTGGCGGCAGCGCCCAAGCCGGGCCAGAACCGTGGCCAGCGCCCAGGTGGGCGCGGCGGGCAAAAGACCGGTTCCAGCGCGCCGGCCAAACCGCAGGGCCAACGCCCGGGCGGGCAAAAGCCGCGCAGCGGTGGCGCACCAAAGCCGCAGGGCGGCAGCTTTGCCCCACGTCGGGCCGATGGGGCTGCCGGCGCCAAGCGTCGCCCGGGCTAAGGTTCAGGCGGCGGGGCGGGTCTGCCTGCCTCATCGCCATGACCTGGCTTTGCCCTGCGCGATCCCACACAGATCGCCCGGGGCATGAGGCGTGTTTCAGGCCTAGCGTTAACCATCTGTCAATGGTTTGCCCGCCATACACCGGGTCCGGCCAGTCCGGAGATGTGACGAGTGTGCCGGTGACCCTCTCATCGGTGGTTGTGTGGGGGTCCGCTGCGTGAATTCGGCCAAACCGGATCCACGACGCAGGTCCATGGGCGGCGGACCCTTCAACGCTTGGTCAGCATTCGTGGCGGCCCGCCCGAAGTGCAAACCCACGGCTTGCGTCAGACCCCGGCAATGGGCTAGGGCAACGTCACCATGGCGAAGCTTTATTTCCACTACTCCACCATGAATGCGGGGAAATCGACCTCGCTTCTGCAGGCGTCGCATAACTACCGCGAGGGTGGGATGCTGACCTACCTTGTCACCGCACAGTTCGACAACCGCGCGGGTGAAGGGCGGATTGCCAGCCGGATCGGGATTGGCGAGCCTGCCGATACCTTTGGCCCCGGCGAAGATATGTTCGCCAAACTGCAAACCCGCTTTGTAAAAGGCCCCGTCGCCTGCGTCTTCATTGATGAGGCGCAGTTCCTGTCCAAGGATCAGGTCTGGCAACTGGCCCGCGCGGTGGATGATCTGGGCGTGCCGGTGATGGCCTATGGGCTGCGCGTGGACTTTCAGGGCAACCTCTTCCCCGGATCAGCCGCCCTTCTGGCCTGGGCGGACGAGATGCGCGAAGTCCGCACGATCTGCCATTGCGGCAAGAAGGCCACGATGGTCGTGCGCAAGGGCCCCGATGGCCGGGCGCTGAAGGACGGCGATCAGGTAGTGATCGGCGGCAATGAAACCTACGTCAGCCTCTGCCGCCGTCACTGGCGCGAAGCGGTTGGCGACTGACGCGCGATCAGGATACCCGCCAGCGCGATCAGCGCCATTCCGGCCACAGCCAGCCAAGACAACGTCTCGCCCCACAGAAAGAACCCCCAGGCCGCCGAGGCGGGCAGGATGATGTATTCAAAGACCGACACTTTCGAGGCATCAGCAATCTGGTAGGCCTTGATGATCATCCCGACCCCAAGCAAGGACCCGGCGGCTTGCACAAAGGTCCACCAAAGAAAGCTTCCCGTCGGCCAGACCGCCCCGCGTTGCAGAAAGCCCTCAGCCCCTTCTGGCACAGCGACCGGCATCAGCCACAGCACGGCCATCCCGATCAGCCCCAGCACCCCCAGCATGCCGAAGAACCCAGCCACCAGAGTCTCGGCGCTTTCGCCGGCGCACCACTGCCGCGTGGCGATATTGCCCATCGCGTAAAGCGCCCCGGCAATCACCGGCAGAAGCGCCGCAAAAGTGGCCCCCGACATCGCCTCAGGCCCCAGCACCATGACGACGCCGACAAAGCCTACGGCGACCGCCAACACCTGCAAAAGGCTGATCGATTGGCCATAGGCAAGGCGCTGGATCAAAAGCACAAAGATCGGCGCGGTGAACAGGCCTGCCGCCACCTGGGCAACCGGTAGAAAGGCCAGCGCACCGAAGTAGATCAGCATCGCAGCGCCATGGATTGCCGACCGGGCAAACACCGCACCAAACCGGCGCGGACGCAGGCGCAGGCCCAGCGGCACCGCCAACAGCGCCAGCAACACCACCGCCATCGCCGTGCGCGTGGCATGGAACTGCCACAGCCCCCCATCCGCCGCGATCACCCGCACATAGTTGTCGGTGAACGCGATGACGCAGGCATAGATCAGGACTGCACCTGCCGCAGCAAGGGTTCGGTTCGGGGTCTCGGTCATCTGCTGATCTGCCTCATCCCCCGACTTGTCGCCTGCCGCCCCGCCCCTGCGCCCGCCTGATCGCGACGCGCCGCCCATGGTTTGGGTCGCGGATCGGCGAAGCCTTTGCGTTCCGGACCTTGGGTGATTGTGAACCCGGTCCGCAAGGGCTAGACTGCCCGGCAAAACAGGCAGAGACCCCGCAGCCGATGACGGCGCTGAAAAAGTATCAACGGCTGGAATGTCCCGGCCTCTGGCGCGAGACGCCTCAGGACCAGCGCCGTGAGGTGCAGGTGCGCTTTGGCGATGCGACGTTGATCCTGGTCGACCCGAAAAGCGGCGCCGCACTCAGCCACTGGTCGCTGCCCGCGATCGAGCGGCTGAACCCCGGTGAAGGCCCGCCACTGTTTGCGCCCGGTCCCGACAGCAGCGAAAGCCTGGAACTGGACGATTCCGACATGGTGGAGGCCCTGGATACAGTGCGCGCCGCCGTGAAGGCGGCCACCGCCCGCCCCGGCCGCCTGCGCGGGTTTCTTCTGGCGGGGACGGCTGCGGTGGTCGTCGCGGGCGCGGCCTTCTGGCTGCCGGGGGCACTGGTGGCACATACCGCGTCGGTCGTGCCGCTCGCCCTGCGGGCCGAGATCGGTCAATACGCCCTGGACGATCTGGCAAGGGTCACCGGCGCGCCCTGCGACAACCAATTGGGTCTGCAAGCCCTTGCCGGTCTGTCGGAGCGCGTTTTCGGCCCGGTCGACACACCGATCCTTTACGTCCTGCCGGAAGGGGTGGAGATGCCGCTTCATCTGCCGGGCGATGTGATCGTGCTGCCGCGGCGTCTGATCGAACGAGCCAACGGCCCAGAGGCGGCGGCAGGGGCGGCGCTGGTCGAACGGCTGCGCAGCCGCGCGGAAGATCCGATGATCCCGATCCTGAACCATGCCGGGTTGCGCGCGACCTTCCAGCTCTTGACCACCACGGACTTGCCGGTCGAGGCTCTGCGCGGCTATGGCGAGGCCCGGCTGCGGGCCGCGCCTGCCAACGTCCCCGACGCCACGCTGGTCTCTGCCTTCGAAACGGCACAGGTGCCCGCGACGCCCTATGCCTTGGCCATCGATCCGCAGGACGCCCAGATGACCCGGCTGGCCGCGGCAGACCCCTACAAAGGCCTTGCGCCGTCGCCACTTGTCCCGGACGAGGATTGGGTCGCATTGCAAGGCATCTGCGGCGGCTGAAACCCTGCAACCGGACAATCAGCCTTCGTCCGCGATCGGCACCCGGTCGCCGGAAGGCGGGTTGCCGCACAAGGGAGTGCCGTCCCGTGTCACGCGGGGGATCCAGATGGTCTGCCCGGGCGGACCGGCCCGCATGAAAAGACAGCCCTTGCTGTCCACATACTGCTGACCCCGGTACTCCGGCGGCGGCAGTTCGGCCGGTTCAGTCAAAGCACGCGCCTGCACCGGCATGGCCGTCAGCATCAAGGCCAATGCCATCCCCCGCGTGACCGCGCCCATCCCGCCGCCCCTATTTCGTGCCGAACATCCGGTCCCCGGCATCGCCAAGGCCCGGCACGATATAGCCGTGATCGTTCAGATGGCTGTCCACCGCCGCCGTGACAATCGGCACATCGGGATGCGCCTCTTTCATCCGTGCAATCCCTTCGGGCGCAGCCAGCAGGCACAGAAAACGGATCTGCTTCGCCCCCGCCTGCTTCAGCAGACTGACCGCGGCCGCACTGGAATTGCCGGTGGCCAGCATCGGATCGACGACAATTGCGATCCGGTCCTCCATATGGTCGGGCAGCTTGCAGTAGTACTGCACCGGCTGCAGCGTCTCCGGGTCACGGTACAGGCCGACAAACCCCACCCGCGCCGCAGGGACCAACTCCAGAATGCCGTCCAGCAGTCCGTTGCCCGCACGCAGGATGCTGACAAGCGCCAGCTTCTTGCCCTCGATCACCGGGGCGTCCATCTCTTCCAGCGGTGTTTCGATCCGCTTGGTCGTCATCGGCAGTTCCCGCGTGACCTCATAGGCCAGCAGCAGGCTGATCTCACGCAGAAGCTTGCGGAACGACGCGGTCGAGGTGTCCTTCTCGCGCATCAGCGTCAGCTTGTGCTGGACCAGGGGGTGCGTCACGACAGTCAGGTGATCCAGCATTCAGGCCTCCAGCAGCTTTGCGATCTTCGCTTTGGTATCGGCGTCACAAAAGGCCGCGTCAAGCGACTGGCGGGCGATCTTCCGGAATTGCCCGTCATCCCAGTCGAAGGCCTTGTGCAACTCCTCATATTCCCGCGCCATCGTGGTGTGAAAGAACGGCGGATCGTCGGTGCTGATCGTCACCTTCACCCCCCGCCGGTCCAGTTCCGCAATCGGATGGTCGCGGAACGTCGGGTAAAGCCCCAGCGCCACGTTTGACCCCGGACAGACCTCCAGCACGATGCCCCGCTCTGCCAGCTCATCCACCAGCGCCAGATCCTCGATGGCCCGCACCCCGTGCCCGATCCGCTCCACTTCCAGATCGCGCACCGCATCCCGCACGCTCTCCGGCCCGCCCCATTCCCCGGCATGGGCGGTCAGCCGCAAACCCGCCTCGCGCGCGCAGTCAAAGGCCCAGCGGTAATCCTTGGGCGCCCCCACCTTCTCATCCCCGGCGATGCCGAAGCCCACGATCCATTCCCCCGCCGTATCCGCCGCACAACGTGCCGTCTCGCGCGCCTTGTCGGGCCCGAAATGCCGGATGCAGGTGATGATCCCCCGCAGCGTCACGCCCATGTCCCGCTCTGCCGCATCTGCCGCCTCGCGGATGGCGTGCAGATACTCCCGCCACGCCCCCAGATCGCGACCGCCACAGAAATCGGGCGACAGGAACGTCTCGCAATAGACCACACCGCTGGCCGCCGACTGCTCCAGCACTGCCGACACCAGCCGCTGATAATCCCGCGGGCTTTGCAGCGCCGAGGTCGCCGCCTCATAGACCTTCAGGAAGTCCCAAAAGTCCTTGTAGCGGTAGTTTCCGTCCGCGTCGAAGATCCCGGCTATGTCCAGATGCTTCTCTTGCGCCAGCCCGGCGATGAATGCGGGCGGGGCCGCACCTTCCAGATGCAAATGCAACTCGACCTTCGGCAATCCGCTCACGTAACGCTCCTGATTTCATTCTGGTCCAAATATCCCGGGGGTCCGGGGGCTGGCCCCGGGGCGGGTCACAGGAAGCTCCGCCCGGGGCCCTGCGCCGCCAGCCCCAGATGCGACGCGACCGACGCGCCCACGTCGACAAACCCGCAAAGCCCCACCTCACGCAGGCCCGCGCCCCAGCCGACGACCGGCACCCGTTCGCGGGTGTGGTCGGTTCCGCTCCATGTCGGGTCATTGCCATGATCGGCAGTGAAGATGGCAAGGTCCCCCGGCCGCAGTTGTGCCAGAAAACGGGGCAGTTGCGCATCAAACCACTCCAGTGCCCGGGCATAGCCGGCGACGTCGCGGGGGTGGCCGTAAAGGCTGTCGAACTCGACAAAGTTGGCAAAGGTCAAGGATCCCGGCTCGGCATCGGCCCCAAGGCGGACGAGATGTTCGAAAAGGTCAGCATCGCTTTTGCCTTTGTGCAGATGGCCGATCCCCCGCATCGAAAAGATGTCACCGATCTTGCCCACCGCATGCGTTGCGCGCCCCGCGCCTTGCACCCAGTCAAGCAGCGTCGGCGCAGGCGGTGCAATCGCATAGTCCCGCCGGTTTGACGTGCGCCTGAAATCATCGCAGGTCCCGATGAACGGCCGCGCGATCACGCGGCCAACCTTGCGGGCGTGCAGCATTGGCGCCAGATCAGCGCACAGCTTCAGCAGTCGCTCCAGCCCGAACGCCTCTTCATGCGCGGCGATCTGGAAGACTGAATCGGCGCTGGTGTAGCAGATCGGCCAGCCTGTCCGCAGATGCTCGGCGCAATGCGCCGCAATGATCGGCACACCCGAGGCGTGGCAATTGCCAAGGATCCCGTCGGTCCCCGCAAGACGGCAGACCTCGGCCACCAGATCATCCGGGAAGGCGGGCTCCGTGGTTGGAAAA